>DAIRFV010000480.1:0-2766 GCA_036794905.1 Pyrinomonadaceae bacterium | reverse complement strand
GCCATCTCGCCCGAGGAGCGCTCGCAGGTCTTCGTCAACAAGAACGTCGGCGCCTACTCCTTCAACTTCATCGCGCGCACGCAGGTCACCTCCATCCCCTCGGTGCGCGTGCGCACGCGCTCCTTGCCGGGCATCTCGTTCGAGAAGCGGCCGGGGCTCGTCTCGTGGCTGAAGGATAAACTGCCGGTCTACTTCTCCTACGACAGCAGCATCGAGGGCGTGAGCCGCAAGGAGACCATCGAAGACCTCGCGACCTTCCTGGCCGAGGGGAATCAGAACGCCATCATCACGCCGTCCATCGTGCAGCGGCTCGACTTCCGCCCGACGGTGATGCTGCCGCTCGACTGGAACGGCTGGGGCGTGGCGCTGACGGGGCGCCTGCGCGCGACCTACTACTCGAACTCCATCGACCCGGTGACGCGCCTCGTGCTCCCGCAGGACGTGGTGCGCGGCTACGGCGAGTTCAACCTGGACGTGCGCCCGCCCGCGCTCGCGCGCAACTTCCGCCGCGGGGACGGCTCCTTCTGGTTCCGCCACGTCGTCGAGCCCTACCTGACCTACCGCAAGGTCGGCGGCATCTCCGACGGCTTCCACGAAGTCATCCGCTTCGACGAGACCGAGGCCGTCGCCGACACCAACGAGATCGAGTACGGCGTCACCAACCGCTTCTTCCTCCGGCGCTCGGCCGAATCGGTCGGCCGCCGCGCGGGCGCGACCGGGCGCGTCCGCCCGGAGGACGCGGGCCCGCGCACCGCGGGCGACAGCACCCCGCGCGAGCCGCGGCGCGAGCCCGAGCCCGAAGTCAGGGAGAAGGAAGAGAAAGAGACGGAGGAGGAGGCCGCCGTCCCGGCCGTGCCGCCGAACACGCGCGTGAGCGGCCAGCTCACGGCGCTCCGCGCGAGCCAGTCGCCGCTGACGCGCCAGCCCTACGAGTTCCTCTCGGTCACGGTCAGGCAGAAGTACTTCTTCGACCCGACCTTCGGCGGGGCGCTCATCCCCGGACGCCGCAACCAGTTCTACCCCATCAACAACTTCTCCGGCTTCACCTACGGGGGCGTGCCGCGCCGCTTCTCGCCCCTGAACGTCGAGGCGCGCCTGCGCGCGCCGACGCGCGCCGACAGCGAGCTGTTCTCCGACGTGCGCACGGACATCGACGTGCTCGGCGAGGGCGGCGGCCTGCGCGACCTCGCCGTCAGCTTCGGGCTGCGCCGCCGCCTGGCCGTGCTGCGCGCCATCGAAGCCTTCCAGACCTTCTACTACACGCGCGCCATCACGCTCGCGCCTTCCCTGAGTCAGTACAACGACCGGCGCGGCAACGAGCCCGGCACGTTGCAGGGCTCGCAGTGGAGCCCCTCGTTCTTCATCGGCGACCGCAACCGCGGGCTGTACGGCGGCGCCTCTTTCTTCTTCGACTTCCAGAACCGCCCGAGCGAGGGCAGCTCCTCGCTCATCAGCTCGACCGTCACGCTCGGCCACGCCTGGGACTGCTGCTCCGTCGTCGGCCAGTACTTCACCTTCAACGTCGGCCTGCGTAACGAGAACCGCGTCGTCTTCAGCTTCCGCCTCAACGGCATCGGCGCCTTCGGCACCGAGCAGATCGGGCAGCGCTTCAGGTGAGTAGACAGTAGTGAGACAAAGCGGCGCGCCCGGGCCGATGGCGCGCCGCCTCTTTTTCTACTGTCTACTGTCTACTGACTACTGTCTACTTCCTTCCTGCCCCCTCTCCGCTCGCGGTTCCGATTTCGCCTGTGCTAGAATCCCGCGTCCGCTTCACCAGAGCGTTAACCCGCCTCTGAAGTCCAAAGGTAACAGTTCGAGACTCCCCGTAGAGGTCTGAAGCATGAATCGTAGGAAGTACCCGCGCGCCGCCCTGTCCGCGCTCGCCCTCTGTCTGGCCGCCTCCGCCGCGATGCTCGTCTCGCCCGCCGCCTCGGGTCAGAAAGAGAACCCCGCCGCCGAAGAGATTCGCCAGGTGCTCACGAGCTTCGAGAGCCTGACGCTCGACCCGGCCGCAGTCCTCCGCTCCGCGCGCGAGGGCGGTTCGGTCACGCTCCAGACGGCGCGCGGCGTCTTCGACCTCGAAGTCGAGCCGTTCGACGTGCGCGCGGAGAACTACCGCGCCGTGGCCGCGGGCGCGGGCGGCGTGATGACGGAGTTGGCCCGCACGCCCTCGAACTCTTGGCGCGGGCGCGTCCGGGGTCAGGAGGGGACGTTCGTCCGCCTCTACCTCGACGGCGAGAAGGTCAGCGGCATCATCATCACGCCCGCGGAGACCTTCTACGTCGAGCCCGCGCGCGACCTCTCGGCCGCGGCCGGCGCCAAGGATTTCGTCTTCTACGATTCGGCGAGCGTCAGGCCGACCGACGCCGTCTGCGAGGAGAAGACGCTGGCCGGCAAGGTCACCGCCCAGGCCGCCGGCGCGGGCGCGGGCGCTGCGGCGTCGAGCCCGACCGAGCCCCCCGCCGACGAGATATTCGGGCCGAAGGCGCAGGTCGACATCGCCACCGAGGCCGACTTCGAGTACTCCCAGCTCAACGGCGGCAACACGACGACGACGAACAACGACATCCTCAACATCATGACGCAGGTGGACGGCATCTACGAGGCGAATCTCGGCGTGGATGTCAGGGTCGTCTTCCAGCGCGTCTGGACGACCAACACCGACCCCTACACGGCGACCGACGCCGGCGACCTGCTCGACGAGCAGACCGACGACTACAACGGCACGTTCGGCGCAGGCAGCCCGCCGGCGCGCGACCTCGTGCA
>DAIRFV010000209.1:0-10507 GCA_036794905.1 Pyrinomonadaceae bacterium | reverse complement strand
GTTGGGCGCGGCGCCGGTGAAGGTGCCGCTCGTCAGGTTGAGCGTCATGTTGGCGCTGCCGCCGACGGGGATGCTGAAGGTCAACAGGTTGGCGACGGTCGCCGTCCCGTCGCTGGAGATGGTGTTGCCCGACATGTCGAGGCTGGTCAGGGCGGTCGCCGAAGAGTTGGCGACCGTGACCTGCCCCTCCTGGTTGTTGGTTATGACGGAGTTGGTGATGCTGGTCGGGTTGGCCCCGGCCGAGTTGGTGCCCACGAGGTTGTAGATGACGACGCCGCCCTCGTCCGGGTTCGAGGTGGCCTGGTCGCCGTTGCCCGTGATGTTGCAGGAGGTGAGCTGGAAGCCGTTGATGACGCTCGGGTCGATGGTGCCGACGGCGGAGATGATGCCGCCGAGGATGCCGCTGTGGCCGTTGTCGCTGATGTTGACGCGGGTCAGGCGGAAGTTGGTCGCGTTGACGAGGCGGACGCCGGGCGTGCCCGTCGTCTCGGAGTTGCCGGTCTTGCCGGAGATGGAGCCGCCGGTGCAGGAGGCCGCCGACGTGCACGTGCCGCCGTTGCCCACGACCGCGAATGAGCCGCTGGTGTTTGTCAGCACGATCCCGGGGAGGGTGCCGCCCGCGGAAGTGACGCTGGTCAGCACCACGCTGAGCGGCGTCGTAGAGCTGGCGCGCGTGATGGTGACGGCGGACGAGTTGGGCGCGTTGATGGTGCCGGAGGTGGCGGTGATGGTGCCGGAGTTGTCCACGGCATGCAGCCCGCGCTGGCCGGAGTTGGGCGCGATGTCCAAATCGGCGAATGTAAGGGTGGCCGTGTTGGTGGTGAGCGAGACGCCGGTTCCGCTCGACGCGCTGACGCTCGTGTTTCCGAAGTTGACCGCGCCGCCGACGGTCGTCAGGCTGATGCCCGCCGCGGCGCTCGAAGTCGTCGTCACGCTGTTGAAGCGTGAGGTCGCGGCGAAGGTACCGCTGGTCAGGCTGAGCGCCTGCCCCGTGCCGTTCAGCAGCAGGTCGGGTGAGGCGCTGTTGCCCGCCGTCAGCGTCCCGAAGTTGTTGCCGGAAATCTTCGGGCCGCCGGTGTTGCCGATGGTCAGGCCGCGCAGCGTGTTGGTCTGCGCCAGGTTGATGCCGTTGCCGGCGCTCGTGATGGTCGGGTTCGCGCCGCCGGTCGCGGGCAGCGCGTCGCTGTCGGCCACGGGCACGACGCCCGTGATGACGGTGAGCGTCTCCGTCGCGCCCTGCCCGACGACGCGCTGGTTGTTCTCCAGCGTCAGCGGGGCGGTGTAGTTGCCGGCGCCCGTGGCGATGAAGATGCCGTCGCCCGCCGCCGGGTTATAGATGTTGCTGGCGGGTATGTCCGCGTTGCCGTTGACGGCCTCGAAGGAGGCGAGCGTCGAGAGCGGGTTCGACAGGCGGCCGCAACCCGTGGCCGCCGAGACGGTCGTGCAGCCCGCGGCGCCGTTGTTGATGAACCAGATCATGCCCGCGACGGTGACGCTGACCGTGCCCACGTCGCTGCCCGCGCTGTTCGTGATCGTGTAGTTGAAGCTGTCCAGGCCTTCGTAGCCCGGCGGCGGGTTGTAGCTGAGCGTGCCGTCGGCCGCGACGGCGACGTTCCCGCCGCGCGCCGAAGACGCGTCGAAGGCCGTGACGGTGAGGCCGGGGCCGATGTCGTTCGTGAGCACGGTGAAGTTGGAGCGGCCCGCGGTCTGGATGCGGATGTTGCCCGTCGCGTTGCGGCTGTCGTCCACGGCGCGCGGCTTGACGCCGAAGCTGAAGACGTGGTTGGCCGCCATGTTGTCCGGCGGGTCGCCCGCGTCCACGTCGCTGACCTGGTTGGCGACGACCGTCACCGTGCAGATGACGCCCGGCGGCAGGTCGGCGCTGGGGTCGAGCGTGACGCTGCTCGTGCCCGAGCCGGAGACGGTGAACGTCTTCGGCGTGCCGGAGGGGCATTCGAGGGTGAACGAACTGGTCGTGACGTTGACGTTCTCGCTGAAGTTGACGACGACGTTGGCGTTCTCCGCCACGTCGATGGCGCCGTTGGCCGGCGTCGTGGTGGTCACGGACGGGGGGAGGTCGATGGTGAACGAGAAGACGTAGTTGGCCGGGAGGTTGTCCGGCGGGTCGCCCGCGTCCTGGTCGGCGACCTGCGCGGCGGCGACCGTCACGGTGCACAACTCGCCGTTGGCGTAGTCGGTCGTTTTGTCGAGCGTGAAGACCGTGTTCGTGCCGTTCGGCGTGACGGTGAAGGCGGAAGTGCCGAGTGTGCCGCTCGTCGCGCAGTTGAACGAGAACCACTCGCCGGTGACGTTGACGGCCTCGCTGAAGGTGACGGTGACGTTGGTGTTGTTAGCCACCTGCGTCGCCCCGTTGGCGGGGGTCGTGGCGACGACGGTCGGGCCGGCGTCCACGGTGAACGAGAAGACGTAGTTGGCCGCCATGTTGTTGGGCGGGTCGCCCGTGTCGTTGTCCGTCACGTTGGCGGCGACGACCGTCACCGTGCACAACTCGCCGTTCGCGGAGAAGTCCACGGTCGGGTTGAGGGTGAAGGTGGTCGGGCCGCCCGTGAGGGCGAAGGCGTGCGCGCCCGTGGTCGCGCACGAGACGGTGAACGCGTTGGACGCGGCCGTGACCGCCTCGTCGAAGGTGACGGTGATGTCGGCGTTGTTCGCCACGCCCGTCGCGCCGTTGCTCGGCGTGGTCGCGGAGACTGTCGGCGGGGTATCGACGGTGAACGAGAAGACGTGGTTGGCCGCCATGTTGTCCGGCGGGTCGTTCGTGTCGGTGTCGGCCACACCGGCGGCCGAGACGGTCACCGTGCACAACTCGCCGTTGGTGAAGTCCACGGTCGGGTTGAGGGTGAAGGTGGTCGGGCCGCCCGCGAGGGCGAAGGCGTGCGCGCCTGAGGTCGCGCATGAGATGGAGAACGCGGCGGCCGGGGCGGTGACCGCCTCGCTGAAGGTGACGGTGATGTCGGCGTTGTTCGCCACCTTCGTCGCGCCGCCCGCCGGCGTCGTGGCGGTCACGGCCGGCGCGGCGTCAACCGTGATGGTGACGGTCGCCGTGTCGCTCGGCGGGTTGGGGTTGCCGTTGACAGCCGTATAGGTGAAGGTGTCAGAGCCCTGGAAGTTGTTGGCCGGCGTGTAAGTGAACGAGCCGTCGGCGTTGAGCGTGACCGTGCCGCCCGCGGTGGTCGCGCCCGCGGCGATGGCCGTGGCCGTCGGCGCGGGGAGCCCGAAATCGTTGGCAAGCACGCCCAGCGCCGCGTTGACGTTGAGCGGCGTGTCGAGGGTCGCGGCGTAGCTGTCGGCGCGCGCCAGAGGTGACGCCGTGAGCGAGCCCGGGACGAGCGTGCTGTTCGGGTCGATGGTGTCGGCGAACTGGACGCCGGTGGCGTCCATGCCCGAGGCGCCGACCGTCACGTCGTACGTGATCGTGTCGCCGGGCTCGGCCTTGCCGTCGGGGGTGGCCGAGTCGTCCCAGGAGTCGGTCTTGGTGGCCGTGACGCTGGGCGCGGCGGGCTGCGCCCCGACCGGCAGGGCGGCGTTTCTGGATGAGCCGTTCGTAACGGCCGGCCCCGCGCTCGCCGCCGGCGCCGCCACGGGCGCGATGGGCGACATGAGCATCATGAACGAGATGAGAAGGGCGGTGTAAGCTTTAACGGAACTGGGGCGAGTGACGGGGGCCAGTGAAGACATGGGGGTTACTCCTCAAGAGTATGTGCGCACGTGGTCGTACACACGGGGCTGAAGGACTGTAGCGCGAGGTGCGGTTACAGAAAGCTTCGGTGGCGAGAGACGGGTGCAGGCTTAATCGCGAGGCGTGCGGTGAGACCGCAGGCTCCGGGGCGCTGCCTGAACGGTAATCCGACTACGTGAACGAAAGGGCGCGTTCGCCCTTTTACAAAGTTAGGGTGCGGAAGTTAACACAATGCATAAGGTTCGGCAAGCTCATTCGGGGGGTCGGGAAGCAAGCAACGTGCGGGAGGGTACGGACGGTTCGTAGCCCTCAACTCCATGTGGCGGCCGGCGGCGGCGACACCTGGAGGCGGACCTCCATTTAATGCAAGCGCACAGGGATGAAGGGCTCGGGTCAACTTCCGCTACAGAGGCGCCATGTCGGCGGCTGGGTGCGTGCCGTTTTCAGGCACCATCGTCACCGCTGAGATTGATTGAGCGTGAAGAATTTTTCGGCCCCCCCCGTGCCGGCGGAAGACCCGGAACCCGCCGCCGCTCCCCTTCGCCAACTCGTGCAAAGCCCTGCGCACCGGCATTTTCTCTATGTGGGCCGAAGTTTGCCACCCCGAACAAGCACGCGCCAGTAGCATCATTGTTCCACGGACTGACATCGCCGGGTGCGTACTCCCGCTGCATGGTCACACGCAGTTACAGACCGCTATAAACACCGCCGGGTACTCATGAAACCGCTCCCAGTTCCTTTCGCGTGCGCTGCACCCGCGCCCTGCAATCGTTCTTACCCTACTCCGCGCCGGAAGGAATCGTGAACCGGAACGTCGAGCCGCGGCCGAGTTCGCTCTCGACCGAGACCCGGCCCCCGTGCGCTTCGACGAACTGCTTGACGATGGCGAGGCCGAGCCCCATGCCGCTTCTCCTGCCCGGGTCGCTCTCTAATTTGTCGAACACCTTCTCCAGCCGGTCTGCCGGAATCCCCGCGCCGTTGTCGCCGACCCAACATTCGACGGCGGCCGCTCCGTCGTCAGCCCGCGCCCCGACAGTAACTTCCCCGTTCGGGGTGTAGTCGATGGCGTTAGAGAGAAGGTTCTGGAAGATAAGCGACACCATGCCGGCGTCGGCGAGCGCCGTCAGCCCTTCGGGGATTTCATTCATCAACTTCAGGTTCGAGGCGTCGGCCAGCGGGCGCAGGTCATTGACGAGCGCCCCGACCAGTTCCCGCAGGTTTACCTCACGCCGCTCCACCCTCTCGTTCACCTTCGTCTTCAGGTTCACTTCTTCCTGGACTACTTTGACGACGAGTGAGTTTAAGCGGCCGACGTTGCGGTGCATCGTTTCCAGCAGGGCCGCGGCGCCCTCGTCCTGCGCCACGTCGGGGATCGTAGCCGCGAGCAGTTGGGCCGCCATCGCGATGGCCGACAGCGGCGACCTGAAGTCGTGCGCGACGAAGGCCAGGTGCTCCTCACGCCGCTGCTGTATCTCCAGAGCTTTTTGCGCGGCGTAGGTCTTCACCGCCAGGCCGATTGACATGTCGATGACGCGGTTGATGGTGCGGTTCACCGGCCCGCGCAGGCTCAGGTCGTGCCTTTCGATGAGGTCCTGGATGGCGCCGCGCAGGGCGTTATATTCCGCCACGACCTCCTCGACGTCGAACCCGAGCCGGAGCCGGTCTAAGCCGTGAATGACGGAGTTCTTCTTCAACTCCCCGACCATCGACTCCACCGTATGCGCTTCCAGCTCGTCGGCCAGTTCTTCGAGTAAATCCGGGATGTGATCGTTTAAGGTCGGCACGTCGAGTTCACGCGCTCCGGCAAGCTGCCGCACCTCTTCCCGCCACCGGGCGAGCAAGGTGTCGCGCTCTCGCCTAATCAGCGTCGCGAGTTCGTAGAGATTTTCAGTGGACAAAGTGTTACCCCGCGCGGCGTCATTCGGCCTTCTCGCTCCGCCCGACGAGGCTCGCCATGACGGCCACCAGCTCGGCCAGCTCGACCGGCTTGGCGATGTGCATCTGGTAGCCCGCCCTCAGCGCCCGCAGGCGGTCTTCCGTTCTCGCGTAGGCGGTCAAGGCGATGGCCGGTATCTTCCCCCCGCGCCCGGCGGGCAGCGCCCTTACCTTCCGAATCAGCTCGTACCCGTCCTCGCCCGGCATCCCGATGTCGCTGATTAACAGATCGGGCCGCATCTCTTCCAGAGTGGCGAGCGCCTCAACGGCAGAGCCGGCGGTCACGACCTTCGGGCCGCATTGACCGATCCAGACCTTCAATAAGTCTCTCGTATCAACCTCGTCGTCAACCACGAGCACCTTCAGCCCGTCCAGCCTTTCGGGACAGTCGTAGGTGTGGAGCGCATCTCCGGCCGTCGGTTGAACGCGCCCCGCAGCGGTCTCCTTCTGGTAGACCGGAACTATGGGGAGCTTCACGACGAAAGTGGCCCCCAGCCCTTCGCCCGGGCTGTCGGCCCCGACCGTGCCGCCGTGCAGCTCCACCAGATGGCGGACGATGGCCAGCCCCAGGCCCAGCCCGCCGTGCTGGCGCGTCGTCTTCTGGTCGGCCTGCCGGAACCGCTCGAAGACGTGCGACAGGAACTCCCCCCTTATCCCGGCCCCCGTGTCGCTGACCGCGATCTCGATGTGCGAGTCGATGCGCTCAAGCCTGACCTGCACCATCCCGCCTTTGGGGGTGAACTTGATGGCGTTGGAAAGCAGATTCCAGACCACCTGTTGCAGGCGCGCCGGGTCGCCCACGACGGAGACCACGCCCGCGTCCAACACCTTCTGAATCCGCACGCCTTTCGCCTCGGCCGCGGGCCGGAGCGTCTCGACCGCCTCCTCGATGAATGGGCCGGGCGCGACCTGCCTCACGTCGAGCCGCAGGTTGCCCGTGATGATGCGCGACACGTCGAGCAGGTCGTCAATCAACTGCGACTGTGCGTGCGCATTGCGCTCGATAGTCTCAAGCGCTTTGGCGGTACTTTGTTCGTCGAACCGTTTGACCCTCAGCATGTGCGCCCACCCCATGATGGCCGTCAGGGGCGTCCGCAGCTCGTGCGAGACGGTGGCTAAAAACTCGTCCTTGAGGCGGTTGGCCTGCTCGGCCTCGGCCCGGGCCGACTGTTCGCGTTCGAGTAGCACCGCGAGCTGACATCTCGACTCCCGCAGCTCATCCTCGGCCCGCTTACGCTCCGTGATGTCGCGCGTGAAGCAGCGCGTGTGGACGAACCTGTCCTCCTCCCACATCACGTTCGAGTCGATGAGCACGTGGCGGACGGAGCCGTCCTTACACCTGAGGCGCGCCTCGTAGTTGTGAAGCGTCTCCCTGTCGGTCAGCCGGCGCAGGATGTCTTCAATCACGTCCTGGTCGGCGTGAAAATCGGTAATCTTGCGTCCGATGTACTCTTCGCGCGTGTAGCCGAGCAAGTCCAGCTCGGCCTGATTGGCCCAGAGGATAGACCCGTCGGCCCCCACCCAGTGCAGGCCGACGGAGGCGTTCTCGATGAAGTCGGCGAGCTCACGCTCGCGCCGGCGCAACTCTTCGAGGGTGACCGACTCCTCAAGAGAGCGTGCGGGACTTACAGGGTCAGTAGCCATCTGGATCATTAGACCTCTGATTATTACAGAGAGGTGCGGCGGGATGTTCCGACCAGCCATCTCAATGTGCAGGGGACTTTCATGCTACCGAATAACACAAAGGTGTACGTCTTTAATGTCAGCACACAGAAGGGGGGGTTACGAAGTATGCCTTATGCGCCCCCCGTCCGTGGGATTAGACGAAAGGGGCGGGCTCGACGTTTGAGCCCGCCCCTTTCGTCTAGTCCCCCGCGCGCCGACGCGGACTTAGACTGCTACGGCGTTAATGCTTTCATGCCCATACTGTCATTGACGATGACGGCCTGATCGGTGCTGTTCATGTTTATGCTGACCAGGGCGTGGCTCGCGCCGTCAGCCGTGAGCGCGAACGCGCCCCGGTAAGTCCCGCTAACCTTCTCCATGCGCGCCGTGGCGTTGGCCACAACTTTCTTGCCGCGGAGGAGCTTGAACTCACCCGTCTGGTCGTCGAAGGTGGCCTTGTAGGTGCCGGCCTTGACGGGCGCACCGTTGACCGTCACGTCGCGGCTGAAGGTCACCGGCCGGTTGGTGGTCATCGCCAACGCCGTGATACTCGTCATCGCGCCAACGACGAGAAGAATAATCGCCCGACTGAAAAAATGTTTCATGTTTAGCCCCTGGATATTCAGCTGTGAACCTTCAGATAATCTGGGGAATTCCAGAGGAACTGAGAAGAGAGCGAGCCAGACTCGATTCCCGACCATTATATACTACATACGAAATATATGTCAAAGCCAGAATATGGTCATCGCATTGAGTGGATTGCGTTCGGGCGACCATCTGTCAACGGTTTGAGCGTGTGGTAGGCGGGCGGCCCATCAGGCACGAGACGTGTTCACTCGGCGCCACCTCGAAAACGCGCCCCCGGCCATATCTGTTAACGAGAGTAGGGGTTTCCGACCTAGACGTGGAAGCCTGATGTTCCTTAGCGGTATGCGGTCTCGGACTCGCGATCGGTATCCGCCGCGTCCGGCGTCCTGTCGTAAGAGCTGCGGACGACGAAGGGCTGTGTGTAACGGTCTGCGTGGATGCGGCGGGTTACGTCGAGCCCGCGCCCGTCGTCCCGCGACTCGAACGTCACGTCGTAATCGGTGCCCCGGTCGCCCTTCGAGCTGACCACCAGCCGCCCGCCGGTCAGCGTGGAGCGTGCGCGCACCACGCGGCCGTTGGCGACTCTCACGGAGCGCTCGCGGCCGTCGGCGGCGAACGTGACGCCCGGCGCGTTCGAGGGCGAGATAATCACAACCTGCCCTCGCTGTTCGATGACCAGCACTTCGGGCGATTCGAGCCGGGACATCAACCCGCCGAGGATGAGCAGTTGGTCTGCCTCCGGCAGGCTGTTCGTGGCCCCGTAGACCGAGGCACTCGCGTTGTCACTGCGCGCCGTGTTGAGGCGGTAGGTGCCTGCCAAACGAGAATTATTAACGTCCGGGCGCGGGGCGCGGGCGCGCGGCCGACGCGGCGCACCCATGTGCTGTGCCTGCGCGCTCAGGCCGACGATTAAGAGCGCGAGCACAAGAAACACCGAGGCCATACGTTTGAGCGTAATCAAAATCGAGATTACTCGTTTTAAGTTCTTCATACTCTTATAGACCCTCACCCTCTCCGACGCTCAAGTCCGCATCAACACCACGGCCAAATGTGCTGCTGATAGGTGTTCCAAGATGTTTCGTTCATCGTTTACCCTGTCCCCTCAGCTTACCGCGCGCTCCTGCGAATCCCAGCAGTTGTTGAGCGCGGCCTCCGAGAGTACGGGGCTGATGAGGATGTCGTCGTGACGCATCCCCTTCAGCCCGCGTAACAGCGGAACAACTTCATCTTTGAAAATGCGCCCGGCCTCGGCGGCGAAGCCGGGCTTGATGTTCAAGATGTCGCGGCGCGTAAACCTGCCTGACTCCTCGCCGGTAGAGCCGCCCCGCTGAAGGCAGCCTCCGGGTTGAGTTGACGGCGACCGATTACATGCCCATCCCGCCGCCCGCCCCACCGGACAGCGCGCCGGGATTTTCATCCCCCTGTATCTCGGTGATGAGGGCTTCGGTCGTCAGCATCAGGCCCGCGATAGAGGCGGCGTTTTGCAGCGCGCAGCGCGTGACCTTCGCCGGGTCGATGATGCCCGCCGCGACGAGGTCTTCGAACTTATCGGTTGCGGCGTTGTAGCCGAAGTTGGGGTTGCGTTCGGCGCGCACCTTCTCGACGATGACCGCGCCCTCTTTGCCGGCGTTCTGCACGATCTGCCGGAGCGGCTCTTCCAACGCGCGGCGGACGATGGTGACGCCGATCTGCTCGTCCACGTCGCCGCTCACCGCGCCGTCCTCGTCCGGCTCGAAGATTCTGAATTTGTCGAGCGCCTTCGCCGCGCGAATCAGCGCCACGCCGCCGCCCGGAACGATGCCTTCCTCGACGGCCGCGCGGGTCGCGTGCATCGCGTCCTCGACGCGCGCCTTCTTCTCTTTGAG
Source organism: Pyrinomonadaceae bacterium (assembly GCA_036794905.1). GTDB lineage: Bacteria > Acidobacteriota > Blastocatellia > Pyrinomonadales > Pyrinomonadaceae > QHXN01. Next base: position 754 of record DAIRFV010000209.1, on the reverse strand, counting down.
CTCGGTCTCGGTGGCCGCGCCGACACGAATCAACGCGACGCCGCCGACGAGCTTCGCCAGCCGCTCCTGCAACTTCTCGCGGTCGTAATCCGACGTGGTGTCTTCGATCTGAGCCTTGAGGGTCTTCACGCGGCCTTGTAAGTCGTCAGCGTTACCCGCCCCGTCAATAATCGTCGTGCTGTCCTTGTCAATTACGACCTTCTTGGCGCTTCCCAAATCTTCCAGCTTGACGCTCTCCAGCTTGATGCCGAGGTCTTCGCTGACGACTTTGCCGCCCGTCAGGACGGCTACGTCTTCGAGCATGGCCTTGCGCCGGTCACCGAAGCCGGGGGCCTTCACCGCCGCGACGTTTATCGTGCCGCGCAGCTTATTCACCACGAGAGTCGCCAGCGCTTCGCCTTCCACGTCTTCCGCAATAATCAAAATCGGCCTGGCCTGCTTGGCGGCCTGCTCCAGTACGGGCAGGATGTCTCTCATCGAAGAGATTTTCTTCTCGCTGATGAGGATGACCGGGTCTTCGAGCACGGCCTCCATGCTTTCCGGGTCGGTCACGAAGTAGGGCGAGAGGTAGCCGCGGTCGAACTGCATCCCTTCGACGAACTCCAGGTCGGTCTCCATGGTCTTCGACTCCTCGACCGTGATGACGCCGTCCTTACCGACCTTGTCCATCGCCTCGGCGATGAGCGAGCCGATGGCCGCGTCGCCGTTGGCGGAGATGCTGCCGACCTGCGCGATCATCTCGCCCTTGACGGGC
>DAIRFV010000479.1:0-2774 GCA_036794905.1 Pyrinomonadaceae bacterium | reverse complement strand
GCCGTGTTGATGGCGTCGTCCGAGATGGTGACCGAGTAGTTGCGCTCCAAGCGGGGGCGCAGGCCGAAGAGAATCTCGCGCGTCTCGGCGATGGTCGGCTCGTCCACCTTGACGAGGCGGAAGCGGCGCGCGAGCGCCTCGTCCTCGCCGATGTACTCCTTGTACTCGGTGATGGTCGTCGCGCCGACGATGCGCATCTCGCCGCGCGCGAGCGCGGTCTTGAACATGTTGGCGGCGTCACTGGACGTGCCGAGCGCGGCGCCCGCGCCGATGATGGTGTGCGCCTCGTCGATGAAGAGGATGAGGTTGTCGCGCTCCTTCACCTCGTCGATGATGCCCTTGATGCGCTCCTCGAACATGCCGCGTAGCATCGTGCCGGCGACGAGCCCGCCCATCTGCAACTGCACGACGTGCGTGCCGCGCAGGCGCGCCGGGACCTTCTCGGGCTCCAGCTCGATCAGGCGCGCCAGGCCCTCGACGACCGCCGTCTTGCCGACGCCCGGCTCGCCGACGAGCATCGGCGAGTTGGCGCGCTCGCGGTGGCAGAGGATTTCGATCATCTGCTGAATCTCGCGCTCGCGGCCGATGGTCGGCGGCAGCTTGTCGGCGCGCGCCAGGCGGTTCAAGCTCACGCCGAAGTGCTTCAGGTACGGCGGCAGCTCGAACTTCTTCTTGTACTCCTCCTCCTGCTGCTCGCGCGTGCGGACGCGGGCGCGCACCTGCTCGACGACGGTCTCGGGGTTGGAGCCCATGGAGCGCAGCACGGCCATCAGCGCGCTGTTCTCGTCCTGCGAGAAGGCCATGAAGAGGTCTGTGGCCTCGATGGTCTTGCGGCCCTGTGCGCGCGCGCGCTCCATCGAGCGCTTGAAGAGCTCGATGGTCTCGGGCGCGATGCGAATCCCCTTGTTGACGTTCTGATAGCGTGCATTCTCAAGTCGCTTTTCAATCAGCACCTTCACCGAACGCGGGTCGAGCGACAGGTCGCGCATGGTCGAGTTGAAGAGGTCGGCCTCCTCGACGGCGAGCCCGTTGAGAATGTGTTCCACCGCGATGTAGTTTTGGTCACGGTGGCGCGACTCCTGCACGGCGTGCTCGAGTACGCGCTGCCCGCTCTCGGCGAAACGGTCTTTGTAAGTTCCCAAATCTATCATTACTTTTCCTTCTGTCGAGCCGCGGGGGGAGTCGCGAGGCAACCTCCGCAGGGGCCCGAAAACATCAGCCTTAAAAAAAATCTGGACGGCGGGGCGGCTGGGTCTCCTTCGGGGCATTTAAAGCCGAAACAGTTTCGCCAAACCTACCCGTCGTCCGGCTTCTGTTAGATGCCTGGCTCGGATGGCCCGTTGCGCTTCGTCGCGCTTCCGGACATTCGAACTATAGCACATCGCCGCGTTGCAATTGTCCTGCCATGTAAAAGTCATAAATCGTAAAACGTGAACCGTGAACTCGTGACAAGCAGAGCCGGTAAAGTGTGAGCCGTGAACGGCGACGAGTCGCGGAGGACTCGCGTCGCCGTTCACGGCTCGACGGGTTTTCACTTGTCACGGTTGACGGTTGACCGTCTACGGCCCTTAGAAGTCGCCGTAGTCTTCGCCCCCGTGCATCGGCGGCGTGGCCGCCCTCTTCGGCTCGGGCGCGTCGGTGACGGCGGCGTCCGTGGTGAGCAGCAGGCCGGCGATGGAGGCCGCGTTCTGCAAGGCCGTCCGCACCACCTTCGTCGGGTCGATGATGCCCGCCTTGACGAGGTCTTCGAACTTCCCCGTCGCGGCGTTGTAGCCGACCGCGCCCTTCGACTCCTCGATCTTGCCGATGACGACGGCGCCGTCCATGCCGGCGTTCTCCGCGATGCGGCGCAGCGGCTCCTGCATCGCGCGCTGGATGAGGCGCACGCCCGTCAGCACGTCGCCCTCCACCGCGAGCTTCTCCAGCGACTTCGCCGCGCGCACGAGCGCGACCCCGCCGCCCGGGACGATGCCCTCCTGCGCGGCGGCGCGCGTCGCGTTGACGGCGTCCTCGACGCGCATCTTCTTCTCCTTCATCTCGGTCTCGGTCGCCGCGCCGACGCGGATGACGGCGACGCCGCCCGCGAGCTTGGCGAGTCGCTCCTGCAACTTCTCGCGGTCGTAGTCCGAGGTCGTCTCCTCGATCTGGTGGCGGATGGTGGCGACGCGCCCCTCGGTGGTGCGGCGGTCGCCCGCGCCCTCGACGAGGGTCGTGTTCTCCTTGTCCACGATGATGCGCTTGGCGCGGCCGAGGTCTTCGACGGTGACCGACTCCAACTTGATGCCGAGTTCTTCCGTGATGACGCGCCCGCCGGTCAGGGTCGCGATGTCTTCGAGGATGGCCTTGCGCCGGTCGCCGAAGGCGGGCGCCTTCACCGCGCAGACCTTGATGGTGCCGCGCAGGCGGTTGACGACGAGCGTGGCGAGCGCGTCGCCCTCCACGTCCTCCGCGATGATGAGGAGTTGCCGGCCCTGGTTCGCCACCTGTTCCAGGAGCGGCAGCAGGTCGCGCATGGCCGAAATCTTCTTCTCGTGGATGAGGATCAGCGGCTCTTCGAGCACGGCCTCCATGCGGTCGGGGTTGGTGACGAAGTAGGGGGAAAGGTAGCCGCGGTCGAACTGCATGCCTTCGACGAGGTCGAGTTCGGTCTGCATCGACTTCGACTCCTCGACCGTGACGACGCCGTCCTTGCCTACACGATCCATCGCCTCGGCGATCAGCTCGCCGATCTCGCGGTCGTTGTTGGCCGAGACGGCGGCGACGTTCGCCAGCTC
>DAIRFV010000208.1:0-10539 GCA_036794905.1 Pyrinomonadaceae bacterium | reverse complement strand
CGGCGACCTCGTCGACAAGGTCGAGAACCTCGGCGCGCGCGTCGTCCGCCTCGACCCGAACGCCATCTTCAAAGACTAGGAGTCCCGGCGGCCGCGCCTACTGCTTCGCCTTCGCGGCGGGGAGGTCGGCGTCGAGCGCCCGGACGGCTGCGAGGATGGTCTCGGCCGAGCCGACGAAGAAGTCGCGGGTGAGGGTGTCGAAGTCGTCCGAGGGCCTGTGGTAGTCCTTGTGGTCTTCGACGCCGAAGTAGAGGAAGGGGATGCCGGCCTGGTGGAAGGCGAACTGGTCGGACTGATTCGTCCAGTCGTCCTTGCCCTGGTCGGGGCGGTCGTGGCCGAGCAGGAGCTTGACGGGCGCGGCGGCCGCGACGCGTTCGAGGGCGGGGCGCAGCGCGGGCGTGTGGTGGGTGCCCGCGGCGTACAGCTCGCCGCGCCCGCTGTGGCCCACCATGTCGAGGTTGATGTCGAGCGCCACGTCGCGCTTCTCCGCGCGGAGCTTCCTGACCAGCGCGCGCGCGCCCAGCAGTCCCACCTCCTCCGCGTCGAGCGCGGCGAAGACGATTGTGTGCGCGGGCCGCGCCGCGCCGCCGAAGTGCGTCGCCAGTTGCAGCAGCACCGCGACGCCCGAGGCGTTGTCGTCCGCGCCGTTGTAGACCTGCCCGCCGCGCACGCCGAGGTGGTCGTAGTGCGCCGTGACGACGATGAGGCGCTCGGGGTGCTTCGTCCCCTTCACGTAGCCGACGAGGTTCACGCCCTGGCCGCCCTTCGAAGGCAGGTCGAACGACTGCTCGAAGGACGGCCAGAGCGGCACGAGCCCCGCGTCCGTGAAGCGCCGCGCGACGTACGCGCGCGCCAGAGCGCCGCCCTGCGTCCCCGCCTCGCGCCCCTCCATCGCGTCGGCCGAAAGAGCCCGCACGTCTTCGAGCAGGCGCGCGGCGTCGATCAGCTTCGGCTCGGCGGGACTGGCCGTCCCCGCCTTCGTCCCGGCTTCCTTCGCCGCCTGCTGCGCGGGGAGCGTCGCCCCGCACGAGGACAGCAGCACGAGTAAAAGCAGAATCTTCCTCATCAACTCAATACTAAAGGACGTGAACCGTCAACCGTCAACCGTGACGAGAACGTGAACCGTGAACCGCGAACCGTGACAAGCCGAGGACTGCTTTCACCACGTCACGGTTCACGTCTTTAAACCTCCCGCCCCTCCGGGGCTCCCCGACCGGCCTGCAACTGCCCACTGCCGTCTGCCTTCTGCCTACTCCCCTTCCGAGAGCCAGTCGGCCGCGAGTCGTTCGATGGCCAGCTCCTTGTGCTTGGCCTCGACCTCGATCCAGGGGACGCGGCGGTAGGCGGCGGGCATGGTGGAGATGAGGTCGCTGTGGTGCCGGTCGCAGAAGGAGGTGCGGCCGTTCGAGATGTGTGCGAGCTGCCACTCGGGGCGGGGCCAAGTCGTGCGCGCGGCCTCGACCATCTCGGCGACGCTCGGGTGGTCGTAACTGTCCAGCCCCTCGTGTACGACGTGGTGGTGCGCGTCGAAGACCATCGGCACGGACGCGCGCCGGCACACCTCAAGAATCTCCGCGGCCGAGTAGATGTACTCGTCGTTCTCGAACGCGATGCGCGTGCGCACGGCCTCGGGCAGCCGAGCCGTCTGTTCGACCAGGCGGTCAGACCTCCCGCCCTTCCCGCCGTGAATCTCGATGAGCGCCCAGGGAGAGCGCGGCTGGCCGAGCATGTCCATGACGCGCGCGTGCGATTCGAGAATCTTGACGCTGTTGGCGACGGTCTGCGGCGAGTCGGAGCTGAGCACGACGAACTGGTCGGGGTGGAGCACGAGCCTGATGCCGAGTGCGACGGCGCGCGCCCCCGTCCGCTGCAACTCCCCCGCGAACTCTTCGAGCACGTCCGTCCCGGCCTCGTCGTCGGCGAAGGGGAAGAGCCCCGAGGTCATGCGGTACAGGCCCCAGCCCCGCGCCGCGCAGAAGTCGAGCGCCCCGTTCAGGCGCGCGAGGTTCGCCGCGTAGAGGTCGCGCAGCATGCGCTTCTGTTCGCCTTCGGGGAACTGCAACAGGCGCTTGCGCGTGACGGTCTTATACCGCACCTCGTCCGACTGCGTGATGCAGACGAGCCCGAGCCGCGGGGTCGTCGTCTTCTCCGTTTGTGGTGTCATCCGCCTCCTATACGTCCCGCCGTCTGCTGCCGGATTTTAGAGACCGCCTCTGTCCGCGCCGTGTCGAAAAGTTAAAATTTATCCCCGAAACGTACCCGCCTCCCTCCCCGTTTCGCCTGCGTCGGGATTCGGGGTATCATTGGCGGTTCGCCCCACCTCCCGAGAGTTCACCGTGGGCGGGCGGCTGTATTTCAGACATGAACCAGGAAGCAATCATCGTCCGCGGCGCGCGCGTCAACAACCTGAAGAACGTCTCGTTCACCATCCCCGTCGAGAAGCTGACGGTCGTCACCGGCGTCTCGGGCTCCGGCAAATCTTCGCTCGCCTTCGACACGATCTACGCCGAGGGGCAGCGCCGCTACGTCGAGAGCCTTTCGGCCTACGCGCGCCAGTTCCTCGAACGGATGGACAAGCCGGACGTGGACGAAGTCTTAGGCATCCCGCCGGCCATCGCCATCCGGCAGAAGAACTCGACGCGCAACCCGCGCTCGACCGTGGGCACGCAGACGGAGGTCTACGACTACCTGCGGCTCCTCTACGCGCGCGTCGGCATCACCTACTGCCGCGTCTGCGGGCGCGAGGTGCGCAAGGACTCGCCGGAGTCCTCGGCGCAGGAGGTGCTGGAGGCGCTCCCCGAGGGCGCGCGCTTCTACGTCCTCTTCCCCGCCGAGGCCGGCCTGCGCACCGAAGAGCACGAGAACGGTAAAGCGGCGGCGAAGGCGAAGAAGAAGGCGAAGCCGAACACGAACGGCGCGCTCGAACGGCGCGCGGTGACGGCTCACATCATGAGCCTCATGCAGCGCGGCTTCACGCGACTGTTCGTCGGCGGCGAGACGGTCGAGCTGCGCTCGCCCGACGACTACGCGCGGCCCGGCTTCGAGGGCGTCTACGTCCTCGTCGACCGCCTCGTCGCGCGCGCGGACGTGCGCGAGCGGCTGGTGGACTCGTTCGAGACCTGCTTCATCGAGGGGCACGGCACCGCGCTCGTCCAGAGCGTCGGCGGGGCGGCTGAAGATGCGCCGCGCACCTTGAAGTTCAACGAGCGCTTCGAGTGCAAGTACGACGGCACGCTCTACGCGCAGCCCGAGCCGCGCCTGTTCAGCTTCAACAACCCCTACGGCGCGTGCCCGACCTGCCAGGGCTTCGGCAACACCATCGGCCTCGACATCGACCTCGTCATCCCCAACCCGATGCTGTCCCTGGCCGAAGGCGCCGTCGAGCCCTGGACGAAGCCGCAGTACGAGTGGGCGCGCACCGAGCTGAAGCGCTTCTGCAAGCAGGAGAAGATTCCCTTCGACGTGCCGTTCCAGGAGTTGACCAAACCGCAGCAGCGCGCCGTCATCGACGGCCGCGGCGGTTTCAGCGGCGTGCGCGGCTTCTTCGAGTGGCTGGAGACGAAGAAGTACAAGCTGCACGTCCGCGTCTTCCTCGCCAAGTACCGCGGCTACACGCGCTGCCCCGACTGCGGCGGCGGGCGTCTGCGGCAGGAGGCGCGCGACGTGAAAGTCGGCGGCCGGACGCTGCCCGAGGTCTGCTCGCTCTCCATCAAAGACGCCGCCCGTTTCTTCGACTCGCTCGAGCTGTCGCCCGAGCAGTCGGCCATCGCCGACAAGGTTCTGTTCGAAGTCCGGCGGCGCCTGAAGTTCCTCGTGGACGTGGGGCTCGACTACCTGACGCTCGACCGCCTCGCCTCGACGCTCTCGGGCGGCGAGGCGCAGCGCATACAGCTCGCCACCAACCTCGGCTCGTCGCTCGTCGGCGCGCTCTACGTGCTGGACGAGCCGTCCATCGGCCTGCACCCGCGCGACTCGGAGCGGCTCATCACCCTCCTGCACAACCTGCGCGACATCGGCAACACCGTGCTCGTCGTCGAGCACGACGAGGAGATGATGCGCGCCGCCGACCACATCCTCGACATCGGCCCGGCCGCGGGCGAGCTGGGCGGCAAGGTCATCTACGAGGGCGACTTCGCCGGCCTCTTAAAGTCCGGCGCGACGCTGACGGGCAAGTACCTGCGCGGCGAGGTCGAGATCAAGGAGCCGAAGCAGCGCCGCCCCGCGAAGAAGAAGAGGCTCTCGGTGCGCGGCGCGTCCGAGCACAACCTGAAGGACGTGGACGTGGACATCCCGCTGGAGATGCTCGTCTGCGTGACGGGCGTCTCGGGCTCGGGCAAGTCAACGCTCGTGCACGACGTAATCTACGCGGGCCTGAAGAAGCAGCGCGGCGAGTGGCAGGGGCAGGTCGGGAGTTTCCGCGAGCTGGCGGGCGGGACGAACGTGGACGACGTGATCCTGGTTGACCAGTCGCCCATCGGGCGGACGCCGCGCTCCAACCCGGTCACTTACATCAAGGTCTACGACGCCATCCGCGAGGTCTTCTCGCAGACGCGCGACGCGCAGGCGAAGGGCTTAGACCCCTCGCACTTCTCCTTCAACGTCCCCGGCGGGCGCTGCGACGTGTGCGAGGGCGACGGCACGGTCACGGTCGAGATGCAGTTCCTCGCGGACGTGGAGCTGATCTGCGAGGAGTGCAAGGGCACGCGCTTCAAGCCGCAGGTGCTGGACGTGCGCTACCGCGGCAAGGGCATCAACGACGTGCTCAGCATGACGGTGCGCGAGGCGATGAACTTCTTCCGCGACACCACGAAGATCGCCAACCGCCTGCGCGTCCTCGACGACGTTGGGCTCGGCTACCTGCGTCTGGGACAGTCGGCGACCACTCTGTCGGGCGGCGAGGCGCAGCGCGTCAAGCTCGCCTCCTACCTCTCGAAGCGGACGGGCGCGAAGACCCTGTACATCTTCGACGAGCCGACGACGGGTCTGCACTTCGAGGACATCAACAAGCTGCTCGCGGCCTTCCGCACGCTGGTCGAGGCCGGCGGCTCGCTCCTCGTCATCGAGCACAACCTCGACGTGATTAAGACGGCCGATCACCTCATCGACCTCGGCCCCGAGGGCGGCGACGCGGGCGGCCTCGTCGTCGCCACCGGCACGCCCGAAGAGATCATGCGCGTCCCCGAATCCCACACCGGCCGCTTCCTCGCCGCGCACCTCGCCCGCGCCAACGGCCACCGCAAGGCCGCGGACTAACCCCGGGAGCGCGGGCATCCTGCCCGCCATGAGCGCGACAGCGCGAAAACTAAGAAGCGCCTTTACTCAAGCGTTGAGTTAAGGCGCTTCGCTGTTAAGCGTGCGCGCGCACGCCTCGGCGGGCAGGGATGCCCGCGCTCCCGGGAAAACCTTACCCGCCGCCGCGTCGTATTCAATGAGCACGCAGTCGTCGGAACTCCCGCGTCCAAAATCCTGTCCGAAGGGAGAACATTTCGTATGCAGAGAAGACTGTGGCTCGCGCTCTTTGCCTGCCTCGCCGTTTCGGCCGCCTCGTCCAACGCGAACGCGCAACAACCCTCGCAGGCCTCAACCGGCACCGCCGCCTCATACCGCAAGGCGTACCAGACAATCGAGGCGGGCTTGAACGCGCTCGGCGGCGTGGGGGCTCTGCGCGCGGCCGAGGACGTGTGGGTGAAGGCCAGCGGCTCGACGTGGGCGCGCAACCAGAGCTTGAAGGTCGGCCGGCCTTGGGATCAGATGACGCGCGACGAGACGCTCTTCGCCGACGTGCGCCGCGGGCGCTACACGTTCGAGAACCGCGACCCGCTGCCGGGCGGCTTCGTCTTCGGCGGCAAGGTGGTCGTCAGCGGCGGGCAGGCCTTCTTCGTCAACGACCGCGACCGCACGCTGCAGCCGGTCAACCCCGCGAACCTCCCCGGCATCACGCTCAACTACGTCCGCCGCCTCCCGCACCTGCTGCTCGGCCTCGCGCTCGAACAGCGCGCGCCGACGCTGCGCTACGCGGGGCAGGAGACCTTCGACAACCGCCCGCACGAGGTCGTCGTCTTCGCCGCCGCCAACGGCGTCCTGATGAACCTCTTCTTCGACTCGAAGACGCACCTGCTCTCGAAGTACGAGCAGATGGTGCAGGACGGCGTGGACGGCGACGTGGTGCAGGAGACCATCTTCACCGGCTACCGCGCCGTCGAGCGCGTCATGGTGCCCGCCGCGCGGCAGACGCGCCGCGGCGGCGACCTGATCGAAGAGGTGAAGTACACGGAAGTCCGCTTCAACACGAAGCCCGCCGACACGTCCTTCGCCCGCCCCGAGGGCTTCGAGGAGTTGCCCGCGCCCGCCCCCGCGCCCGTCCGCGAGACGAGACTCGCCGAAGGCGTCTACCTCTTCGAGAGCGGCGCCAACTCGCTCGTCGTCGAGTTCGACACCTACGTCCTCGTCGTCGAGCCCTACGCCGGCGGCCGCGGCCCCAAGCCGACCATCAACAAGGCGCGCGAGATGTTCCCGTCGAAGCCCGTCAAGTACGTCGTCGTCACGCACCACCACGACGACCACTCGGGCGGCCTGCGCAGCTACATCGCCGGCGACGTGACGGTCGTCACCACGCCCGCCAACCGGCAGTACTTCGAGCGCATGGCTTCGTCCGCCTTCCAGATGTTCCCCGACGACCAGACCCGCGCCCCGCGCAAGCCCCTCTTCGAGTTCGTCCGGGGCGGCAAGCGCACCTTCACCGACGGCACGCAGACCCTCGAAGTCATCGACATCGGCCCCGGCCCCCACGCCGACGAGATGCTCGTCGCCTACCTCCCCAAAGAGAAACTGATCTTCCAGGGCGACCTCGTCAACCTCCCCTTGAGCGGCAAGTACCTGCCCTCGACCGTCAACGACACCACCCTCCACTTCTTCGACTGGCTCGCCAAAAGCGGCCTCGACGTTCAACGCGTCGCCGCCGTCCACGGCCCCGCCACCACCCTCGAAGACCTCCGCGCCGCCGTCGAACGCAAACGCGCGAGCAAGTAACACAACACGCCCGCACACTGAGAGGCCGCGGAGAGCATCAACAACTCCCCGCGGCCTCTTACCGTCGCCACCTGCTGCGTGGACACCCTTAACCGGCGGGCTCTTCCGTCTCCCACTCCCCAGCCGCCGCCGCCCGCACCCCGGCCAATACCCCCACCACATCAACCTCCGCCAGCATATCAAACAAACGCAGCACGCGACCCACCACCCCCGCATCCTTATTGATCGCCCGCGCAGCCTTATATGTCTCTAGCGCCTCATCAACATGCCCCGCGTCCCCGCAAACGGCCAGCCCACACAAAGCCAGCCCTTTCGAGTCCAGCGCCTTGTAGTTCTGCGCGCTATACGTGAGCATCGTTTCCGCCTGTGTCTTCCCCTCAGTAAAAGCCGCCCACGCCACGGCAGTATCACCCTGCCGCAAAGCGATCAGGCCGAGCAACGCCGAGACGTAGTGGTTATTACCCGGCTCATCATACAGTCGAGCAGCTTCAGCGGCGGCGCGCGCACCCAACAAGTCCCCATGACAAAGATGGGCCAGAGCTAAATAGCCATTATTGTGACTGCAAGAGGATGGGTTATTAATTTCTTTAGCAATGCTGACGCTTTCCGTGGCATTTCGTATCGCTTCAACGTATCTCTTTTCGTCAACCAGTACTTCGGCCAGATTGCCTAAGTCCATGCCCTCGTCCCGCCGCGCACCAATCTCGCGATCAATTGCAAGCGCCTGCTCATAGTAATCAAGAGCTTGCGTCGTCTGCCCCAAATCAGCGTAGCGGGAGGCAAGATTACCCAAGCAAACTTCCTCGCCCTGCCGATTTCCAAACTCACGGGCGACACTGAGCGCTTGCTCTAAGTAGTCAATAGCTCGGCGCGTCTGCCCGAGGTCGGCATAGCAGGAGCTAAGATTACCTAACGATGCCCCCTCCCCCAGACGGTTTTTGCTTTCACGAGTAATCCTCAGGGCTTTTTCGTGACATGAAATGGCGGCTTGTACCTGTCCCGTTCTTTTATACGCGGAACCCAAATTACCGACACTCCATGCTTCTAAGTATGGATCACTAAGATTGCCTTGCAGGCGTTCGTGCATTTCTGCCATTTGACGGTAAAAGCCCCAAGTGAGCAGATAGTTGAAGTCAATGTCTAGCAGTACGTCGGCCGCCGTGTCGTAATCTTCGCCCTCGCAGCGCAGGTCGAATTCGGCGAGTTGGGGCGCGAGGTCTTCAATCGCCTTCCAGTCTTCGCGCGGCAGGCGGGACTGCGCGAAATACTCGGCGGCGCGGTGGAGGAGGGCGAATTGCGTGTAGGGCGGCGCGTCCTCTTCGTGGCGGTCGGGGGGCTCGCCGCGGGAGACGCGGGAGAGGGCGTAGGCGCGGTCTACGGGGTGGAGGTAGTAGTGTTTCTTTTCGCGGCGGGCGAACTGCATGTTGACGAGGCGCTTGAGGACGGGGGCGCTGTCGATGCCGGGGAGGTGGGGCTGCAAGAGGTAGTCGATGGCGGCGCCGGTGACGGGGTGGCTGTAGATGGCGAGGGCCTGCATGACCTGTTGGGCGGCGGGGTCGAGGCGGCTGAAGGCTTCGCCGACGAGGTCGCGGACGACCGTGTCGGGGAGCAGGCTCTTCGTGTCGTCGAGGATTTCGCGCAGCGTCGTGTCGCGGTCGGCGGAGAGGATGGCGAAGAGGGCTTCGAGGGCGCGCGGGTAGCCTCGCGTGCGCTCGCGCGCCTCGTTCAGTAGAGCGTCGGGCGCTGCCTTCAAACCGACTTTGCCGTCGGCGTCCATCTCGCGGAGGATGTTTTCGGCGTAGGGGCTGGCGAGCCCTTCATCTAAATCAATGCGGCGCTGGCGGCCGGGCTGGACGAGCGCGAGGGCTTGCGGCACGAGGCGCGTGGTGAGGATGACCTTGACGGTGTGGTGCGGGAGGTTGAGCAGCGCGCTCAACGCCTCGTCCAGCTCCGCGTCGCGGACGGCGAGCGTCGCGGGGTCGATCACGTCCTCGAAGTTGTCGAGCAGGACGACCGCGCGCCCCTGCGTGAAGTTCGCAAGCAGCGCGCTCATCTTGGCCTCGGTGCCCGCCTGCGGGTTCCTGAAGAGCGCGTCGAGCCGGGCCGCGGCCTCGTCGGGCAGGAGCTTGGAGAGGTCTGCGTAGAGGTTCGGCATGTTGACGCGGCGCGTGCCCGCGGCGCTCAGGTAGACGATGCCGTCCACCGCGAGCGGGCCGCCGTCGTCGGGCAGTTGCCCGCCCTCCAACGACTTCAGCAGGCGGCAGACGAGCGCCGTCTTGCCCGTCCCGCCGCGGCCGACGACCGTCACGAGGCGCAGCGACTCGTCCTTCAGGCAGCCGCCGAGCATCCCCGTCTCGACGTGCCGGTCCTGAAAGTAGGAGGGGGCCAGCCCCGGCGGCGGGTTGATGAACTTGGTGCGCTCGACTCCGGCCGCGGGGCGCTCCGGCTGGCGCTCGCGCTCAAGCCCTCGCGCGATACTCTCCTCAACGCGCCGCGCCGCGCCCTGCGGGTCGCGGACGACCTCCTCCTGCTTCGCGATGTCTCTGGTGAGCTGGTCGATGTCGTCCTGCACGCGCGAGCGCTGCGCGGCGTCGGAGGCGCGCCGCAGGTCGCGCTGCGCGTCGGCCAGACGGTCTCGCAAAGTCTGGAGCACGCCCTCGGACGAGCCGAGCCATTCGAAGTGCGTGCGCACGCGCGCCAGCGCCGCGTTGAACTCCGCGGGCGACTCGACCGCGCGCGTGAAGTCGATGTGCTGGCGGGGGGCGAGACGGAAGGGCATCTCCGCGTCGGCGTGGAGCTTGACCGGGATGACCGGCTTTTTATACCTCAGCGCGTACGTCCACTCGCGCTTGCACACCGACTCGTTCTCGACGCTGTCGCGCGTCATGACGAAGACGAGGCTGAGGCAGGTCTTCAACGCCTGCGCGATCTGCTCGTCCCAATCCTCGCCCGGCCGAATGTCGCGCCTGTCGAGCCAGACGGGGATCGACGGCGGCCCCCCCTCAAGCGCGTCGCGCAGGCGGAGCACGAACTCCCCGGCGTCCGCCGACGAGTAGCTGATGAAGTGCTTCGACATCCGCTTCTGCCTCTGGTTGTGAGAGTCCGAATAAAGAAAGGTGCTTCGGCCTGTCCCGTTCCGGCTCGGCATTCTAACGTAACGCGCGCGCGCCGGCAGAATTTTTAAGTCCGGCCGCACTCCGTGATAATCTCACGCCTAAACTTAAGGAAAGGCTATCGGACGAAGCTTATGAGCCTGAAAGCAAGAATCACGAGCGACATGACGGCGGCGATGAAGGCGAGGGAGGCGGGGCGGCTGTCTACTCTGCGGATGGTGAAGGCGGCGGTGCAGAACCGGGAGATCGAGAAGGGCGGCGAGTTGTCGGAGGAGGAGCTGACGAAGGCGCTCCAGTCTCTCGTCAAGCAGCGGCGGGATTCGGTCGAGCAGTACGAGAAGGCCGGGCGCGAGGAGCTGGCCGAGAAGGAGAGGGCCGAGATCGCCGTCATCGAGGA
>DAIRFV010000207.1:0-10632 GCA_036794905.1 Pyrinomonadaceae bacterium | reverse complement strand
GAGGGCGCGGTCATCGTCGAGAAGGTGCGCGAGTCGAAGAAGGAGTCCTACGGCTACAACGCGGCCACCGAGACGTTCGAAGACCTCGTCGAGGCGGGCGTCATCGACCCGGCCAAGGTCACGCGCTCGGCGCTCCAGAACGCCGCCTCCATCGCCGGCCTCATGCTGACGACCGAGGCGCTCATCTCGGAGCTGCCCGAGGACGACAAGGCCCCCGCCATGCCGGGCGGCATGGGCGGCGGCATGGGCATGTAAGCGGCCCGCGACCGTCAAGAAGAAGCGGCCACGCTCGACATCGAGCGTGGCCGCTTCTTCGTACACTGTTACTCCTTCACCCCACGTTCTCGTTATTCCGGCCGGCTAGCCCGTAGCTTTATTAGCTAGCATCGGGTGTCCGTGCCCCCGGTCACCGGGATTGCGCTCCAGACTCCCCAACGTTGGAAAAGTGCCGGCAGCGGGACTCCGCAGTTGGCGATGTTTGTGAACAACTGTTGTGCGGGGTAGGAACAGGTAGCGGGGTTGGCCCCGGCGGCCAGAACAGAGATATCCCACGTGCCGTTGCCGCTATCCTGCGACCACACGGCGTAAGACGGTGGGTTGAGATTCACGCGAGTGTAATAATAGCCGGACTGGGAGTTACCTTCCTCAAGGCAGTAATAGGGTGTGGCGGTGTTTGAGCCCCAATACGCATATATACCGAACCTCAGCGGGATGAAGACGGTGTAGTAGTATACCTGGCCCGGAGTTATCGCGCTTTTGGCTATGTTATCCATGTCAGAGTCGCTCCACCTCCAAGCTTGATCATATTCCATGCTGGCTAACTTGCCGAAGAGCGGGAGTAGAACCTCGTCCGCTAGAATTCTGTCGATGTTGGTATCAATTTGTGAGTCAACATCCGCATACTGATCGTTAATGGCACTCACGGAAGCTGCATAGTCAATCGCTAGCGGAACGTCGTCGCCTCCCGGCCCGATCGCCGAAGTGTAGGAGCCGTAGAGAGAGGCTCCGACGGCAAGGCCCACTTGTATGGAATTCCATACGTTTACTTCTTTTTCTGCTTCTGCTTCTTCTGCTACTTCTTCTACTTCTTCTGCTTCGAGACTGAAACCTGCCAGCCCCCAGATAGCCGCATCGAAGACCGCATTGAGGATTTCCGAGATTTTGTAGGTCAATGTATCGGTGTTGGTGCTCTGCCCCGTCAGATCAACATCTGTCCACGCATTGCCCATCGCTGTCACCGCCGCCTTCTGGAGCGCACCGTTCAGATGGTGCCAGTCCTGCTGCCACGCCGTAACCGAATCAACCGCATACAACTCGTTGTAGAGGGGCGTCTTGACCGCATCCCAGTCCGTCTTCGTGGCACCCGCGGGGAGCCACGGAGTCATTTTCAATAACTGTAGAGCGAACTCCCCGAAGCCGCCGGCTAAAGCATACTCCGCGTTGCCGTATTCGCCGCGGATGTCTCCATTGACGTTAGGGTCGAGCTGGTTGCTGATGTATTGGTAGATGAGAAGCTGATTGTCGGCGAAGGGGGTCAGGGGAGTTTTCGGCGCGCCCATGATGAGGTCAACGCTATAGCCCTGCACTGAATTCTGAGCAGACCACTGCGAAGATAAAGTTGTGCCGTCCCACTTCAGCAGGCCGATGGTCTGCGTGCCCGAATTGACGAAGACCAACTCGGTGTTGCCGTCTCCGTCAACATCCTGCGGGGCGATCCATGCTGCATCGGTGACATAACCCGGCAGGGCGGCTTGAGCGGCGACCACCGAGCCGGTCAACGCCGACCCGCCCCACTTCAACACACCCATGAAAGTCTGCCCCGGCGCACCGCCGCTCTGGTTATAGACAAGAATCTGCTCGCCCGCCTGTCCGCTGACTTTGGCCGGAAAGAGATAGGTGGCACTCGATTGAAAATTGCCCGGCACCACGCTCGCCGCCGCCCCCGTCCACGGGGCGTTGAACACGGAGTTGGGGATGTCCCACTCTACTACGCCGAATTGCTGGGAAGTCGCGTTGTAGACGACGAGCGCGTCGCTGCCCTGCCCGTTAATGTCCGCGACGGTGAATTGGTCGTTAGCGGACATCTTCCAACCGGCGGGGGGGGTGCCCTGCGCGGGGGCCGGGGCGGGGATGGTCTGTGACGCGGGGCCGAAGCCCATTAATTGCTTCGACACCGGGTTCCAGAGCCACGCCTGTAGGGTGAGGCTGGTCGGGCTGTAAACGACGAGGTGGTCACGAGGGTCGCCGTTGGAGCCGCTGAGTTTGGCTATGAAGACCTGGTCGGACCGCGTGATAGACGTGTACGTGGGCTGTAAAAACATTCCCAGGGTCGAGCTAACTTTATCCCACTTCAGGACGCAGATGTTTGTGTCAAGGGGGCTTAGACAGACGATCTCTTCACAGCCGTCCCCGTCAACATCCGCCACGTAATACTCATAGAGATCGAGCGTGCCGACTAAAGGAAGACCTGTCCAAAGCGTGGACAGAGAGGCGTTCTGAAATTTCGACACGCCGATTGACTGACCGGGGGGATTAAAACCATCCACAGAGTAAATGGTGATGATCTCATCGCTCCCGTCTCCATCCACGTCGGCTGTCAGATACATGTCGTTGCCATGCAGCGTCCACCCGTTCGGCACTTGATTCGTGCATGACCACAGGTTGACTATTTGGCCTTGCGTCTGGCTGGCCCACGTCGGGGAGAGGTCGGCGTACTCGAAATAGGACAGGAGACCGAGAGTAGGTACGGCACTGTTAAAAAGGACGATCTCGTCTCGCCCGTCGTCGTCAAGATCGCCGCAGGCAATGCCGTAAGGATAATTCCCCGGGGGGCTGTAAGGGCCGGGGCCAAGCGGAAACGTCTGGGTCGGAGCAACAACTATCTCCGGGGCAGGCGATAGATAGTTTTTCACTTTTCTACTCCTCCGAGTTTTCCTGCATTGCCTGAGATGAGAGGCCGTAAAGGCGTGGCCGTCCTCGAAAAGCTTATTTGGGCGTGCTTCTTGGGTACGAAGTGGGCGTAAGCTATACTTGTCCCGAAGGAAAGTCAAACCTTTTTTGGGCGAATCGGTTCGTGCTGTCTCACGAAGACGAGCGGCGTGGGCAGGTAAGCTGACCGCGCTCCGGACGCCGGAGGGCGGCAATAAAAGAGGGCCGCGCGAACCGAGGTTCGCGCGGCCCTCTTTTATTGCCGAACGTCCGACTTGAAAGCACGCCGACCGCCGACTATACTCGCCGCTCGTTCGTTGAAGACCGCGCCTACTGCAAGCTTCAAATGACCCCCAACCAACAACTACAGAAGCCGACAGGTTCGATGCCCGGCGTTTTCCGCTACGGCTGCGGCATCCTCAGCCTTGGAGTCGTCCTCCTCAGCCTCTTCTTCGTCGTCGCGGCCTTCTTCGACCTCGTCATCAACCGCGACCCCAAGGAGGTCGGCGTGCTGGTCGGGATGATCGTCCTCTTCGGGGGCTTGGCCGCGGCCGGCGTCTTTGCCGCCTGGAAGCTCTTCCGCTCGAAGCCCGCGCCGCCGAACTTCGACCTCGAACACAGAATCCTTCAACTGGCGGGGGCGAAGGGCTGCCGTCTGACCGTGGGGATGGTGGCGCTCAACTGCCGCGTCAGCATCGAGGAGAGCCGCGAGGCTCTCGAACGACTGGCGTTGCAGGGCGCTGCGAACGTAGAGGTGGAGGACGACGGCGGCATCGTCTACGACTTCTCAGACCTTCTGCCCTCCGGCCAGGGCGGCGCGCAGGGCGGCGGTGAGCGCCCCTTACAACTCCCCTGAAGACTTCAGCGGACGTTCCCGGAGTTGGGGTCGGCCGCGAGCCGCATGCGCTCCTTGTCGAGGTCGCGCTGGACGTGGATGTAGAAGACGACGAGGACGACCACGCCGGCGATGAGCGCGACGATGACCCACGGGTTGCTCTTGACGAAGCCGTAGACGCCGCCCGCGCCCGTCGCCAGCAGCCCGGTGACGAGCGCGTAGACGCGCCTCATCTCTCCGACGGAAGCCTGTAGAAAATCTGTCTGCCGCGTCGGCGCCGGCCGAGTCACGCCGCCCTGTGTGACTTCGCCCGCGCTCGGCGCGGAGTCCTCCTTCGTGACCGGCGCGGGTGTGCCGGGGGGCGGCGGGGGCGTGACCGCGCTCGCCCCCGCGCCGTTGGTCGGGGGCGGGCTCGCGGGCGGTGCGACAGGCGTAGGGATGACTTCGGCCGACCGGCCGCCGTTCGTCGGTGTTGCGCCTCCGTCGGTGGGAGGCGCGACGCGGTTGGGTTGAATCGCCCCCGCGCCGCCGCTCCTGCCGACAGCCGTCCCGACGCCGGGAATCATAGAGGCGACGCCAGAGCCGGCCTCTACCGCGGCGGGCTCTGGCGTCGCGCCGATGACGGTCGGGCGAAGGCTCTCGTCTTCGTCCGATGTAGTGACGAGCGCGGCGCGCAGGATCGCCTCCCACTGGACGGCGTTCTGCGCCATCTGCCTGACGACTTCGGGGCGCACGCGCAACTCGCCGGGGTTGATGATGCGGCGCGCGTCGTAGTAGTCGGCCGGGAGTCGGTCGTCGGGCGGGATGTAGTCTGAGAGCTTCTCGCCCGTGAAGAGCCCCTCGCGCATGCCGAGCGAGAGGATGTCCCAGGCGACCACAGGCCCGAGCGCGAGGTCGGGGTCGTCGGCGAGATCGACGCCGAGCAGGCGGCCGAACTTCGTGTAGTTGTTCCGGCCCGTGATCTGCACGTAGCCGCGGCCGCGGAACTTCCAGCCGTCGCCGGGCTGCGTGTTGCCGAGGTCGCGCCGCCCCTCGTAGTGGCTCATGATGTACGAGTAGCTGCCCAGCTCCGTGATGGGGTTGTACGTCAGCGCGACGTAGTGGCCGCCCACCATGCCCGCGACGTTGGTCTCGCGCTGGACGGTCGCGAAGGCGTAGGCGAGTTGGCGCACGCTCGTGAAGGAGGCGTCGGCCCCGGCCGCGTCGAGCATGCTGGTGAGGCCGCTGAGCTGGTAAGAGCCGAGCGCGCCGAACGCCTGTCGGTAGCGCGCGAAGAAGATGTTGGGGTCGAATCTCAAAGGGGCTTACCTCCTGAAGTCGGACGAGAGGGGCGGGCGTTTGCAGGCCGCGCGGACGCCAGACGATATTCCCGCGCGGCGCCGGATGTCAACGGCGATGTCGGCAGGGGCGTGAGGGGCGGTCGGCGTGCGGCTCAGAAACGCGACTCGAACACGTCGCCGCGCTTCGTCCCGTGGCGCCGGGTCAGCTCCGGGTAGGGCGCGTGCTCGGCTTCGGCGCGGTCGAGCCCGAGGAGCTTTTCGACTTCGAGGATGCGCGCCTCCCCGCCCTCGATCTCGACGAAGAGCCCGAAGGGCAGCTCGTCGAGGACGACCTCGGTGTCCGCGACCCGCCACGTCTCGCGGCGCTTCTCGTAGACGAGCGCGGGGCGGTAGCCGAGCGCTTCGAGTATGGCCGCCAGCGCGCCCGCGTCCGCGACCTCCGTCTCCTCCTCGCGCTGCCGCTTGATGGCGGAGCCCGACAGGTCGCGCTCCTTGAACGTGAAGACCGCGCGCGCGCCCTTGCGGCGCAGCCGCAGCACGCGGCGCGCGGGGTCGAGCCCCGGCCCCGTGTAGATGACGTTCTCCTCGAACTCCGCCGCCCCCTCCCCTTCCGCTCCGG
Organism: Pyrinomonadaceae bacterium; assembly: GCA_036794905.1. GTDB lineage: Bacteria > Acidobacteriota > Blastocatellia > Pyrinomonadales > Pyrinomonadaceae > QHXN01. The sequence goes on along the minus strand of DAIRFV010000207.1, from coordinate 4,970 downwards.
CCTCCCTCAACCTCGCGCGCAGCGGCCCGACCTGCTCTGACTCAAGCCTGTACTTCTTCTCAATCTCGATGGGCATGGTGATTAGATGTAGGCAGTAGGCAGATGGCAGTAGGCAGTTTGATAAGCCCCGGAGGGGCGGCATGTTTATATCTTTGACGTTCTAATTCATCTGAAGCCCCGTCAGGGGCGGCATGTGCATGTCACCCCTGATGGGGCTTGATGTATTTGGTAACTTCTAACTATAAACATGCCGCCCCTCCGGGGCTCACTGCCTACTGCCATCCGCCCACTGCCTACTGCTCAGGGCTGTCTCACCCACTTCAGCACCTCGGGGATGGTGGCGCGCTTGCCGTACATGAGCATGCCGACGCGGTAGACGCGCGCGGCGAGCCAGAGCAGCGCGGCCACGGTCGCGAAGCCGATCCCGAGCGAGAGGGCGATCTGCCAGAGCGGCGGCTCCTGCGCCACGATGCGTATGAGCATCGTGATGGGGGCGAAGAATGGCACCATCGAGACCCAGACGGCGAACGAGGAGTTGGGGCTGCGGATGACGGGGAACGCGAGGTAGAAGCCGACGACGAGCAGCAGGATGATCGGCATCGAGAGCTGCCCGCCCTCCTGCGAGGTCGTCACCATCGAGCCGACCAGCGCATACAAAGTAGCGTAGATGAAGTAGCCCATCAGGAAGAACAGCACGAGGTAGGCGTAGACGCTGACGGACACCTGCGGGATGGCAACCGTCCCGCTCATCGCGGCGAAGTACGCGCTGAGGGCGGCGATGGCCAGCCCCCAGATCGCGAACTGCGTCAGCGCCACCAGGGAGACGCCGACCAGCTTGCCCGACATCAGCGCGAACGGGCGGATGGAGGAGAAGAGAATCTCCGCGATGCGCGTCTCCTTCTCCTCGACGACCGCGCCGAGCACGACCTGGCCGTACATGAGGATGGTCAGGTAGATGACGAACCCCGCGCCGAAGACGAGGAAGAAGCCCTGCCCGCGGTCGGCCTCGCCGCCGCCCCCCCCGGCCTTCGTGGACTTCATGTTGACGGGCTCGTTGACGGCGCGCATCACCTCGGGGCCGACGCCGCGCGCGTCGAGCCGCGCGTCGCGCACGGCGCGCGTCAGCGCGCTCGTGACCTGCCTGATGGTGAACATGTCGCCGACGTTGCGCGTGTGGTATTCCGCCTCGCCGCCGTCGAGCACGTTCGGCGGGAGGATGAGGTAGCCGTTCAGCTCGTCGCGCCCGACGCGCTGGTCGAGCTGCGCCTTGACCTCCTCAAGCGTGCGCCCTTCGGCCGAGACCTCCTCGACCTCATAGCCCTCCTGCGCGGCCTGCGCCGCCCGCTCCAGGTTCGCGCGGCTGTTCTGGTTCAACGCGCCGCTGGTCGGGTCGTCCGCCTCGTCTTCGCTACCGCCGCCGCCGCTCCCGGGCTGCGTGTCCCGGAGCGAGTCGCGGAGGCGCGCGGACATGCGGCCGGTCTGATCGACGACCGCGAGTCGCGTGGGGCCGCCCGCCCTGATGCCGGTGATGAGGATGGGGAGGATGGTGAAGAGCGCGAACATGAGCGGCGCGCCGACGGTGACGATGACGAACATGCGGCTGCGGACTCGCTGCATGTACTCGCGTCTGACGACCGCGCGGAACTTTTTCATTCGCCGCCCCCCACTTTATCGTCGCCGCCCACTTTCTCGATGAAGATGTCGTGCAGGGAAGGCTCCACCAGCTCGAAGCGCGTGACGCGCGCGCCCGCGGCGAGCAGGCGCCTGAGTAGCTCCTGCGCGTCGGCGCCGGGCGCGAGCAGGGCCTCCGCGTGGTCGCTGTGGCGCTCGACCGACGCGACCAACGCCTGGTCTTCGAGCACGCCGTCGCCGCCCTCGAAACGCAGCGCGACCGCGTTGCGGCCGAAGCCGCTTTTGACCTCGCGGATGCTGCCCGAGAGGATTTTGCGCGAGCGGTTGACGAGGCAGATGTCGTCGCAGATGCGCTCGGCCACCTCCATCTGGTGCGTCGAGAAGATGATGGTCTTGCCCGCCGACCTCAGCTCCAGCACGAGGTCTTTCAAAAGCTCGACGTTGACGGGGTCGAGCCCCGAGAAGGGCTCGTCGAGGATGAGGAGGTCGGGGTCGTGGAGGACTGCGGCGATGAACTGTATCTTCTGCTGCATGCCCTTCGACAGCTCGGTCGCCTTCTTCCGCTTCCAGTCCGAGAGCTTCACCTTCTCGAACCAGCGGTCGAGCGCCTCCTCCGCCCTGGGGCCGGTGAAGCCCTTCAGCTCGCCGAAGAATTTGAGCTGGTCGCCGACCTTCATGCTCTTGTAGAGGCCGCGCTCCTCGGGCAGGTAGCCGATGCGGTTCTGCACCTCGGGCGTGACGGGGCGGCCGAAGAGCGCCAGAGTCCCCTCGTCGGGCCGCGTGATGCCGACGATCATGCGGATGGTCGTCGTCTTGCCCGCGCCGTTCGGCCCGATGAGGCCGAAGATGCGGCCGGGGCTCACGGTCAGGCTCAACCCGTCCACAGCCGTGAAGTCGCCGAAGCGCTTCGTCACGCCTTCAAGTCTGAGAGTGGGCTGTTGCTGGCTCAAATGTTCGAAGGCTCGCGGGGCGGACAAAAAGATGGAACAAAGACGCGAACTTATACGGGCTTACGCCGCGAAAGTTTCGGGGCTGAATTTTAACCCCGCGGCCCCGGTTTTCCCTCCCCGCCCCCGCCGACGCGTGTTAATATTTCAGCCGCCGTCACCCCAGAGCGGCTCCGGACAGGGGTTCTCCGCCATGATCTCCAGAAGACTCTGCCGACCGCGCCTCGCCGCCGTGCTCTCCGCCGCGCTCTGCCTGCTCGCGCCCGCGCGCGCGCAGCAGACGGACGCGCCCGCGCCGCCCGTCAAAGACGAAGAGGAGGTCGTCCGCATCAGCACCGAGCTGGTGCAGACCGACGTGATGGTCTTCGACGGCTCGGGCAAGTTCGTGGACGGCCTGAAGCCCGAACAGTTCGAGCTGCGCGTGGACGGCAAGCCGCAGCAGGTCGTCTTCTTCGACCGCGTCAAGGCCGGCACCGTCAACGAGGACGCGCAGATCGCCGCGGCGCGCGGCGGCGGCTACGGGCCGACGGCCGGCGGCGCCGCCGTCCCGCTCGACCGCGGCCGCACCGTCGTCTTCTTCGTGGACGACCTGCACCTCTCGCCCGCAAGCTCCATCCACATCCGCAAGACCATCCAGCGCTTCATCGACGAGGAGATCGGGCAGAACGACGAGGCGGCCATCATCTCGGCCAGCGGGCAGGTCGGCTTCCTCCAACAGCTCACGGACAACAAGGCCGTGCTGCGCGCCGCCGCCTCCCGCATCAACACGCGCCCCTACACCACGCGCGACGGCGAATCCCCGGTGATGACCGAGGTGCACGCCGCGGCCATCGAGCGCAGCGACATCTCGGTGCGGGACTATTTCGTCGAGAAACTTTTGAGCGACAACCCTTTCCTCCGGCGCGAGATGGCCGAGTCGCAGGTGCAGTCGCGCGCGCGCAACATCCTCCAGCAGTCGAGCGCCGTCTCGATGAACACCCTGCACACGCTCGCCTCGGTCGTGCGCGGCTTCGGGCCGCTGCCCGGACGCAAGGTGCTCTTCTTCGTCTCCGACGGTTTCCTCGTGGACGACGGCAACTCGGCGCTGCGCGACCGCATGCGGGCGATCTCGGACGCGGCGGCGCGCGGCGGGGTGGTCATCTACTCGCTCGACGCGCAGGGGCTGCGCACGGGGCAGCCCGACGCCTCGGAGTCGGGCCACTTCGATCCAGCCGGCCGTCTTTCGCGCGCCTCCGCGAATGAGGTCTCGATGATGCAGGCGCCGCTCTTCACGCTCGCCGCCGACACGGGCGGGCGCGCGCTCGTCAACAGCAACGCGCTCGGGCGCGTCGTCTCGGGCGCGCTCAAGGAGACTTCGCTCTACTACCTCCTGGCGTGGCGGCCGGAGGCGGCCTCCGCGGGCGGCGGCGCGCCGAAGTACCAGCGCATCGAGGTCGCCGTGCGCGAGCGGCCCGACCTGCGCGTGCTCGTCCGCCGCGGCTTCTACAACGGCGCGCCGCCCGAGGCCGCGCGCGCCGAGAAGAAGAAGAAGGACGACAAGAAGTCGGGCGGCGCTGCCGAAGGCCGCCAGCCCTCCGCGGCCGAGCGCGACCTGATGACGGCGCTGCACTCGCCGCTCCCGCGCTTGGCGCTGCCGACCTCGCTGGCCGTCGGCTACGTCCACGGCGAGACGGAGGGGAACCTGCTCACGATCTCGGTCGAGTTGGAACGCGGCGCGCTCACCTTCCTACAGGGCGAGCAGAAGCGCGCGGACTTCGACGTGCTCGGCGCCGTCTACGACGACCGCGGCAAGCCCGTCAGGCAGTTCGGCCAGCGCCTGAGCGTCACGCCGAACGCGATCACCCCGGAGTCGCAGCAGCACGTCGTCTACAGCTTCCGCGTCGCGCTCCCGCCCGGCCTCTACCAGGTGCGCGCGGCCGCGCGCGACGCGCACAGCGGCCGGACGGGGAGCGCGACGCAGTGGGTCGAGATGCCCGACATGAAGAAGCTGTTCCAGATGAGCAGCATCTTCCTCGGCGAGCGCACGGCCGTGCAGCAGGCGGCGCAGTTGAACCCGGAAGACCTGCCCCGCAGCGTGCTCCTCAGCGTTGACCGGCGCTTCGAGCGCACGTCCCACATACGCTTCCTGACCTTCGTCTACAACTCGATGCCGGGCTCCGCGGGCAGTCCCGACGTGGCGCTCCAGGTGCAGATTTTCCGCGACGACCAGCCCGTCTTCACCGCCCCGCTCAGTAAACTCAGAACCGAGGGCGGCGGCGACTTCACGCGCCTCCCCTACATGGCCGAACTAAGTCTTTCGACCTTCCCCCCCGGCCGCTACGTCCTCCAGATCACCGCCATCGACCGCTCCGCCAAGACCAGCACCTCGCAGCGCGCGCGCTTCGACGTGGA
>DAIRFV010000478.1:0-2811 GCA_036794905.1 Pyrinomonadaceae bacterium | reverse complement strand
GCTGGCAGGGCATCTTCCTCTGCGAGTTCGACGGCCCGCGCGAGCGCGAGGTCGTGCTGTCAATCATCGGGTGAGGAGAAATTTTCGCGCCGCCGGTAATACGCGCCCGCGCCCTCCGTCTTACCTCCTCGTGAGCAGTTATTACACTTGAGGCGTTAGTGTAAACTCTGGGGCTTGAGATGAAGATCATCGAAGCAGCTCTGTTAATCGTCTTCGTCCTCGCCGCCGTTTGCAGAGGGCAGGACGACACGGCGCGGTTTCGTTACCGCGCGGCGAGGGCCGTCCCCGCGGGGACAGTCCTGCACTACGTCAAGACCAACGTTGACGGCACGCGCCCCGAGTACGTGTCGCAGTTCGTCGCCGCGTGGGACGTGCTTGAGTCGTTCAAATTTCACCCGAAGTCGCCGCCCGCCGGGCTCGTCATCGCGGAGATGGACTGGGAGTTTTTCGCCGCGAAGGGCCTCAAGTCCTGGCGCGTCCCCGGCGAGGGCGAGCGCACGCTGTTCGGCACCCTCACGTTCGACGCGGCGGCGCGGCGCGGGCGTGTCTCGCTCCCGTCCGTCAGACCCGCGGCCGAAACTTTCGACTTCAGACAGGTGCCGATTCATCTCTACAACTTCGACTTCGGCAGCTTGAACCTCGCCCTCCCGCACCTCGTCAACCCCGAGGGCAGTTTCCGCATCGGCGTCGCCGACCCGACCTTCCGCGCGGACGGCCCGCTCGTCGAGTACAAGGGCGAGGTGACAATCTCTTACCTGAACGACGAGAGGCGCAACAACGTCCCGGTCAGAAAGTACCGCATCGACGGCGCGGGTCTGCAAAACCGCGGCGGCTTCATCTGGGTCAACAAGCGGCGCGGCTGGGTCGAAGACATGGAGATCGACCTGCCCGACAACCCCGAGTGGACGAGTTTTAAGTTCAAGCTCCTGCGCGTCGAGCGGATGAGCCGCGCGCGTTGGGATAAGTTTATCGGGGAACAGCTATGAAGGGTTCTGGGTGCTGGGTTTTAGGTGTTGGATAAGAAGGGTTCTGGGTTTTGGGTGCTGGGTGTTGGGTAAGAAGAGGCTGTTTTTACCCAACACCCAGCACCCAAAACCTAAAACCCTTCTTACCCAACACCCCTCCCTCTCACCACGCGCGCGACCAGCGCGGGCCGCCGTGCTCCGAGTCGCGCAGGCGCGTGTCGAGCCCCGCGCGCAGTTCGAGCAGACGGCCCATGAGCCAGAGGAGGTCGGAGAGGCGGTTGAGGTAGGGGACGACGTTCGGGTTGAGTTCGACGCCGGTCTCGCTCAGCCGGACGACGGCGCGCTCGGCGCGGCGGCAGACGGTGCGCGCCACGTCGTAGGCGGCGGCCGCCGCGTGGTCGCCGGGCAGCGACCAGTCGGAGAGGATGCCCTCGGTCGCCTCTATCCGCGTGACGTGCGCGGTGAGCGCCTCGACCATCTCGGGCGTGACGTAGGTCGTCACGGACTCCGCGCCGCCCGCGGGGCTCGCGATGGCGCCGGCCACGGTGAACAGCTCGCGCTGAATCGACTTCGTCAGCTCGCGCACCTCCTCGTCCTCGCAGATGGAACGCGCGAACCCCATCGCCGCGCCCAGCTCGTCAACCGTCCCGTAAGCCTCCACGCGCAGGTCGGCCTTCGACACGCGCGCCCCGCCGATGAGCCCCGTGTCGCCCGTGTCGCCGTGCTTCGTCGCGATACTCATAAATACCTCAAGTAGTCAGTAGACAGTAGTCAGTAGTCAGTAGAAGAAACCGCCGTCGCTCGAACAGTCAGGTCGTTATCGTCAACGGCAGCAGAGCGGAGCCTACTGGCTACTGGCTACTGGCTACTGCTTTCACATTGCCGTGTAGCGTTGTTGTCGGCGGAGCAGCCATAAAAAGACGGGGCCGCCGGCGAGCGCCGTGATGGCGCCGACGGGCAGCTCGCCCGCGCCGAGCGCGGTGCGCGCGACCGCGTCGGCCAGCATCAGGAAGGCCGCGCCGAGCACGAACGAGCAGGGCATCACCACGCGCACGTCCTCGCCGAAGAGCAGGCGCACGGCGTGCGGCACGATGAGGCCGACGAAGCCGATGGTGCCGCCGACCGCCACCGTCACGCCGACGATCAGAGACGCTGAGACGTAGACGAGCCGCTCGCTGCGCCGCACGTTAACGCCGAGGCTCTGCGCCGTCTCCTCGTCCACGGCGAGCAGGTGCAGGTCGCGCGCCAGCAGCAGGAGCACGACCCAGCCGGGGACGAGGAAGATGAGCATCCGCCAGATGAGGTCGAAGCCGACCACGTCGAGGCTCCCGATCGTCCAGCGCAGTATTTGCAGCGCGCGCGAGTAGTCCGCGAAGTACTGGATGACGACGACGCCGGCCGCCGCCACCGTGTTCACGACGACGCCGGCCAGCAGCAGCGCGCCCGGCAAAACGGTCGCGCCCGTGCGCGCCAGACGGTAGACCACCACCACGCTCAAACACGCGCCCGCGAACGCCGCGACGAAGACAAACGGCAAACCCGCCACCCGCGCCCCCATCCCGAAGGCAATCGCCACGCTCGCGCCCAACGCGCCGCCGCCCGAGACGCCCAGCGTCAGAGGCTCGGCCAGGGGGTTGCGGAACATCGCCTGCAACGCCGCGCCCACCAGCCCCAGCGACGCGCCCACCACGCCCGCCATCAACACGCGCGGTAAGCGTAGACCGAAGAAGATGAGCCGCGCCCGCTCGTCCGTCTGCAAGGCGAAGAGGTCGAGCCGCTGATAGCCGACCCACAGCGCCAAAAGCGTCGAGGCCAGGAGCACCAGCGACAGCCAGAGCAGCGCGCG
>DAIRFV010000477.1:0-2811 GCA_036794905.1 Pyrinomonadaceae bacterium | reverse complement strand
GGCGTCTCCTGCGGCCACTGCCGCGACTGCCTCGGCGGCGCGGACAACATGTGCGCACGCTACGACATGCTCGGCTACCGCCGCGACGGCGGCTACGCCGAGCTGGTCGCCGCGCCCGGCGTCAACGTCATCCCGAAGCCCGAAGGCTTGAGCTGGGCGGAGGCGGCCGCGCTCCCGCTCGTGCTCGTCACCGCGTGGCACATGCTCGTCACGCGCGCGCGCGTCGAGCCGGGCGAGGACGTGCTCGTCCACGCGGCCGGCAGCGGCGTCGGCTCCGTCGGCATACAGGTCGCGAAACTGAGGGGCGCGCGCGTCATCGCCACCGCGGGCTCTGAGGAGAAGCGCGAGCGTGCGCGCTCACTCGGGGCGGACGAGGTCGTTGACTACACGCGCGAGGACTGGCCGAAGGAGGTCAGGCGCCTGACGGGCCGGCAGGGCGTGGACGTGGTCTTCGAGCACACGGGCGCGGAGACGTGGCCCGGGTCTATCTCGTCCCTGAAGCGCGACGGGCGGCTGGTGACGTGCGGCGCGACGAGCGGGTACGACGCGCGCACAGACCTGCGGCAGGTCTTCTACCGCCACCTCAACCTGCTCGGCTCCTTCATGGGCTCGAAGGCGGAGCTGCTGGACGCCTTGCAGTTCGTCGAGCGCGGACAGATTCGCGCCGTCGTAGACCGCACCCTCCCCCTCGCCGAAGCCCGCCGCGCCCACGAGCTGATGCAAGACCGCGCGCAGTTCGGTAAATTGGTGTTAGAAGTGTAATAGTGCCGTAGTTCGTGAATCGTGAATCGTAAACCGTGACAAGAGAAGACGTGTTCTTCTTCTTGTCACGGTTTACGGTTTACGGTTTACGGCTTTTACCGCTGGCGTAGCTCTTCGCGGCGTTGACGGCGTTGTTCGCGGAGTCCCCTGCGCTCGGCCTTGAGCTGTTCGAGCCGGGTGCGCTGGTCGGGCGTGAGCGCGGCGAGGACGCTTTCGCGCGTGCGCCGGCGGGCGGCGCGCAGCTCCTCGCGCAACTGCTTGGCGCGCGCCTGCTGTGCTTCGGTGAGCTGGCCGCCGGACTGGCGGCGCTCGCGGAGCAACTGCCGCAGCTCTTCGCGCTGCGCCTGCATGGACTGGCGGGCGCCCTGGCGCAGCGCGCGCATCTGCGCGACCTGCTGCTCGGTCAGGTTCAGTTGCCGCAGCGCGCGCAATCCCTGCCGGCGGGCACGCATGCGCGTCCCGATGCGCCGCAGCCCCGCGCGCCCCGCCCCGTGTCGCCGGCCCTCGGTCAGCGACGGCGCTTGCTGCTGTGGTGACGGCGCTTCCTGCGCGACCGCCGCGAAAGAGGCCGCGAGCGTCAGCAGCGCGGCCGTGAGTGCTCTCTTCATCGTCTGAAAACTCCTTCACAAAGATGACTGCCGCACTCTAAGACGCGGCGACCTCCTGCCCGGCCGATAAAAAAACAGGCCGGTCGGTTGAGGGTGTTGCTGTTCTGACTCCTGACTCCTGACTTCTGACTTCGGGCTTTTTAAAGTAAAATACACGCCTGATGAAACTCCTGAATCAGATAGACTCGCCCGCGGACTTGCGCCGTCTGCGCCCCGAACAGTTGCAGCCGGTCGCCGACGAGGTGCGCCAGTACATCCTTGAGACGATGTCGCGCGTGGGCGGCCACACGGGCGCCAGTTTGGGCGCGGTCGAGCTGGCCGTCGCCCTCCACTACGCCTTCGACACGCCGCGCGACCGGCTCGTCTGGGACGTGGGGCACCAGGCTTACGCGCACAAAATCCTGACGGGGCGGCGCGAGCTGCTGCCGACCGTGAAGCAGTACGGCGGCATCTCGGGGTTCCTCCGGCGCGACGAATCGGAGTACGACACGTTCGGCGCGGGGCACGCCTCGACCTCGCTCTCGGCCGCGCTGGGGATGGCCGTCGCGCGCGACCAGCGCAGGGAAGACCACCACGTCGTCGCCGTCATCGGCGACTCGAGCCTTGCGGGCGGCATGGCGATGGAGGCGGTCAACCAGGCCGGGCACTTGAAGACGCGCCTCATCGTCCTCCTGAACGACAACGAGATGTCGATTGCGCCCGCGGTCGGCGCGCTCACGGGCTATCTGAACCGCATCCGCGAGGCGCAAGGGTACCACCGCATGAAGGACGAGGTGGGCGACCTGCTGCACGACATCCCCTCGTTCGGCGAGCGGCTCTACAACGCGGCGAAGACGGTGAAGGACGCCATCGCGGCGGCCGTGCTGCCCGGGGCGCTCGTCAACGAGCTGGGCTTCAAGTACATCGGCTACGTGGACGGCCACAACCCGCGCGCGCTCGTGCGCGCGCTCGAAGAGGCGAAGCAGGTCAAGGACTCGCCCGTCATCGTCCACGCGCTCACGCAGAAGGGGAAGGGCTACCCGGCGCGCGAGAAGAACTACTACGCGTGGCACGCCACCGGCCCCTTCGATTTGAAGACCGGCACGGCCGTCAAGGCTTCCGGCCCCGCGGCGCCGAGCTACACGGCCGTCCTCGGGCAGGTGATGTGCGAGCTGATGGCGCGCGACCCGAAGGTCGTCGCGCTCACGGCCGCGATGCCCGACGGGACCGGCATCGACAAGGTGCTCGAAAAATACCCGGAGCGCGCCTACGACGTCGGCATCGCCGAGCAGCACTGCATCACGTTTGCCGCCGGCATGTCCACCGAGGGCCTGAAGCCGGTCTGCGCCATCTACTCGACCTTCCTGCAACGCGCCTTCGACCAGATCGTCCACGACGTGTGCCTGCAGAACCTCAACGTCAAGTTCTGCATGGACCGCGCCGGCATCGTCGGCGGCGACGG
>DAIRFV010000028.1:0-39334 GCA_036794905.1 Pyrinomonadaceae bacterium | reverse complement strand
ATTGCGAACAGAGGCGAGATCGCGGTGCGCGTGCTGCGCGCGTGCAGGGAGTTGGACATCTCGCCGGTCGCGGTCTACTCGGAGGCGGACGCGGCCGCACTGCACGTGAGGCTCGCGGACGAGGCTCACCTGCTGGGGCCGGCGCCCTCGGCCGAGAGTTACTTAAGGATTGACCGCGTCGTCGAGGCCGCGCTCCGCAGCGGCGCGGAGGCCGTCCACCCCGGCTACGGCTTCCTCGCGGAGAACGCCGCCTTCGCGCGCGCGGTGAACGAGGCGGGTCTGGTCTTCATCGGCCCTTCGCCAGAGGCGATGGAGCTGATGGGCTCGAAGACGAGCGCGCGGCGCGCGGCCGAAGCGGCGGGCGCGCCCGTCGTCCCCGGCACGAACCACCCGCTCGAATCCGTCGAGCAGGCGCGCGAGACGGCCGCGCGCGTCGGCTACCCCGTCATGCTCAAGGCCGCGGCCGGCGGCGGCGGCAAGGGCATGCGCCTCGTCGCCGACGAGACCGAGCTGCCCTCCGCCTTCGAGACGGCGCGCTCCGAGGCGGCCTCGGCCTTCGGCGACCCCTCGGTCTACATCGAGAAGGCGGTCGAGCGCCCGCGCCACGTCGAGATACAGGTCTTCGCCGACACGCACGGCCACACCGTCCACCTCGGCGAGCGCGAGTGCTCGATTCAGAGACGGCACCAGAAGGTCATCGAAGAATGCCCCTCGCCCATCAACGACGCCGCCCTGCGCGAGGCGATGGGCGCGGCCGCCGTCCAGATCGCGCGCGCCGCCGCCTACGTCGGCGCGGGCACGGTCGAGTTCCTCGTCTCCGACGTGACGCGCGACTTCTACTTCCTTGAGATGAACACGCGCCTTCAGGTCGAGCACCCCGTGACGGAACTCGTGACGGGGCTCGACCTCGTGCGCGAGCAGATACGCGTCGCCGCAGGGCTGCCGCTCTCCTTCACGCAGGAAGAGGTGCGGCTGACCGGCCACGCCGTCGAGTGCCGCGTCTACGCCGAAGACCCCGAGCAGAACTTCATGCCGAGCCCCGGCCGCATCACCTCCCTGCGCGCCCCCGCCGGCCCCGGCGTCCGCGACGACGGCGGCGTCTACGAGGGCGCAGAGGTCTCCATCTACTACGACCCGATGATCTCGAAGCTCGCCACCTGGGGGCGCACGCGCATGGAGGCCATCGAGCGCATGCGGCGCGCGCTCGACGAGTACACGGTCGGCGGCATCAAGACCACGCTCCCCTTCTTCCGCGAGATCATGCGCGACGCAGAGTTCATCGCGGGGCGCCTCGACACATCCTTCATTTCGCGCTTCCACGAGCGCCGCGCCGCCGCCGCGCCGGACGCCGCCGACACCGTCTCCGACGAAGAGACCGCCCGCCGCGACATCGCCGCCCTCGCCGCCGCGCTTCGATACTCCGAGCCCGCCCGCAACGGCTCGCCAACACACGCGCCCCCGGCCGCCCCCCCCAGCCGCTGGAAGCTCTCGGGGCGCGACCGGCTGCACCGTTCGAGGATTTGAGGCTCCGTGAGCCTAGAGACATTCCGTCAACACTGAGTCACATGAAACTGAACGCGGAGATTGATGGCGAGAGGGTCGCGCTGGAGGTTAAGCGCGAGGGGGGGCGCGTGTCCGGGGAGGTCGGGGGGCGCCGGTACGATCTGGAGGCGCGGGAGGTGAGCGCGGGCGTGTACCTTTTGATTCACGAGGGGCGCGTGTACGAGTGTCGCGTCGGCGGGGAGCCGGGTGCCTCGGGGCGCGGGGCGCTGCGCGTGTCGGTGGGCGCGCGTGAGTATGGCATCACGCTCACAGACCCGAAGCACCTGCGCGGGGCGGGCGGGGGCGCGGGCGAGCAGGGCGGGCTCGCGCAGGTCAAGGCGCCGATGCCCGGCAAGGTCGTGCGCGTGCTCGTCGAGGCGGGGCAGGCGGTCGAGGCGGGCCAGGGCGTGGTCGTCGTCGAGGCGATGAAGATGCAGAACGAGCTGAAGTCGCCCAAGTCCGGCACCGTCGCCGAGCTGCGCGCCGAGCCCGGCGCGACCGTCAACGCCGGCGACGTGCTCGTCGTTGTTGAGTAGCCAGTAGCCAGTAGTCAGTAGCGCCCCGCGCCGCGGTCTCTGACGCTGACACACTGACAATTCGGTTGAGAATGTTTTCCTACTGTCTACTGACTCCTGACTCCTGACTCCTATGACTCACGACCTCCGCGTCATCCTCTGGGACATCGACGGGACGCTGGTGCGTTCGCGGCGCAACGGGTTCTTTAAGGACTACACGACGCCGGTGCTGTTGCGCGTCTTCGGGACGGCGGGGCGGCTCGGCGAGATTCCCGTGTCGGGGATGACGGACTTGCAGATCGTCTCGGAGGCGCTGCGCGACGAGGGCTTCACGGCCGAGCAGGTGCGCGGGCGCGCGGGCGAACTCGTCCCCGCCTACCTCGAAGAGCTGGAGCGGGTGACGCGCGCCGAGGAGGTCTTCTACGCGCTCCCGGGCGCGCGCGCCGCGCTCGAAGCCGTCGAGCGCGAGCCGCGCCACCTCAACTCGCTGCTGACCGGCAACGTCGAGCCCGCCGCGCGCCTCAAGCTGCGGCTCGTCGGGCTCGCCGACTTCTTCCGCCTGCCCGGCGCCTTCGGCGAAGACTCGCACGACCGCCGCGACCTCCCCGCCGTCGCCCGCGAACGCCTCAGCCGCCACCTGCACGTCGCCCTCCGGCCCGAACAGCTCGTCGTCATCGGCGACACGCCCAACGACATCGCCTGCGCGCGCCACTTCGGCGCGCGCGCCGTCGCCGTCGCCACGGGGCGCAGCTACTCGGCCGCAGACCTCCTCGCGCACTCCCCCGACGCGCTCCTCCCGGACCTCACCGACACCGGACTCCTCCTCCGCACCCTCGCCGCCCTCTGAGCCGGATGGGGAACCCTTTGACTTTCCCGGTCGCCTGGGATACAACGCCTTCGCCGACCCCCGCAGACATACCCTTCCCGGCGACGGCGCCGGACTGATTACGCCCAACTAAGGAGGGCAGGTACATGAACGCCATCACGCAGATGATTACGTCACAGATCGCGGGCTTCGCGGCGCGCGCCATCGCGCAGCGGCTCGGCGTCAGCGAGGCGACGGCCCAGCGGGCCGTGATGATAGCCGTCCCGCTCATCGTGGCGGCGCTGGCGCGTAACGCCGCCCGGCCCGAAGGCGCGCAGGAAATTCACCAGGCGGTCGCCACCGACCACGACGGGAGCATCTTCGACAACCTGTCGGGCTACCTCGGCAACCCGCAGGCCGCGAACGGGGCGGGGATTCTGGGGCACGTCTTCGGACCGCAGCAGGGCGCGATTCAGAACACCGTGGCGCAGGCGACGGGGCTCGACCAGAACGCCGCCGGGAACATTTTAGAGATGGTCGCGCCGCTCGTGATGGGCGCCGTCGGGCAGACCCAGCAGCAGCAGAACCTCGACCCGGGCGGGCTCTCCGACTTTCTGGACACCCAGCGGCAACAGACCGAAGCGTCGGCCCCGGGTCTGGCGGGGGCGCTCAACTCCATGCTGGATTCGAACAACGACGGCAGCGTCACGGACGACATCGGGCGACTTCTCGGGAAGTACTTCAAATAATTTAAGCGCGCGCTGTAGTCGCGACGCGGTAGACGAACTTCCCCGGGTGCGCCCCTGCGAAGTTCCGCTCAGGCGTGGTGCCGGTGGTATTTGCTCTTCGCGCGGAAACGCTTCGGCCCGTACCAGAGCCAGAAACCCGTGACCGTAAAGGTCAACAGGGCGAGCCCCATGACCGACGTGTAGGCGAGCTTGATCTGCCCGCCCGTGCCGGCGAGGTAGTCGAGGACGGAGCCGTCGTGGACGTTCTCGATGAAGTCCGCCCGCCGCCTCTCGACGTGCAGCGCCTCGCCCGTGGCGCCGTCGAGCTGGACGCCCCAGTAGTGTTCGACGAACACGAACTTGACCACGCCCTTGTCGGGCCGGATGTCCACCCTGTCCAGCTCCAGCGAGAGGTCGGGCGAGACGGACTCGCGCATCACGGCGACCGCCTTCTGGTGCAGGACGTGAATCGGCAGCCAGTCTTTCAGGTCGGGGGAAGAGCCCTGATACGTCTTGGCGAGGATGACGCCGCCGGTGTCCTTCTTCCAGCCGAGCAGAAGACCCGTGCAGGCGACGAAGAAGAAGAAGACGAACAGCAGCGCCCCCGTCGTCCGGTGCACGCTCCTCGACACCCTGAGCACCTGAGCCCGCCTTCTCTGTTTGTTATTCATGCTCAAAGTCCCTTCCTCCAATCCTGACGGCAGTCCGGCGGAAAACGACGCCGAGCAGGTTGGCGCCCATCAACGCGAGCAGGCACGCGCACGGCGCCCCGGCCCTGCGCCCCGCGACCGCACCCCACGCCGCGGCCCGAACTCTTCGTGCTCGTCCGTCCCTCAACGGCTCCTACTTTACACCCGGGCGGCGGCCGTCATCACTCGCGACGCGGTTCGCCGTCTTCGCACAACAGCACGTTGACATCAAGGCACGGCTGACCTATGTTAACCGCGCCCTGTTCGCCGCGCTCTCGCTCACGAGCGAATCCATTGTGAGCCCACTTGAACGGCCGAGACATCCCGCCGCACCACTTCGACGCTGCGCGCGCAGCCGGCCCCGAATACACACCCCGCGGAAAGGAACCACCCAGTGACGCACACAGTCAAATCGGGCGAGACGCTCTCAAAGATCGCGAAGGCCAACGGCATCACGCTCAAGCAGCTACTCGAAGCCAACCCCAGGTTCAAGCTCAACCCGAACCGCGTCCGCGTGGGCGACGTGCTGAACATCCCCGGAGGCGCGGACGCGCCGCCCGCCCCCGCCCCGCAGCCGACGCCGACCCCGACCCCGGCGCCGACGCCGACCCCGGCGCCGACGCCCGCCGAGACGCCGACGCCCGAACTGCCGCAGCCGCAGCCCACGGCCGCCGGCTTCGTGCTGGGCAAGTTGTCCGAGCGTTTCGAGACGGGCGGGCGCGGGCCGGGCGTCGTCTCGACCGGCGCGGGCGACGCGGGCGGCGCCTCTTACGGCTCTTACCAGATGACGAGCAAGCCGGGCGGCGGCACGGTCAGGCGCTTCGTCACGCAGCCCGACTTCCCCTTCCGCGATAAGTTCGCGGGGCTGACGCCGGGCACGGCCGCCTTCACCAACGCGTGGAAGCAGCTCGCCAACTCCGACCGCGAGGAGTTCCAGAACAGCCAGCACGAGTTCATCAAGCGGACGCACTTCGACCCGCTCGTCCAGAAGGTCATCAACGAGGACGGGCTGAACGTGCTCACGCGCTCGCACGCGCTACAGGATGTCATCTGGTCTACGGCCGTGCAGCACGGCCCCGGCACGAACGTCCCGCACGTGGCGCTCGCCAACGTGCGCACGGGGACGCGAGACCCGAACTTCGACCGCGACTTCATCATCGCCATCTACGCCGAGCGCGGACGCAAGAACCCCAACGGCGTCCTCGCGCGCTTCTCGCGCAACTCGGCCGCCGTGCAGCGCGGCGTCGCGCAACGCTTCCGCGACGAGCAGCGCGACGCGCTCCAGATGCTCGCGCGTGAGAACGGCGGCTGAGGGCAGGATTAATTACCGCAGACGCGGAGGCACGGCTTGTTGACTTACGTCTTCAAGCCGTGCCTCCGCGTCTGCGGTGGTTAAATCCCTTCTTTATCTCCACCCGGGCGGAAGATGCTTTAGGGCCGTTGGAAGCCGCGCTCGATGTCGCGTTTGGTGAGGCGGAGGATGGCGGGGCGGCCGTGCGGGCAGGTCGTGGGCGAGGAGGTCAGCAGCAGGCGGTCGATGAGCCAGCGCATCTTCTCCTGCGTGAGCGGCATGTTGACCTTGATGGCGGCGTGGCAGGCGAGCGAGGCCGCGACCTCGTCGCGCAGAGTCTCGCGCGCGCGCCCGCGCTTCTCCGAATCGACCGTGTCGAGGATTTCGGCGAGCAGGTTGCGCGCCTCGCCCGCCGGCAAATCGGCGGGCACGGCGCGCACCGCCACCGTGCGCCCCGACAGTCGCGTTAAGGAGAAGCCGATGCCCTCAAGCTCGTCCGAGACTTCGTCGAACGCGGCGGCCTGCGCGGGGCTGAGGTCGAAGGTCTCGGGGACGAGCAGGCTCTGCGACTCGGGGCGGCGCGACTCTTCGAGGCGGCGGTACTTGTCGAAGAGGACGCGCTCGTGCGCGGCGTGCTGGTCTATGAGCAGAAGCCCCTCGGCGTCGGTCGCGAGGATGAAGCTCTCTTCGAGCTGACCCAGCGGCCGTATGTCCGGCGTGAGCTGTTCGGGCGCGACCCCGCGCACGATCCCTGCCGCCGAGTTGAGCGGCGGCAGCGTCGCCCCGACCGCGCGCTCCCCCCGGCCCTCCGGTTGAGAGTGCTGCTGTCCTTCGTCCTCGCGACGAAGGACAGCAGCACCTTCATCCAAGACCCGCGGGCGCGCGTCCGGCGCCGGAGTCGTCCCCGCGCTGCGCGCGACGGCGTCGAGCGCGGAGGCCGAAGGGCGCTGCGCTGTGTCGGCCGCGTCATGCTTCAACGGCGACTCTTCGGCCGCGGGCGTCCAGCCGAACTCGATTGACTCCTGCCGCGCCGCGCCCGTCCCCGAAACGGCAGGCGAGGCTTCCGCGCCCGGGCGCACGCCCGCAGCCGTGTCGCTCAGGAAAGACGAAGACGGCGCGCGCTCGACGCCGTGCGGGCTTGAGCCCTCGGCCTCTCTGAGAGTCTCTCCGACGAACTCGTTTCCGCTCACGTCAACGGCGAAGCTCGCGTCGTCGCGCAGGTAGCCGCCCGCGTAGAGCGCGGCGCGCACCGACTCGCGCACGGCGTCGGCGACCGCGGAGGAGCGCCGGAAGCGCACCTCGGTCTTCGCCGGGTGGACGTTCACGTCAATCTCTTCGGGCGGGACTTCGAGGAAGAGCAGGGCCGAGGGGTAGACGCCGTGCGGGAGCACAGAGCGGTAGCCTTCGGTGAGCGCGCGCGCGACGAGGCGGTCGCGCACGTAGCGGCCGTTGACGAAGAGGTACTGCGCGTCGCGCGTCGTGCGCCGCGCGCGCGGGGCCGAGACGAAGCCCGAGACGCGCGCCACGCCCTCGTCCCCGCCCGCGACCGCGAGCAGGCTCTCGATGAAGTCGTCGCCGAAAATCTGGTAGGCGCGCTCGCGCAAGTTCTCGGCCGGCGCGGCGCGCAGGACTTCGCGCCCGTTGTTCGTGAGCGCGAAGCTGATCTCGGGGTGCGCGAGCGCGTAGTGCGTGACGAGGTTCGTCAGGTGGAAGCTCTCGGTCGCCTCGGAGCGCAGGAATTTGCGGCGCGCGGGGACGTTGAAGAAGAGGTCGCGCGCGCCGATGGTCGTGCCCTTGGGCCGCGCCGCGGGCGACACGTCGCGCATGCGCCCCCCCTCGATGAGGACGCGCGTCCCTTCCGCCTCGCCCTCCCGCTGCGTCACGAGCTCCACGCGCGCGACCGAGGCGATGGACGCCAGCGCCTCGCCGCGGAAGCCGAGCGTCGAGACGCGTTCGAGGTCTTCGGCCGAAGTGATCTTCGACGTGGCGTGGCGCTCGAAGGCGAGCACGGCGTCGTCGCGCGTCATCCCCTCGCCGTCGTCCGAGACGCGGAGCAGGCGCCGGCCGCCGGCCTCCACCTCCACCTCGACGCGGCGCGCGCCGGCGTCAATCGAGTTCTCGACGAGTTCTTTGGCGACGGAGGCGGGGCGCTCGACCACCTCGCCCGCGGCGATCTGGTTGGCGACGTGGTCGGAGAGGACGCGAATCTTGGACATGCGGTTTGCAGTGTAACGACTCGGCCGGGGTTCGCGCAAAAGCGGCGCGCTCAGTCGCGCGGCTTGCGGTCTTTGACCTCGGCGTGGAGGAGTTCGGTCGTGCGTTCGGTGACGGTCGGCGCGGGCTCGGCTGTCGTCTCTCGGAGCAGGCGCCCCGTCGCCGCGGCGGCGCCGTCGAGCGCGCGCGGCGCGGGCTCTTTGACGGCGCTGCCCATCGAGCGCAGCGGCGAGAGGACTGAGATGAGCGCGACGACGATGCCGACGAGCGCCGCCGCGACGCCGATGAACTTGAAGCCCTTGCCCGGCAGGAAGGCGACCAACAGCATGCCGAACAGGACGACGGCGAGGCCCGCGAACAGGCCGTTCGTCATCCGCCGCACGGCGCGGCGCTCGGCCTCGCGCGCGGACGCGGCGCGCGCGGCGCCCTCGGGCGAGAGGTGTTCGACGAGCGCGCGCGAGACCGGCTCAAGGTTCATCCCGCAGGCGCGGCAGAACTTGTGCCCGGTCGTCGTCTTCGTCCCGCAGTTCGGGCAGAGCATCGTTCGTGTCTCCTCTCGCGCGTGTCGAGGATGTATACGGGGGGCGCGCGGGCGCGGTTCGGGTCAGAGGTAGACGATCTGGTGGTCGTGGGTCGAGAGGTCGATGGCGTCGTGAATCCACTCGACGAAGTAGCGGCCGTGGCGCGCGAGCAGCGAGGCGACGTTGACGTGCCGCTCCTGCAAGCTCTTCTCGGGGTAGAGCGCGGTCGCGGCGCGCTCCAACTGCCGCAGCACCGCGCGGTCGCGCCGCATCTGCGCGCGGTGGAAGCGCGCGCGCAGGCCTTCGAGCTGGTGGACGATCTTGCGGCGCCCGCCGTCGAGCGCGTCGCCCAGCGTCGGGTCGAAGTCGCGCAGCCGCGCCTGTAACTCGTCGAGCGCGCGCGAGACCGTGGCGTCCGTGGCGTCGAAGGCGCCGGCCAGCTCGCCGCCCAGGTGCTCTTCGACGACGCGCGCGATGACGGGGTCTAAGCCCGCGAAGAAGTCTTCCAGGCGCAGGCCGTAGCGTTCGAGCGTGCGCCCCGTGCGCCGCTCGACGACGGTGAGGCTGGCGCGGTGCAGGACGGGCGTGACCGGGCGCGCGAGCAGGCGGTAGCTCTCGGCCGTCTGCGCGAAGTACGCGACCTCGGCCGCGCCGCCGAAGTAGGCGACGGTCGGCAGCAGGTAGTCCTGCACGACCGCGCGCAGCGTGACGTTGGGGCTGAGGCGTTCGGGCTCGGCGAGCGCGAGGGCGGACAACCCCTCGGCCGTCCACTCGTGCTCGGTTCCCTTGGCGCGGTAGCGGCCGCCCTTCGTGCGCGTGAGCGCGCGGCGCACGCCGCCGTCGATGATGAAGAGCGGGAAGGAGTCGGGCGAGGTGTGAACCTGCGCGTGGTAGCCCGCGGCTTCCAGCTCGCGCGAGCGCGCGTCCGTGGCGGCGGCGATCTGCGCGCCGAGCCGCGCGGCCTCCGCGTAGAGCGGCGCGGCCAGGCGCTTGAGCGCGGGGTCTACGGGGTCGAGTAGAACCAGCCCGTACTTCCCCGTCAGCGCCGCGAGCACCCGCGCGAACGCCTCGCCGAAGGCGCGGCCCGGCGCGTACGCGTCGCGCACGAGCGCTTCGAGGTCGGGCACGAACTCGCTCGAAGGCATCAGCTCGAAGAGACGCCTCACGGCCTCCTCGACGCTCGCGTCCAGGGGGACGCCGCCGACCTGCCGCCCCTCCTCGTGCAGGTGGCCGGGGACGCCGACGGAGGCGAGCCGCCCGTCGCACGCGATGACCTCGGCCGTCTGCACCTCCTCCCAGTCGTGATCCTCGGTCGCCATCCAGAAGACGGGCACCGCGTCGGTGCCGCGCGCCGTCAGACACGCGGCGAGCTTCACGGCCGAGAGCGCCTTGTAGAGCGTGTAGAGCGGCCCCGTAAAGAGCCCCGTCTGCTGACCCGTGACGACCGCGACCGAATCCTTCGAGCGCAGGCGCTCGACGTTCGCGAACGTCTGCGGCGAAGCGCCCCAGCGCGCGTTCGCCGCGGCGAGCGCGTCGCAGAGGGAGTCGCGGTCGGTCTGATAGGATTCGAGCACGCGCGCGCGGCGGTTCGAAAGCTCATGGTGGAAGCGCACGGCCTCCGGGTAGAAGCGCCGGAGCGACGTGGGGTCTTCGAGGTATTCGAGGAAGAGGCGCGACTGACCGGGGATGCGGCGGAACGGCAGGCGCTCGACGCGTAGGGCCGCGCCCTCGGGCGTGCCGTGACATGCAGGTTCGGTCGTGGTCACACCCTTCTCGGCTCCTCGCGCGCGGCCTCAGTTCGGACGGATTGATTGCGGCCGTGACATTATACCGACCGCCTCGGAGCGCGCGCAAACATCGGGGTTTGCGTGACGGTAAATCGGGACGGGCGGTGCGTTCCATCACGGGCGTTGTTTGCCGGCGGCCGGCGTCAGGGCTTCCGCGCCCACGTCCTCGCCGGCGCCAACGTCCTCGGCCGACCCGCGGGGGCCGGCATTCTTACCGTTCAGTCTTGGGGCCGGCCGCGCCCTTCCCTCCGACGCCCGTTTGGAATTAAAGTCGCCCGGCGCGCGCGGCAGACACACAGCCCGGAGATGAACATGCCCGAACAAGTCGAAATCCCGCTCCACCTCTATCAGGTGCTTGAGGAGGAGTATTTGAGTCTGCACGGCCAGCTTTCGGGGAGCGAGACGGTGCGGCTGCGGAACCGCGAAGAGGACATCACGGCCGAGCTGGACTGGCGCTTCCACCGCGGGCACGTCAAAGACCCCGCGCGGCTCGCGAGCAAGCTGACGCCGCGCGCGGGCGGGGACAAGCGCGGCGACGACCTCGCGGCGCACCTGCGGCAGCGCGCGCCCGAGTTCCGGAAAAAGTTCGAGGCGGGCGACTACGAGGCGGCGCTCAACGAGCTGCTGCGCGTGCCCGTCTACGACGCGGACGCCTTCAAGTACGTCGCCCTGCCCGACTCGCTGCGCCTGCTGCTCGACCGGCCGTTGAGGGCCGGCTCGCCCGGGCTGGAGCACGTCAACCGCCTGCTGCTGGAGCAGACCTTCCCCGACGAGCTGGAGAAGGCTTCGGACATCCGCCTCGCCGCGATGTACACGCGCATCCACCGGCACGAGCACGGGCAGTCGGCGCTCTGCCTGTCGGGCGGCGGCATCCGCAGCGGCACGTTCGCCCTCGGGCTCTTGCAGGGGCTGGCGCGCTACAACCTGCTCAAGCAGTTCGACTACCTCTCGACCGTCTCGGGCGGCGGCTACATCGGGGGCTGGCTGACGGCGTGGCTGCACCGCCACCGGGACGAGCTGGCCGGCGTGACCGAGGACATGAGCACCGCCGAGCCGAAGTCCAAAGTTGACCCCGACCCGCCGGCCATCCAGTACCTGCGCGAGTACAGCAACTTCCTGACGCCGAAGTCGGGGCTGCTGACGGCCGACACGTGGGCCTTCCTCGCCATCTACCTGCGGAACCTTCTGCTCAACTGGCTCGTCCTCTTCCCGCTGCTGCTCGCGCTGCTGGCGCTGCCGCGCCTGAACGTCGCGCTGCTGCTCTCGCGGCCGGGGCTCACGGCGCGGCTCGGTTTTCCGGGGCGCTACGTCCTGCTCGCCGCCGGCTCCGCGCTGCTGACGCTGGCCCTCACCTACATCATCGTCAGCCGGCCGGCCGTCAGCGCCAAGATCGTCGAGCGCAGCCGCTTCTGGCGCGGCCGCCTCGACCAGCGGAGCTTCCTCAAGTGGTGCCTGCTCCCGCTGGTCGCCTCGGCCTTCTGCCTGACGACCTACTGGGCGCGCTCGTTCGAGGCCAACCGCGGGAGGACGACCGCGGCGACGAACGGCGCGCTCGACGAGAAGTGGGTCTGGTTCGTCATCTTCGGCGTGGGGGTCACGGTCGCGGCCTGGGTCATCAGCGCCTTCTCGCTCGAAAGGTTCACGCGCCCGCGCGAGTTCAGCAAGCTCGAAGCCGCCGAGCTGGTCATCCTGACCCTGATCGGCGCCGTCGGCGGGCTGCTGCTCTACCTCGCTTCGACGTTCGGCGCGATCCCCGACCCGCCGCTGGAGTGGTGGGTCAAGGAGTGGTACGCCTCGCTCGCCGTGCCGCTGATGCTGCTCGTCGTGCTGCTGGCGACGACGCTCTTCGTCGGGCTCACCAGCAAGGGGCTCTTCGGCTGGTCGGAGCTGCTCAACGACGAAGACCGCGAGTGGTGGGCGCGCTTCAGCGCGTGGCTCCTCATCGCCATGATGGCGTGGGCGGCCTTCAGCGTCCTCTCGCTGCACGGCCCGCGCTTCTTCTTCTGGGCGCCGGGCTGGGTCTCGTCGGTCGCGGGCGCGTCGGGCGTCGCCTCGCTCCTGGCCGCCTTCAGCTCGAAGACCCCGGCCAACGAGGAGCAGGCGGCGCGGAAGGGCGGGCTGCTGAAGACGTTCGTCGGCGACCAACTGCTGCCGCTCCTCGCGCTCGTCTTCCTGCTCGCGTTCCTGGTCGCGCTCTCGCTCCTCACCAGCGTCATCATGTACGCGGCCGTCTCGGTCGTCCCCCCGCTGTTGCGGTGGCTGGGCTCGTCGGCCGGGGACGCCCTGCGCGACGGGGTGAGCCTCGCCGCCGTGGTGCCCGACGGCGACTGGCACATGCGCGTCGTCCACTACTCGCGGTTCCTCTACGTCCTGCTCTTCATCCTCTTCATGGGGGCGGTCGGGCTCCTGCTCGCGAACCGCATCAACCTCAACAAGTTCTCGCTCCACGCGGGCTACCGCAACCGCCTCATCCGCGGCTTCCTCGGCGCGTCGCGCGACCGGGGACTGCGCCGGCCCAACCCCTTCACCGGCTTCGACCCCGAAGACAACGTCCACATGCACGAGATGCGTCCGGTGCTCTTCAAGGAGGGCGACTTCCAGGACCTCGAAAGCCTCGCCGTCAAGCTCGGCGAGGCCGAAGCGCCGCCGCCGCCGGACGGCAAGACCGGGCGGGCCGCGGAACCCCCGACCCTCTCGGGCCGCCTCAAGTCCTGGCTCAGGAAGGACACGCGCGACGAGCTGGCGGGCTTCATGGGGACGACGCAGCTCCCGCCGCGCCTGCGCATCAACCTCATCGCCGACCTCAACGCGATCCTGGAGAGCGAACACATCGTCCCCGACGACCGCCCCGGCGCGACCGCGCCGCTGACGAAGGTCGAGCCGGGCGTGCCGCCGGACGACCGGGCGCTCCTGCGAAAGCGCACCATCCTGCGCGACGCCTACCCCGACGAGATCAGGCTCAAGTACCCGCCGGCGCACCGCCTGCTCCACGTCGTCAACACCTCGCTCAACCTCGTCGGCGGCAAGAAGCTCGCGTGGCAGCAGCGCAAGGCCGAGCCCTTCGCCTTCACGCCGCTGCACGCGGGCAGCTTCCGCGTCGGCTACCGCCGCTCGCGGCACTACGGCGGCCCGCGCGGCGCCTCGCTGGGGACGGCCGTGGCCGTCTCGGGCGCCGCGGCCAGCTCCAACATGGGCTACTACACGACCTCGCCCGTCCTCTCGATGGTGCTGACGCTCTTCAACGTCCGGCTCGGCTGGTGGCTCGGCAACCCCGGGCCGGCCGGCGAGAAGACCTTCTACCGAGAGGCCCCGCGCCTCTCGCTCCGCCCCGTCGTCGAGGAGGCGTTCGGCCTGACCGACGACGCGAACCCCTACGTCTACCTCACCGACGGCGGGCACTTCGAGAACCTCGCCCTCTACGAGATGGTCTTGCGCCGCTGCCGCCTCATCGTCCTCAGCGACGCCGCCGAGGACGGCAAGTTCAAGTTCAACGACCTCGGCAACGCCGTCCGCAAGATCAGGATCGACCTCGGCGTCACCATCGACTTCGACGAGGTGCGCATCCTCAAGGAGAAGCCGAAGAAGGACGAGCCGCACTCCGACAAGTACACCTACTGGGCCTTCGGCCGCATCGGCTACTCCCGCGTGGACAAGGTGACGACCCGGGACGCGGACGGCCGCACGGTGGTCGCCGACGCGCCCGACGGCCTGCTCATCTACATCAAGCCGACCGTCTACAAGGACGCGGAGCCGCGCGACGTGCTCCAGTACAAGGAGGCCAACGAGGACTTCCCGCACCAGTCCACGGGCGACCAGTTCTTCGACGAGCCGCAGTTCGAGAGCTACCGCATGCTCGGCTGGCACATCATGAACAACATCTGCCGGAACTACTTCGACGACGCGCACGGCTCGCCGCGCGCGAGCTACGACCTGAGCAAGGCGCAGTTCGTCCGCGCCGCCTGCGAGAACTACGGGGGCACGAAGCCCATCCCCTGGCTGAACGACCTGCGCGCCGACGCCGACTGGCTGGGCCCGGCGTCCGGCGGTTGATGCCGGGAGCGGAAACGTGCGAGGATTCGGGTCTGAGCTTATGCGAAGACCCGAAGGAAGACTCGACCTGCTGATCGTCGGCTCGGGGCCGGCCGGCCTCTCCGCGGCGGACGTGGCCGCGCGCGAGGGGCTCACGTACCTCGTCGTCGAGAAGGGGCTCATCGCCGACACGGTCTACCACTACCCCGTCGGCCTCACGGTCTTCTCCACCACGAACGAGCTTGAGCTGGAGGAGGGGGCCTTACGACCCTGCCGCGAGAAGCCGACGCGCGAGGAGCTGCTCTCCTACTACGTCCGCTTCGCCCTCGAACACTCCCTACGCATCAACACCGAGGAGGAGGTCACCGGCATCGAGCCGCTCAGCCCCGAGGGCTTCCGCGTCGAGACCTCGCGCGCCGAGTACGAGGCGGCGCGCGTGCTCGTCTGCATCGGCGGGATGGCGCGGCCGCGCCGGCTCGGCGTCCCCGGCGAAGACCTGCCGAAAGTCCACCACCGCTTCGTCGAGCCCTTCCCCTACGTGCGCAAGGACGCGCTCGTCGTCGGCGGCGGGAACTCCGCGGCCGAGGCCGCGCTCTTCCTCTCCGAGGGCGGCGCGCGCACGACCTTCGCCATCTGGACGGCGGACTGGGAGAACCGCGACCCGAAGAAGGGCTGCATCAAGCACTGGGTGCGTGGGCCTCTGGAACGTGAGATTGAAGAAGGCCGCCTCCGCCTCTTCCTCTTCTCCGAGGTCGAGGCGATTACCGCGGCCGAGGTTCTCATCAAGGACGAACACGGCGCGTCGCACGCGCTCGCCAACGACGCCGTCTTCGTCCTCATCGGCAGCGACGCAGACCTCTCGCTCCTGCGCGGCGCGGGCGTCCGCACCGCGCGCGAGGGGCTGACCGAAGTCCCCGCTTACGACCCCGACACCTACGAGACCAACGTCCCCGGCCTCTACGTCGCCGGCCACTTCACCAACTCGCGCCACATCAAAGAGGCCATCGCCGTCCCCCGCCGCGTCGTCCCCCTCATCGCCCAGTCCTTACGCGCGGCGGTCTGAGGGCGCACGCGCGCCCGGGGACTCTTACTGTTTAATCAGGGTGGAGAAGGTCAGTTGACTTTCAGCGTCACCGCGTTGCTCTCGACGCCGCCGACGGTGACGGAGACGGACACGTCCCCGGCGCCGGAGATTCCCGGCGGGAGGCGGACGGTCACCTGTCCGAGCCAGCTCAGGTTCTTCACGCCGCCGACCGCTTCGACCGGGAGGTCAAAGACGCGGTGCTGCGAATCGACGGCGCGCGCCGTGACCAGGGAGGCGTCCGGCGCCGGGTCGAAGCTCAGGCCGGCGACGAGGAGCGTGACGCGCGTGCGGGCGTCGATGCTGAGGTTGCGCGTCGGCGGCGTGGTCACGTCGAAGGGCTCGGCCGTCAGCCCCACGGACTCGAAGGCGGCGGCGCGACCCGTCGGCGCGTCGGTGAGGAGCAGCGGCCTGGGCGGGTCGTTGCCCGCGCGCCGCTGGCCGAAGGTCAGGTTGTCTATCACGGCGTCGGGCGTCGGCTCTGGAAAGTCGAGCATGATGACCAGTTCCGTGATCGGGCTGTCGCTGACGAAGCCGACGAAGTTCGAGCCGTCCCCCGCGGTCATCGTCACCCCGCCGACGCTCATCGGGCGCGAGAACTGGTCGAGGCCGACGGCGGTCGTCCCCGGCGGCAGGTAGACGCTCAGCCGTGTGATCTCGCCGATGGTGCGCGCGGCCAGCCTCCTGTCGGTCGAGCCGGAGTCCCCGAAAACTTCGAGGCCGTTTATGCTCCTGAAGCGGACGCCATCGACCTCGTAGAATCCGAGCCCGTCGGTGGGCTGCGGCGCGCTGTCGAAGTCTATGGTGCGCAAATTCTGCGCGGCGGCCTCGAAGGCGGCGCGGTCGCGGAAGACCGTCTGGGCGCTCGCCGTCGAGCCGGCGATGATGAAGAGGAGAAAGAGGGGGACGAACGACAGAGCGCGCTTCGACGCGAGGGGCATGGCCGTGACCTCCTTTTGTGGCGGGAAGTCTACGCCACGCCTCGACCGGCCCGCAAGCATTTCCCGCGGCGCGCGCCGGCGTCTTTCACTTGAGAGGCGGGAGATTTAGCATCCCTCGCCGCCGCCCCACACATCGAGGCGGGCATCCCTTGAACGTCCCCCGCCGTCTGAACGCAAATGCCCATGCCCGTCGCGCACAGTCTGGTCGGGGCGAGCCTCGTGGCCGCGTTGCTGCCGCGGCGCCCGCGTTACTGGGCGTGGCTGGCGGCGGGCGCGTTTCTCGCCAACGCCGCCGACCTCGACTTCTTCCTGGTCTTCGCCTTCCGTTCGCGCGCGTGGCACCGGGGCTTTACGCACTCGCTCGTGTTCGCGCTCGCCGTCTTCGTCTGCTTCCTGCTCGCGCTCGGCCGCAGGCGCGCGCGCGAGGCCGCGGCCTGCGGGCTCGCCTTCGCCTCGCACGCCGTCCTCGACTTCGCGACGACGAGGGCGGGGGGCGGGCTGGAGTTGCTCTGGCCCTTCTCCGTGGATAGACTCGGGCTGCGCTGGTGGGGACTCTCCGAGTTACCTTCCGGTCTCCCCGTCGCGGGAATTTTGAAGTCGCTCGCCCTTGAATTCGTGCTCTTTGCGCCGCCACTCCTCCTGCTGATACTGCTGCGGAGAACCGCCGACCGGCGCGCCGCCGCCGGTGTCGATTGAAACGTCACGGGGCCGCCCGGGCTCCGCCGAAAGGTCAGGCACGCATGTTCACGTCCGGAAACTTCAAGGCGCTCCTCTTACTCTCCGCTTCCATGCTGCTCTCCCACCCGCACGCCTCCGCGCAGTCGGGGCGCAAGTCTCCGACGCCCGGGACGCGGCCCGCGCCCGCGGCGACGCCTACACTTTCGTCGAAGACCACAGGCACCGGAAGGAGTTCCCGAGGGAGTTGGCGGCGGGCGGGAGCTACCTGGGTCTGATGGGGGGCGACCAGAACTGCCAGGCCGTCGCCCCGAGCGGCACCGATTACCAGAGGCTCGTCTTCGCGCGCGGCGCTAACCGCGCAGCCGCGGGCGAGTATAAGGTTCTGGAAATCTCCGACCGCGGGCCCGACAGGAAGAAGACAACCGGCCTGCTCCCCGACGCCTCGGTCTCCGAGCTTCAACGCCTCGCCGCCGAAGGCTTCCGCGTCAGAGACCTCTTCTACCACCACGGGCTCTACGCGATTCTGGAGAGGCGGGCGGACGCGCGCGTCTCTCCGGTTCAGACGAGCGCGCGCTAAAGGCCGCCGACGCGGCGCGAGACGGCTCGGGGGGTCAGGGTTGGAGCTTGTCTATCTCGCGCTCGATGATGGGGAGCAGGCGCTGGCGGATGCGCGCGACGAGCAGGTCGGCCTGCTTCAGCTCGTCTTCGAGCCGGGCGCGGCTGCTCGCCGCCTGCCCGAGGAGCAGCTCGACGCCCTTCCGCTCGTTGTCCACCTGCCGGCGGCGCATGTCGCGCAGCTCGGGCGTGCGGGTCGTGCCGACGCCGCTCAAAGAACGGTCGATGCTCTCGGGGCGCAGCTCCTCGTCGAGCTGCATGAGGCGCGTCCGGTACGCGGTCTCCTTCTCGGTCATTTCGAGGAGCTGGCGGCGCATGGTCTCGGCGCGCTGCTCGGCGCGGGTCAGGATGTCGAGGTTCTGCGCGATGGGGCTCAACTTGCCCGCGGGCGCGTCGCCCGTCTTCGCCGTCTCGGGCGACAGCAGCTTCTCGCTGATCTCGCGCAGCCGCGCGTTCAGCGTCTGCAAAGACCTGCGCAGCAGCCCGATCTCGTTCGCCACGGGGTCGGCCGAGATAGTGCCCGCCTGCTCCTGCGGCGGCGGGGTCGTGTTCGAGGGGCGCGCGGTCTGCGCCCGCGAGCCGGCGCAGAGGAGCGTCACGACGCAGAGCGCCGCGGGGATTAAGCTTGCGCGGGTTGTCATCGGCGGCAAGTCCTCTTTAAATGAGAGTGCGGGGCCAGTCGGTTTCACGCCGCCGGCCGGGGCGGAGTTCGGTTATTATCGGCGCCGGAAGGGGGCGGGCTCCGCGGCCCCTCCCGGCGTCGAGCATTCGTCGCCGCAGACTGTACATCAGAAGCGACTCCCGCCGGGACTGTTTCTAACGGGGACGTTTATGCGAAGACTTTCCGCCGTACTCCTCTGCCTCCTGACCCTGTGCGTCTCCGTCTCGACCGTTCGGGCGCAGGGCGGGCCGGAAGACTACCACAGGCGCGCGATGGCGCGGTTCAAGCAGGGCGACGCCGAAGGCGCCATCGCAGACCTCGACCATGCCATCAAGCTCCTCCCCAAGTACGACGCCGCCTACAGCAGCCGCGCTCAGATCAGGAAGGCTCGGGGCGACCTCGAAGGCGCGCTGGCCGACTTCACCAGGGCCATCGAGCTGAACCCGCAGAACGTCATCGCCCTCTACACGCGCGGCTTCACGCGGATGGAGCGGCAGGACTACGACGGCGCCATCAAGGACTTCGACCGCGCGCTGGAGCTTCAGCCCAACCTCGCCATCGTCTACAACAACCGCGGCGACGCGCGGCGCGCGAAGGGCGACGCCGACGGCGCCCTCGCCGACTACACCAAGGCCGTCGAGCACAACCCGCGCCTCGCCGAGGCGTACCACAGCCGCGCCTCCCTCCTCATGGAGAAGAAGGAGGCGGGGCCCGCCATCGCCGACTACACCAAAGCGCTCGCCTTCAACCCGCAGCTCACGGAGGCTTACTATAACCGCGCCGTCGCGCGCTCGGCCGCGGGCGACACCGGCGGCGCCGTCGAAGACTTCACCAAATTCATCGAGCTCAACCCGCAGAGCGCCGACGCCTTCTACAGCCGCGGCCGCGCCCTCGAAACCAAAGGCGACACTGAAGCCGCCCTCGCCGACTTCACCAGGGCCATCGAGGCCGACCCCCAATACACCGAAGCCTACGCCAGCCGCGGCCTCCTCCTCCTCGCCCGCGACCTCGACGCCGACGCCCAAAAGGACTTCGACAAATACCTCCGACTCAACCCCAACGCCAAAGACTCCCTCGACCAACGCATCAAATACGCCAAATACCAGCGCGCCAAAAAGCCCAAGCCCTGAACCCTCGCCGCCGGCAAAATGACATTAACCAACCGGCGCGTCCATAACGCGACAAAGGGCGACACTGAATTCAGTGCCGACCCTTCCCATTTCTACAGCCAAGCTATTTTGCGAAGTTACACAGAGCCGGCTCTAACGCCCGACATCACCCGCCGCCCTGAGCCGCTGATGTAGGACTACGGAGTGCACCATCGGAACCGTTGCGCGCGTGACGGGAACAACCGCGCGCGACGTTGTGACGGCTCGGCGCGGCGGGCGACGCCGGTGTTGAGTTTTGCCTTAATTGTAAGACCGCGTGCCTACGTCGTAAGACGCCGTTCTTATGATGTAAGCCCGCCGCCGGAGGGCATAAGATGGATATCTTATGGCTTAGGTGAGTGGACGTAGGGGATAAGCTTGTCATCTTAGTTGATAGGATGGTGCGCTGAGGGCTGAGGCGAGGGTGCTTAGGGCGTAAGCTTGTGAGCTTAGAATTTAGGATAGCGCGCTTAGAACTTAGGATTGCGACCCTATAACGTACGGGCGCGGGGTGTGAATTTAGGTCTTGTGCGTTTTATGGTTGTTGGGTAAGATGCGCGCGAAACCTCACCGACTCACAACCTTTCCCCTCGCATGGAGACTCACATTATGGCTAAAGACGAGAGCAAGCGTTTGACCCCGTCCGTGCTGGAGACGGACAAGGCTTCTTTTGCGGCGCTTCAGACGATTGCGAACTACGCGCCCGCGAACCCCGCGTATACGGCGGCGGCCGTCGCGACGGCACACGCCGAGCTGCTCGCCGCGCAGGCGGCCGAGACGCAGACGGCGGCGGCCGCGGCCGCGGCTCGCGACAACACCGTCAGCAAGGAGTGGAACTTTCACAACCTGATGCTGGGGGTGAAGGATCAGGTGACGGCACAGTTCGGCAGGAACTCGAACGAGGTGCAGTCCATCGGGCGGAAGAAGGAGTCAGAGTACAAGGCGCGCACGCGCCGGCCGAAGTCGTAATAAGCCGGAGGGCGGCGTAAGCCGCCGACGAAAACGAACAGCCCCGCGCGTTGGGTGAAACCACACGCGCGGGGCTGTTTCCTTGCCTCGTGTGCGACCTGTCTTTACATCAGCACGTCGGCGCGGGAGCGTTCGCGGCGGGCGACGCCGGTGCGGTAGGCGGCCTCTTCGACCTCGCGGGCGACGGCCTCGGCGACGCGCTTGTCGAAGACCGAGGGGACGATGTATTCGGGGTGGAGTTCTTCGGGGGTGATAATCGACGCGATGGCCGCGGCGGCGGCGAGCTTCATCTCCTCGTTGATGCGCGAGGCGCGGCAGGCGAGCGCGCCGCGGAAGATGCCGGGGAAGCAGAGCACGTTGTTGATCTGGTTCGCGTAGTCGCTCCGCCCCGTCGCCATCACCGCCGCGATCCCTTCCACCTCCTCGGGCATGATCTCGGGCGTCGGGTTCGCCATCGCGAAGATGATGGGGTCTTTCGCCATCCGCTTCACGTCCTCCACGTCGATCACGCCGGGCACCGAGAGGCCGAAGAACACGTCCGCGCCCTTGATTACGTCGCGCACCGAGCCGCGCTCGCCCGCGGGGTTCGAGATGCGCGAGAAGTGCTCCTTGACCCAGTTCATGTTCTCGGTGCGCCCCTCGTAGATGGCGCTGTGCTGGTCGCAGCCGATGAGGTTGCGGACTCCCGCGCTCATCACGATCTTCGAGCAGGCCACGCCCGCCGCGCCCACGCCGTTGACGACGACCTTCAAGTCCTCCATCCGCTTGCCCACCAGCTTCACCGCGTTGATGAGCGCCGCGAGCACGACGACGGCCGTGCCGTGCTGGTCGTCGTGGAAGACCGGGATGTCTAACTCTTCCTTCAGCCTCTCCTCGATCTCGAAGCAGCGCGGCGCGGAGATGTCTTCGAGGTTGATGCCGCCGAAGGCGACCGAGATGCGCTTGACCGTGTTGACGATCTCGTTCGGGTCTTTCGTCGAGAGGCAGATGGGGAAGGCGTCCACGCCCGCGAACTCTTTGAAGAGCATCGCCTTGCCTTCCATCACGGGGAGCGCGGCGGCCGGGCCGATGTCGCCGAGGCCCAGGACGGCCGTGCCGTCGGTGACGACGGCGACGGTGTTGCGCTTGATGGTCAGGGTGAAAACCTTCTCGGGGTCGCGCGCGATGGCCTCGCAGACGCGCGCGACGCCGGGCGTGTAGGCCATCGAGAGGTCTGCGCGGGTCTTCAAGGGGGCTTTGGAGACGACCTCGATCTTGCCGCCGAGGTGCATGAGGAAGACGCGGTCGCTGACGTTGATGACCTCGACGCCGTCCACGGCGCGCGCGGCCTCGACGATGGCCTTGCCGTGGTCGGCCGAGGCGGCGTTGACGGTGAGGTCGCGGATGATGGCGTCGCGCCCGACGCTGACGATGTCGATGGCGCCGATGTCGCCGCCCGCGTGCCCGATGGCGACGGTCAGTTCCCCGAGCGTGCCCGGGCGCGAAGAGAGTTTCACCCGGAGCGTCAGACTGTAGCTCGCGCTGGGAGTGTTCGGCGTCAGGGGCAAGGCAGAGTTTTCCTTTCGGTTCGTGTCTGTAAATCAATGGCGATGGGCTTGGGTTTTACTCTAGCGCCAACACGGACGCACGCGCAAGCAGAGTGTCAGGCGGAAGGGTTAGCCGCAGGGACACGGGGGCACGGCTTTAAGGTTTTAGCTGTGCCTCCGTGTCCCTGTGGTTAATCCTTCTTACTATTTTGAGTCAACTCCTGCCGAATCATCTCCACCAGGGGGCGTTCGGCGCCGGCACTCCCCGCGAGTTTGAGCGAGTGCTCGCCGAGTAGCCTGTAGACGATGTGCGCGTCGGAGTCTTCGAGTCCGGCGAGGGCGCGCAGGTGCTTGCGGACGGTATCGAGGTCGGCGCGCGCGAAGCTGCCGGTGAGGGCGCGCGCGGGCGTGTGCCGCGCGAGGTTGTCGGCCACGCTGCGCAGGAGCGGGAGCAGAATTTTGCGCGCGCGGGGTTCAGACAACCCGCAGCGCCGGAGCGTGTCGAGCGCCACGTCGAAAAGCGCGACGACGTGGCCGGCCGCCAACACAGCCGCCGCGTGATAGAGCGCCTTGTCGCCCGGATTAATTGTAAAAGTCTCGCCGCCGAGGTCGCGCACCACGCGGCGCGCGGCCCGGACAGCGCGTGCGTCGCCCTCGACGCAGTAGAAGGCCCGGCGCAGACTCTCCGCGCCCGACGCGGCGTCGCTCACGGCCGCGAGCGGGTGCATCGAGCCGACCGCGCGCCCGCGAGCGCGCAGCGGCGCGAGCACTTCCGACGAGAGCGCGCCGCTCGCGTGCAGCGCGACGCGCGGTTTGAGTGCGGGCTGTGCGGCCAAACGCCCGGCCGTCTCTTCGATGACATCGTCCGGCGTCGTGATGAAGAGCAGCCCGGCCGCGGGCAGCCCCTCAAGCTCTCCGGCCCCGAGGGCGAGGGTCTGAAGGCCCGCACGACGCGCGGCCCGCCGCGCGTGCGCCGCCTCGCGCGAGACGAGCGCGCGCACCTCGTAGCCGCACGCGTCGAGCGCGCGCGCCAGCGCCGTCCCCAGCCGCCCCGCGCCGACGACGACGGCCGAACGCGACGAAGGGGAGACGGAACGCCTCTCGCGCTCCCCTCCCCTTTCGACTCCCGACCTCTGACTTCTGACTTCCGACTTCACTCTACGGGGCATTAATCTCCGCCTTCGAGACGAGTTCGATGAGCACGGGCTGCTCGGGCAGCTCGTCCAGCCACTGCTCGAAGCGCGCGCGCAGCTCGTCGCGCGTGAGCAGCCCCGACTCGCCGTTCGGCGCGACGACCTTGACGGGCGGCGGCGCGGGCATGCGCCGGAGCGCGCGCTCGACGAGCCGCACGTCCTGACACGTGAACTTCTCGGGCATGCGATCCTGCGCGAAGGCCGCCGAGAGGTTGCGCGCGCGTTTCGCCGTCTCGGTCTCGGCGTCGCGCCGCGCCAGCGCGTCGAGCGAGATGGCGAGCGTCGTACCCAACATCCGCAGCGTCCGGCGGTAGACGGCCAGCCCCCGCTCCATCAGCGCCTCAAGCTCCTGCGGCAGCTCCGCCAGCTCCTGCGCGCGCGCCAGACTGAACTGGCACGCGCACGCGGGCTGACCCGCCAGCAGGCGCCGCACGTCGAGCCCGCAGCGCGTCCCTTCGGCCACGCGCAGCAGCCCCTCGGCCTGACGCCACACCTGAGAACTCACGACCGGCAGACGCGCCAGAGACTCGAACTCGCGCCAGCGCTCGGAACGCCGCAGGTCGCGGAGCGAGTCGCGCGACCCGCCCGGGCCGACAGTTTTATCATGGAGCGCGGCGTAATGCTCGCCGTACCTCGCCCGCCACTCGCGCCAGAGGCGCTCGAAGCGTTCGCGCCGCTCGGCGTCGAGGAAGTTGTTCGACTCGTGCGCGAGGTCGAGCAGCTCGCGCCGCGCGGTGTCCAGCTCGTCAACGCCCGTCGGCTCGGCCGCCGCGAGGTACGCGCGCACGCGCTCGCGCGCCGCGACGATCTCGACGAACCCGCAGAGGTCTTCGAGCGTGCGCGTGTGGCGCGCGACCGCGCCGGGCGAACGGTGGAAGGCTTCGGCGACGCGCCCGAGCGCTTCGTCTAACTTGACCTTTCCCGCCGCTTCGGCTTCGAGCGCCGCGGCCGCGCGCCCGAAGCTCTTGCGCACCTCGGCCTCGGCCTTCCAGACGCGCGTCGTCAGGCACGCGTCGGGCAGCGCGTCGAACTTCCTGGGCAGGCCGAGCAGTTGCCACTCCTTCAGCCAGAGCCCGAGCGCGGCCCTCACCTCGCCGCGCCCGCCCTGCCCTTCGCCGAGCGACGACCGGCCCGTCAGCATCCGAGCCCAGTCGAGCAGCTCGGCCGAAAGCGGCTCGGCCTCCGCCG
Source organism: Pyrinomonadaceae bacterium (assembly GCA_036794905.1). Lineage (GTDB taxonomy): Bacteria > Acidobacteriota > Blastocatellia > Pyrinomonadales > Pyrinomonadaceae > QHXN01. The sequence continues at coordinate 15,213 of DAIRFV010000028.1, read as the reverse complement.
CGTGCGCGTCGTCGGAAGACGAAGGGGCGGCTTCGGGCTTAAACGAAGTGACGGCTTCGTGCCTGGCGGGGACTTCGGCGACGGCCGACGGGCGCGCGGACTCCGCGGCTTTGAGGGGAGCGCCGGACGGCTCGGCCTTCGACGGCTCCGGCGCGGCCGCCTCGGCCTCGTGGACGGAGGGCGGCGCGGCCACCTGTGCGGGCGGCGCGGGCGTTTCCGACTTCGGCTGCGCCTGTTCCGAATTGAGCGTTGACGGCTCCGACTGTACTTCAGACTTCTCCTCCGACTTCGCTTCGGTGTGCGGCGGCGTTTCCGGCTTCGGAGTCGGTGCTTCGGTCTTCGCGGCGGCCGCCCTAACCTGTTGCGCGGCCCCCTCGTGCAGGGCGATGCTGAAGCGGTAACGCTTCTCGCCGCCGGGTCCGTCCGCGAGGACGAAGCTGTCGGCCGGGGCTTCCGCGGCGAAGCGCGCGAGCGTCTCTGCGACGCGGCGGGGGGCGTCTCCGCCCGCGTCCTCGTCGGTCAAAAGCAGCGCCGCGCACATCTCGCCCGGCGTCGCGTCGCGCCCGTCGAGCGAGAGCACGAACAGGCTCTTTAAAATCAGCCGCGCCTGGTAGCGCTGCATGATGGGCAACTGCCCGATGCTGGTCGCCGTGAGCTGGTCGTAGGTGGCGAAGACCTGCGACAGTTCGGGATTGAGGCGCAGTTCCTCCTCGGTCGCGTCGAAGACCTCGTCGAGCAGCACGAGCGAGAGCGCCGAACGCGAAGTGGCGCGCGAGGCCGCGGCCGCCGCGAACGGCAGGAACGCGAACTTCGGCAGGAAGAGGCGGACGCCCGACGCGACCTCCGCGACGAGCGGGTGGACGGGGTAGACCGAAGAGAAGCGCGCCTGGCTCCAGTTGAACTCGTGGACGGTGGCGCGCAGCGCCTGGTAAATCTCGCGCAGGGTGTCGCCGACCTGCGGCTTCTTGCGCAGCACGAACTGGTCTGCGACGCGGTAGAGGTTCTCGGGGTCGAGATAGTCAATGCGGTACGTGCCGGCGACGGCGACGTTCGCGCCGTCGGCGTCGGCGATGTCGTCGTCGAGCGCGAGCGCGAGCAGCACGTTCAGCTCGCGCGCGGCCGCGGCCAGCGAGCCGAGGTACGGGCCGTCGTCGCGCGCCACGCGCGCCGGCCGGTTGAAGGCCGTGTCGATGACGACGACCAGCGTCTCGCCCATCGCGCGCGAGGCGGCGACGGCCAGAATCTCGGCCGGCTCGCGCCCGCCCCACTGCACCTCGCTCCCGCCGAAGAAGGACGCGAAGCTCGCGGCCAACTCGTCGCCCAGGGTCGGCCGCGTCCCGCGCTCGACCCTCACGACGAGGTAGCGCTGCCCCGCCAGACGCTGCGCGCTCGCCAGGACGTGCGCATCCTCGACCCCCTGACGCAGCCGCTCCGACCCGGCCAGCGCGCCGAAGACGGCCAGCGTGTGGCTCTTCCCGACGCCCCGCGCCCCTGCGAGCGCGCGCGCCGCGCCCGTGCCCGCGGGCAGGTCGGCCAACGCGTCGAGCCAGCGCGAAAGGAGGTCGGACGTAACGTCCGTGAAGCGGTAGGCGGCCAGCGCCTGCGCAGGGTCTTCGGCGTAGTTCCCGACCTGCTCGAACGACTGCGGCTCGACCAGGTCCTTGATCTTGTCCTGTATCCGTTTCATGCGCACCCGGCGGGGAAAAAGGCGGTTGTGGCTCGGGGCCGGCTCCTCAACAGAAGAGGAAGGAAGGGCACCATCGAATCTAGCACGCGCGCCAGCGCCCTTGCAATGGGTAAGTTTTCGCTCCCGCGCGCCACGCGACTGCTGCTATAATCCGTCCCGAGTCTCCTCCAAACGAAGGCCGGGCCGGGCCCCTTACCAGCACGCGCGCAGGGCCCCGGCGCGGACACAACCTTGGGCGCGCCCCGCTGCATCAAAGATTCGCGCCTTTTCGGGTTCCCTTATCGACGGTCGTCCGACCCAACCCTCTAGCAGCCGCCCGCGCGCGCGGCGCGCGCGGGCGCACGAGTTCGGACGCGAGGGCGCGCGCGGGCTTCGCCGAAGAGTTTCGACTTCCTTCCGGCCGCAGACTGAAGACAAGTTTTTTGGAGGCATACGTGATGCACTACAGATTCTCCCGCTCGCTCGTCGCGCTCGGGCTCATCTCCAGCCTCTGGGCGGGCTCAATCGGGGTCGTGGCCGCGCCGCGGCGACGCCAAGACGCACAGAAGCCCGCGGCCGCCAAGGATAAGAAGAAGGCCGACGACGCCAAGGACGAGCAGGTCGCCTCGGCACAACCCGTCTCGTCGAGCGCGGGCAAGCCGCTCTCCGAGAAGGAAGACCCGCGCCTCATCGGCAAGCGCAACATCAACAAGGGCATCCTCATCCCCAAGATTGCGGGCGGGACGGACAAGGAGGTCGCCCTCGGCCGACAGCTCGCCGCCGAGGTTGACCGCCAGGCCAAGTTCATCGACGACCCCGTCATCACCGAGTACATCAACCGCGTCGGCCAGAACGTCGTCCTCCACTCGGACGCGCGCATCCCCTTCACCATCAAGGTCATCGATTCCGACGAGGTCAACGCCTTCGCGCTGCCGGGCGGCTTCTTCTACGTCAACAAGGGGCTCATCCTCGCGGCCGACAACGAGGCCGAGGTCGCGGGCGTGATGGCGCACGAGATCGCGCACGTCACCGCCCGCCACGCGATGGAGAACCAGGCCAAGGGCATGCTGGCCGAGATCGGCCTGCTCGCCGGCTCGATCTTCCTCGGCGGCCTGGGCGGCATGCTCATCAACCAGGGCGCGCAGTTCGGGGCCCTCCTCGGCTTCATGAAGTTTAACCGCAGCGCCGAGTCCGAGGCCGACATGCTCGGCGTCCAGTACATGTGGGCCGCCGGGTACGACCCGAACGCGATGTCCACGATGTTCGAGAAGCTGGCGGCCAAGAACAAGAAGAAGCCCGGCACCTTCTCGAAGCTCTTCGAGTCGCACCCGCAGTCGCTCGACCGCCTGGAGGCGACGCGCCAGCTCGTCGCGCGCTTCCCCGACAAGGAGGAGTACGTTCTTTCGACCTCGGAATTCCAGCGCGTCAAGAACCGCCTGCTCCGGCTCTCGAACGCGCGCGCCTCTTCCGCGGGCGACATCGCCCCGGGCGAGGACGGCGCCCCGGGCCGCCCGACGCTCAAGCGCCGCTCGCCCACCGCGGACGAGACCGGCGCCCCGACCGACGGGACGACGCCCGAGAAGAAATCGGACGCGCCGCAACTCAAGAAGCGCACCGACGACCAGACGCAGACCCCGCCCGAGTAGGCTCCGGAGGGGCGCAAGGCCAGTAAGAAAGGCCCGCCGAAGGCTCCCAGGGTCGAACAGACCTGGGAGCCTTCGGCTTGAGGGAGAGAGTTGATTTCGGCGAAAAAAGCGGTACTCGTCGCGGCCGGGAGCGTCTGTCTGGCGCTCGCGGTGCTCGGCATCTTCCTGCCGCTGCTGCCCACCACGCCCTTCCTGCTGCTCGCGTCGGCCTGCTACGTGCGTAGCTCCGAGCGTCTCCACGGGTGGCTGATGGGGAACCGGCTGCTCGGCGGCTACATCAGGAACTTTCGGGAGCGGCGCGGCATCCCGCTGCGCGGCAGGGTTATCACGGTCGTGCTGCTCTGGCTGCCGCTCATCTACTCGGTCTACAGGCTCGACCTCATCTGGCTGGAACTGCTGCTCGTCGCCATGGGGCTGGCGTGGAGCGTCCTCATCCTCAGGATGAAGGCTCCCGGGGAGGTCGAATGAGAGCCCCGCGCGGCGGCTTGACAACGAAAATGCCGTTAAGTATTCTACCCGTTCGCGTTTTAGACGCTTAAACTTGAGAGAGTTATCCTTATGTCAACATACTTTCCGAGCGGGGACGGACTCGCTGAGAATCGCAAGTGGTACGTGGTGGACGCGGCGGGCCAGACCGTCGGCCGGCTCGCGACCGAGGTCGCGCGCGTGCTGACCGGCAAGAACAAGCCGCAGTACACGCCCTTCCTCGACACGGGCGACCACGTCATCGTCATCAACGCCAAGCAGGCGGTCTTCAAGGGGTCGAAGAACGACCAGAAGATGTACCACCACCACACGCTCTACCCGGGCGGCCTGCGTTCGATCTCGGTCAAAGACCAGTTCGCGCGCCACCCCGAGCGGGTCATCGAGCTGGCCGTCAAGGGCATGCTCCCGAAGACCAAGCTCGGCAAGGCGATGGGGAAGAAGCTCAAGGTCTACGGCGACGACGAGGGGCTCACGCGCCACGCCGCGCAGAAGCCGGAGCCCCTGGCCCTCAGCCCGCGCGCCGCGGCGCAGAAGGCATAACCCAGGTTTTAAGTAAGGAAGAGGAACTGTGGCAGACATCCAGTATTACGGCACCGGGCGGCGCAAGACTTCGACCGCGCGCGTCTACCTTCGGCCGGGCACGGGCGAGATCAAGGTCAACCGCAAGACCTTCGACGACTACTTCCCCAACCAGGCACTCCGCATGGTCATCCGCCAGCCCCTGACGCTCACCGACACCGCGAACAAGTTCGACATCCTGGTCAACGTCGCCGGCGGCGGCCCCGCCGGGCAGGCCGGGGCGGTGCGCCACGGCATCACGCGCGCGTTGATGGAGTTCAACGCCGACCTCCGGCCCGCCCTCAAGGACGCCGGGCTCGTGACGCGCGACCCGCGCGCCAAGGAGCGCAAGAAGTACGGCCAGAAGGGCGCGCGCAAGCGCTTCCAGTTCTCGAAGAGGTAAAACCGTAAACGGTGAACCGTCGGCCGTGACAAGAAGCAGACCGCTTTTTCACTCGTCACGGTTGACGGTTCACGGTTTACGTTCTTTGCACATTCCATTGTCGCGGCCCGGTTGGTTGCCCTTCGGGGCGCTTGGGGCGCGGCGAGTACACTAAACCAATCAACTGAAGGAGGAGTAGTTTGGCAGTCACCGTTACGATGAAGGAATTACTGGAGGCCGGCGTCCACTTCGGCCACCAGGTCAGGCGCTGGAACCCGAAGATGAAGGAGTTCATCTTCGGCGAGCGCAACGGCATCAACATCATCGACCTCCAGAAGACGCAGAAGATGTTCCGCGACGCCATCGCGTTCGTCACCTCGATGATGGGCGAGGAGCGCGGCCGCAACATCCTCTTCGTCGGCACCAAGCGCCAGGCGCAGGACGCCATCCGCGAGGAGGCCGAAAGGGCCGGACAGTATTACATCAACCAGCGCTGGCTCGGCGGCCTGCTGACCAACTTCCAGACCGTGCAGAAGTCGATCAAGCGCCTGCGCGACCTCGAAGCGATGCAGACCGACGGCCGCTACGAGAAGATGACGAAGAAGGAGCGCATCAAGCTCGACCGCGAGCGCGAAATCCTCGACAAGAACCTCTCGGGCATCAAGAACATGACCCGCATCCCCGACGCGCTCTTCATCATCGACGTGCGCAAGGAGGATATCGCCGTCAAGGAGGCGAACCGCCTCGGCATCCCGATCATCGCGGTGGTTGATACGAACTGCTCGCCCGAGGGCATCGACTACGTCATCCCCGGCAACGACGACGCCCTGCGGGCGGTGCGCCTCTTCGCCTCGCGCATCGCCGACGCCGTCGTCGAGGGTCAGCAACTGAGCGGCAAGTCGGCCGAGGACGACGAGCAGGCCGCGGCCGAGGCGGCGGGCGCCGCGGCGCCCACGTCGCGCGTCGTCACCTCCAGCGTGGACAGCACGCGCGAGATCGAGCCCGGCGCGCAATCGACGCAGGTCGCGGGCACAGACGTTTCGACCGTCTCGGCGGACGTGCAGACCTCCGTCCCCGGCAACCAGGGCTTCGGACGCACGGGCCAGCAGCCCGACAGCGTCGGCGACCACGCGCAGGTCGGCACGCACGCCCCCGTGCGCGGCGCGACCGGCAGCCCCGACGCCGAGGGCACGCAGCCCCCGCAGTCGCCCGAGGCCGAGAAGGGCGCCGAGACGGTCGGCGCGGCCAAGTAAGCGGCGGGCCGGAAGCAACTTTCAACTTTCAAACTACGGCGAGCGCAGCCCTCCAGTGCGGATGAACCCGCCGGGCTGCGCTTCTTTTTGAGTAGTCAGGAGTCAGAATAAAACATTGCCGTTCTTATTCTGACTCCTGACTCCATAATCTTAATAATCACTCAGGAGACTTGAAGTCATGGCGGAAATCACAGGCGCGGCGGTGAAGGCGCTCAGGGAGAAGACGGGCGCGGGGATGATGGAGTGCAAGAAGGCGCTCCAGGAGGCCGACGGCAACGAGGAGCAGGCGGTCGAAATCCTGCGCAAGCGCGGCATGGCCTCGGCCGGCAAGAAGGCCGGGCGCGTCGCGGCCGAGGGCGCGGTCGGCTCCTACATCCACATGGGCGGCAAGGTCGGCGTGCTCGTCGAGGTCAACTGCGAGACGGACTTCGTCGCGCGCACCGAGGAGTTCCAGGCGCTCGTCAAGGACATCGCGATGCACGTCGCCGCGGCCGAGCCGCGCTACGTCACGCGCGAGGAGGTGCCCGCAGACCTCCTCGACAAGGAGCGCGAGATCACGCGCGCCCAGATCGCCAACGACCCGAAGAACGCGAACAAGCCCGAGCAGGTCATCGAGAAGATCGTCGAGGGGCGCCTCAACAAGTTCTACGAGGAGGCGGTGCTCCTCGACCAGCCCTTCGTCAAGGCCCCCGAGAAGACCATCAACGAGCTGCTGACCGAGAAGGTCGCCAAGACGGGCGAGCGCATCACCGTCCGCCGCTTCACCCGCTACAAGATGGGCGAGGGTCTCGCCAAGCGCGACGACGACTTCGCCAGCGAAGTCGCTTCGATGAGCGGCGGCAACCAGTAGTTTCGATTGGGGGATTGATTCGTCCGCTCGTCGATTCATTTCCTGAATGAACCGAGGGGTCGATGAATCAATCCCCCGACCCGTACACACTCATGACATCAGCTAACACACAGGCGGCGGCGGGCGCGCCGGCCTACAAGCGCATCCTGCTGAAGGCGTCGGGCGAGGCGCTGATGGGCTCGCAGGCTTACGGCGTGGATGTGAAGGTGGCGCGCGCCATCGCCGAGGAGATCAAGGCCGTCCACGACCTCGGCGTCGAGGTCGCGGTCGTCGTCGGCGGCGGCAACATCTTCCGCGGCGTCTCGGAGAGCGCGGGCGACATGGACAGGTCGAGCGCCGACTACATCGGCATGCTCGCCACCGTGATGAACGCCGTCGTCCTGCAAGACGCGCTGGAGAAGGTGAATGTCCACACGCGCGTGCTCTCGGCCATCAACATCCCGCAGGTCGGCGAGCCGTTCATCCGCCGCCGCGCCATCCGCCACCTGGAGAAGGGGCGCGTCGTCATCTTCGCCGCCGGGACGGGGAACCCGTATTTTACGACCGACTCGGCGGCGGCGCTGCGCGCGCTCGAAATCAAGGCCGACGTGATCCTGAAGGCGACGAAGGTCGAGGGCGTCTACACGGCCGACCCGATGAAGGACGCGACGGCGACGCGCTACGACTGCATCACCTACCAGGAGGTGCTGGAGAGGCAGTTGAAGGTGATGGACGCCTCCGCCATCAGCCTGTGCATGGACAACGACCTCCCCATCGTCGTCTTCAACATGCGCACCCCGGGCAACATCGTGCGCGTCGTCTCCGGCGAGCCCGTCGGCACGCGCGTCTGCCTGCAAAAGCCGTAAACCGTGAACCGTAAACCGTGACAAGACCGTGAGCCGTAGAGCGTGCGCCGTGACAAGTAAGAACAGGCTGTTTCTTGTCACGGCTCACGGCTCACGGCTCACGCGAACGGAGTGAGCACAATGAGCGAAAAAGACGTAATCAAAGAGACGCGGCCGCGGATGGAGGGGGCGGTCGAGGACTTGAGGAAGAAGCTGGCGACGATCCGCACGGGGCGCGCGGCCGTGAGCCTGCTCGACGGCGTGACGGTCGATTACTACGGCACGCCGACGCCTTTGAACCAGATGGCCTCGGTGCACGCGCCGGAGCCGAACATGCTGACGGTGCAGGCGTGGGATCAGACGCAGCTCGGCGCCATCGAGAAGGCCATCCGCTCGGCCGACCTGGGGCTCAACCCCTCGAACGACGGCAAGCTCGTGCGCGTGCCCGTCCCGCCCCTGACCGAGGAGCGCCGCCGGCAGCTCGCCAAGCAGGTGCACGAGGCGGCCGAGGAGCACCGCACCGCCATCCGCAACGTCCGCCGCGACGCCAACGACCGCCTCAAACGGATGCTCAAGGATAAGCAGATTTCCGAGGACGCCGAGCGCGACGCCCTCGCCGAAGTCCAGAAGCTCACCGACACGTACATCGGCAAGGTGGACGACCTGGCCAAGTCCAAGGAGCAGGAACTCCTCAGCGTCTAGGCGAGCCGGAAGCCCGACCGCGGGCGAGGGCTCCGACTCCGGCGGCCGAGGGGCCGCGCAAAAGCAGAAGGGGGATGAGAGGCAGCGTGCCTCTCATCCCCCTTCTTTTTGTCTTCAGCCGGAGGCCCTCCCCCGCGGTCGGGCTCGTGCCGGTCTTAGAAGCTGAACCGGACGGACGCCTGGACGCGGCGGTTGCCGGCGTTCGCGTTGCCGCCGCCGAAGCCGAAGCTGTTGGCCGGGAAGAGCGACTCGCCGAAGTTGACCGACCGGAGGTTGCCCACGGGCTGGCCGAGGTTCGTCCGGTTGAGCAGGTTGATGAAGTTGAGCGAGAAGTTCAGCGTGTAGCGCTTCCCTTCCGAGCCGCCCGGCCCGCCCATCTGGATCATCATGGGGCCGCCCATGCCGCCGCCCGACACCTGCGGTGCGCCGCCGCCGCGGGGCGCGCCGGTGGTGGTGTTGCCGCCGCGGTTCGACGTGCCGCCGCGGCCGTCGCGCTGCTGCGCCGCGGCCTGCTGCCTGCGCTCGGCCGCGCCCGGCAGGTCGCCGAAGGCGAACGCGCGCCCGACGCGCAAATTGACGGTGAAGAAGCCGGGGCCTTCGCCGTAGTTGCGCGGGATGATGGTCTGCCCCGCCTTGGGCCGGAGGTCGAAGTCGCCCCACGCCGTCCGCAGCAGGTCGGAGGCCGGCGTGCTGGCGTCGGCGAAGGCCGGGCGGTCGTTGATGATGCCGTCGCGGTTGTCGTCGAAGCCCGTGATGATGTTGAAGGGGCGGCCCGTGTTGGCCATGATCATCGGGTTCAGCGAGAGCTTCAGCTTGGGGATGGCCATCGAGCCGATGAGGAAGAAGCGGTGGCGCGAGTCGAAGCTGGTGCGGCCGTACTCGCCCGACAGGTCGTACTGGTTCATCGGGAAGGCGCCGAAGTCCGTGTCGGACTGCGCCTTGCCGATGCTGTAGTTGGCGTTGATCGAGAAGCCCGGGCGGAACTGCTTGCTCAAGCTGATGTTGAGCTGCTTCATGCTCTGCGTCCCGGAGGTCTCGTACTGGTAGACGTTGCCCAGCTCGGGGCGCGGGCGGAGGCCGTTGGCGAGCGGCGCGTTGATGTTGCGCGAGCGCAGCACGTGGCGCGTGTCGTAGGTCGAGAAGAAGACGTTGAGCGTGGAGGTCTTCGTGAGCTGGCGCGTCACGATGAGGCCGCTGACGTAGGAGTAGGGCGCGGTCGCGTCCTCGGCCAACTGGCGCGTCGTCTGCGTCAACTGGAAGGCGCCCAGCTCGGCGGGCGTCGGCGCGGCGCCGCCGAAGCGGCCGAGCAGCGTGCGCGCGAGGCTCGCGCGCGACAGCTCCTCGCCGATCTGCGTGGCGCTCAGGGGCAGCAGCTTGATCTGCTCGTCCGAGAGCGGCGAGGCCACGACGAACTGCTGCTGGTTGATGCCGTTGAAGCGCAGCGCCTGGAGCGAGAAGTTCTCGCCGATGCGGTCGTAGAAGAGGCCGAAGCCGAGGCGGATGACGGTCTTGGCCGGCCGCTGCCCGCCGCCGTCGGGCGACCACGCGAGGAAGGCGCGCGGGGCGAAGTTGAGCCTGCTGTCGATGTTCGACTGCCGCTCGTAGCGGACGCCGCCGCCCAGCGTCAGGTTCGGCCGCACCTTCCAGTCGTCCTGGAAGAAGCCGCCGAAGTCCACCTGGCTGATCTCGGCCAGCGGCTCGCCGCCGGCGATGGAGAACTGCGTGGCGACGGCGTTGCCCGCGAGCGCCTGGCGGTACTGTTCGAGCGAGCTGAAGGTGAACGTCCCGTTGAAGTTGTTCTCGGAGAAGTCCGAGAGGCGGACGCCGCGCAGGCGCGCGCCGAACTTGAGCGAGTGCGCGCCGCGCGCCTGCGTCGTCGTGTTCGTCACCTCCCAGCGCGTGCTGTCGTTGAAGGAGTCGCCGAAGGTGGCGCCGCCGCGCGAGAAGGCGTCGAAGACGGTGACGGCGACGCCGTCGGTCAGCGAGTCCTGCTCGGAGCGGTTGCGGATGAACTGGAAGCGCGTCTCGTTGACGGTGATCTTGTTGAGGATCGCCGTCTCGGTCAGTTGCACGTTGTGCGCGGTGAAGCTCTGGTCGAAGGCGCGCTCGGGCAGCGAGTACTGCGAGACGCCCTGGTTGAGGTCGGAGTTGCGGAAGAAGTGGTAGCGCCCGACCAGCGTGTGGTTCCCGTTGATGGCGTAGTCGAGGCGCGGGTTGATGTTCCAGTTGCGGCGCGGCGTCAGCACCGCGAGGTTGAAGCGGTTGACCGCCCCGTCGAACCGGTCGGGCTCAAGCACGAAGCCGTTGACGAGGTCGTTGTCGTCCGTCTCGCCGCGGTTCACGTCGAGGAAGAAGGACATCTTCTTCGGGATGATGCTGCCCGAGAGGTTCCCCGAGAACTGGCGCCACTGGAAGGGCGGACGCTTCTCGCTCTGGAGGAACGGGTTGCGCGAGTTGAGGCTCTCGTCGTTGAAGGTGAAGCCGAAGCTGCCGCGCAGCTTCTCGGTGCCGGGCTTGGTGAAGATTTGGATGCCGCCGAAGCCGGGGCGGTCGTTCTCGGCCGAGAGCGGGTTCTCGTTGACGCGCACCTCGCGGATCGAGTCGCGCGAGGGGATGCGCCCGCCCTCGAAGCCGTCGATGGTGATCTGCCCGCCGTTGGGGCCGGCGGCCGGGCCCGCCAAAGCCTGGAGCGCCGCGGCCAGCTCGTCCGGGTCTTCGGGCAGCGCTTCGAGGTCTTTGCCCTTGAGCACGATGGCCCCGGCAGACGCCGTGTCCACGCTCAGCGGGCCTTCGGAAGCGACCGTCACCTCCTCCTTCTCCAGCGAGACGCCGAGCGTGACCTTGGGCAGCTCGTTGCGGCCGGCGGCCAATTCCACCTCCGGATTCTCGAAGGGCGCGAAGCCGGTCGAGAAGATGCGGACGTTGTAGCGCCCGGGCTGAAGGCCCGCGACGGCGAACGCGCCGTCGCTGTCGGTGACGACCGACTTGGACTTGCCCGCGGCGTCCGTCAGGGTGACGGTCGCGCCGACGATGACGCCGCCGAACTCGTCCGAGACCTGCCCGCGCAAGCTGGTCGCGGCCTGCTGCGCCAGCGCCCCGCCCGCGCACAGCGCGAGGGCGAGCAAGAGACCGAGCCCGCGCCCGACCGCCTTAAGAGTTGCTTTCATGATCGATACCTTTAACTGAGGGAATGAAACAGGGGTCTTGGGTCTTGGGTGCTGGGTGTCGGGTGTTAGGTGTTGGGGAAGAACTGTCTCTTTACCCAACACCTGAAACCCAGCACCCAACACCCTCTCTTACGGTTGTCCGATGCCGAAGCCGAAGTTCATGCCGCCGCCGCCCGCCGCGGCCGCGCCGCCCATGCCGCCGCCGGGGCCGCCCGCACCGCCGCCGCCGGGCCGGCGCGACATCATCGCGACCAGCGGCTCGACGTTCGAGACGAGCTGGATGGCGGTGACGCGGGTCGGGTCGGCGCCCACGGTGCTGGAGACGACGATCATCTGGCCGGGCTTCAGCTCGGCCAGCGTCACTGCGGGCAGACGCTCGAGCATCTGCTGCGGGTCCATCATGCGGCGCACGGGGCCGCCCTGACCGGGCGCGCCCGCGCCGCCCGCCGGGGCCGCGCCGCCGCCGGGGCCGCCCTGTACGACGACGCGCTGGCCGCCGCCCGCGGGGGCCGCGCCGCCGCCGCCCGGCGCGCCGCCGGGGCCGCCGCCGCCCATCATCATCCCCATCTCGGCCGGGACCTGCTTGAGCACGGAGTCGGGGCGGACGACGACGGTCAGAGTCTTCTTGTCCTGCTGCTCGATGGTGATCTCGTTCTTCGCGGCGTCAACGGCCTTGACGGTGCCGAGCGTGGTGCGGAACGAGCCGGTCACGACCTCCTCGGCCGTGAACTTCGCGCCGTCCGTGCTCTTTTCACCTTTGGCGCGGAGCTGGTCGCCGGCCTTCACCTCTTCGAAGGTGGAGGGCTTGGCGTCGGCGAACTTGATGGAGTCGGGGGCGTAGCGCCGGAGCTTGACGTCCGCACCGCTCGCCGCGATGACGACCGGCTTGGGGCCCTCGGGGGTGCGCGTGTTGATCGTGATCTCTTTGGTCTCGGCGTTGACGGCCGAGACGACGCCGACGACGCCGCGCGCCTGCCACTCGGCGCGCTCGGCCTCGCGCTTCTTCTCGACCTCGGCCTTCGCGTTGACGACGACGACGCGCGGGCTCGCCAGCGTCTTGCCGTCGTCCGAGAGTTTGCCGAGCGCGAGGAGGCGGTCGCCCGCGGCGATCTCGGCCAGCGTGTACGGCGTTGACTTGTCGAGCTTAATCTCGCCCGGAGGGTTCTTGACGATGCGGGTCGAGTCGGCCACGGTGACGATGACGACCGCGCCCGCGTCCGACTTAACGAAGATCTGCTTGGCGGCGGCGTCCACCGCGACTACGTCGCCGAGGACGTTGTTACCGGACTGTGCGCCGACGCCGAGCGCGCCGGCCGAGAGTGCCAGCGTGAGCGCCAGCAGGGTCAGGAAGGTCTTCCTCATCGTTCGTTGATTCCTCATAAGTCTAGTAAGACGCGGATCGCACAGAGAAGTTACAAAAAAGACGGACTGTGCTGAGTAAAGAAGGCCCGGAGGGCCCCGGGCGTTGACAGTGTTTCTACGCGCAGGTCGCGCCGATTGTTCCCGAACTGTCGCGGGAAAACCGCACGGCGCGGCCGTGTAACCTCTTTATTCCCTTGAGGCGGGGGGAAAGTTCCAGGTTTGCGGGTCGGGACTGGACTGCGGCCGGGTCTTAGACGCGCGGCGGGGGTTTGAGGTTGGTATGGCCCTTCAGATTTACGTCCATTTTCTCGGACGGAAAGGGAGTTAGGCAATAGGCAGTTAAGAGGGTGCTGGGTGCTGGGTGTTGGGTGTTAGGGAAGACAAGCGGCTCTTCCCCAACACCCAGCACCCAGCACCCAGCACCTTACTTACTGCCTCCTGCTCTTCTAACGCCTGGCCGGGGACTTGAGGGCCTCCTCGATGGCGGCCTTGAGGGTTTCGTAGGTGAAGTCCTTGGCGCGGCGGCCGTTGACGAAGAAGGTGGGCGTGCCGCTGACGCCGAACTTCTCGCCGTCGAGCAGGTCGCGCTCGACCTTGTCGGCGAAGCGGCCGGTTTCGAGCGCCGCGTCGAACTTCGCGCGGTCGAGCCCGAGCACCTGCGCGTACTGCTTCAACTGCTCGGGCTTCAAGGCCGACTGGTTGCGGAAGAGGATCGCGGTGAAGTCCCAGTACTTGCCCTGCTCGCGCGCGGCCTCGGCGGCCTCGGCCGCCTTGCGCGCCTCCGGGTGCATCTGGAGCGGGAAGTCGCGGACGACGAAGCGGACGCGGTCGCCGTACTCCGCGATCAGCTTCTCCAGCACGGGCTGCGCCTGCGCGCAGGTCGGGCACTGGTAGTCGGTGAACTCGACGACGGTGACCGCGGCGTCGAGTTTCCCCTTCGCCGGCTGGTCGTCGGTCGCGATCTGGAAGACGGGCGGCGGCGGCGGCGTGATGAAGGTCTGGACGCTGGCGCCGTTGCGGAGCCGCCCGACGAAGGCGCTCTCCAGCTTCTGCTGCTCCTGCTGCTGGAGGTACTCGATGATCTGGTACTTGAGCGTCGCGAAGTCGCCGTTGAGGCGCTCCTTGTTCTTGTTGAAGAAGTCCTGCGCCTGCGCCTCGGTGATGACGGGCGCCTTGGCGGTGACCTCGGCGTCGAGGACGGCGCGGGCGGTGACGCCGCGCTTCTGCGCCTCCTGGTTGAGGAGGATGTCGTTGATTCTCATGTCCACGTCGCCCTTGCGCAGCAGGTAGACCTGCTCCTGCACAGAAGCGACGAGCGGGAGGATGCTCTCCTCGATGTCGGCCGAGGTGATGTTCTTGCCGTTGACGGTGGCGAAGACGCGCGCGCGGTCGGCGGGGGTGGCGGGCGGCGTGGCCGCCTCGACCGACTTCCTGACCGCGTAGGCGGTGCGCAGCGAGTTGGCGAACTGCCCGGCGCGCTCCTCCTGGCGCTGCGCGCGCATGTAGGCGACGAGGTTATCCTTGACCTCCGCGAAGGTGACGGAGCGGCCCGCCTGCTGCTCGATGCGCCCCTTGTTCTGGTTGAAGTAGGCTTCGGCCTCGGCCGCGGTCGGCTCGACCGTCTTGGCGACGATCTCGGCTTCGAGGAGCTTGGTGGTGGTCGTGTTGCGCTTCTTCGCCTCGGCTTCGAGGAGGATGCTGTTGATTTGCAGGTCGAGCTCGCGCTTGCGCGCGGCGACGACCTCCTGCTGGAGCTGCGTCACGCGCTGCTGCACCTGCGGGTTGAGGTCGGCGCGCGTGATCTTCACGCCGTTGACCGTGCCGAGCACTTCGGGCACCGGCCCGGCCTCGCACCCGCAGTCGGCGGGCGCGGCCGGCGGCTGCGCCGGGGGCGTCGGCCTCGCGGCGGGCGTGGGCGCGGGCTTCGGCGCGGTCGTCTGCGCGGGCGTCGTCGCGGCGGGCCGGCGCGGGGCGGGGGTCGCGGCCGGCGTGGGTTTGCGGGTCTGCGCCGCGGCCGCGCACGCGAGCGTGAGGGTCAAGAGGGCTGCGTAGAAGTGTCTGCTCATAGTTTTCCGGTCTAAGCTCAGTTATTGGAAACGCGGCTCGACGCCTACGTGATATTGTCTGAGGGATTAATCTTACGGGCGCGGGACTTCCCTGGGGCCGGCACTTCCCGGACGGCGCGGACGCTTAGAGGTACAACATCGACACCGCACAAGCCGTCCGTCGCCGCGGCGCAAGTCTAACATCGCCCCGCATGATTCGCCACCCAGGCAGTAGGCAGCTAAGAGGGTGCTGGGTGTTGGGTGCTGGGTGC
>DAIRFV010000206.1:0-10694 GCA_036794905.1 Pyrinomonadaceae bacterium | reverse complement strand
AGGCCGCCAACCGCCTCAAGGACGAGTTCCTCGCCACGCTCTCGCACGAGCTGCGGACGCCTTTGACCGCGATACTGGGCTGGGCCAAGCTGCTCGCCGACGGGGAGGTCGCGCCGGAGAGGACGGCCGACGCCTTCGCCGCCATCCACCGCAACGCGCGCGCGCAGGCGCAGCTCATAGACGACCTGCTCGACGTGTCGCGCGTCATCACGGGCCAGCTCCGCATCGAGGTCACGAACGTCAGCCTCGCCGCGGTCGTCGAGGCGGCCGCCGCGGTCGTCCGCCCCGCGGCCGCGGCCAAAGGCGTCGGCCTGCACGTCCAGTTCGAAGCAGACGCCTTGACGGTCAACGGCGACCCCGCCCGGCTCCAACAGGTCGTCTGGAACCTGCTGTCGAACGCGGTGAAGTTCACGCCCGCGGGCGGGCGCGTCGAGGCGCGCGTCCGCCGCGCCGGCTCGCAGCTGGAGGTCGCCGTCAGCGACACGGGGCAGGGCATCGAGCCCGAGTTCCTGCCGCACGTCTTCGAGCGCTTCCGGCAGGCCGACATGGGCACGACGCGCCGCCACGGGGGGCTGGGCCTCGGCCTCGCCATCGTCCGCCACCTCGTCGAGCTGCACGGCGGCACGGTCGAGGCCTCGAGCGAGGGGCCGGGCCGCGGCTCGACCTTCGCCGTGAAGCTGCCGTTGCGGGCCGTCAGCGAACAGGCGCGGACGCCGGCCCGCGCGGAGCAGTCGGCGCGCCCCGGGGCCTTCGAAGACATGGGCGCACGCCCCACGCTCGAAGGGGTGAGAGTGCTGGTCGTGGACGACGAGGCGGAGGCGCGGCGTCTGCTGACGGAGGTGCTGTCGCGGCGCGGCGCGGAGGTGCTGTCGGCGGAGTCCGCGGCCGAGGCTCTTGAGCTGCTTCAGACCCGGCGGCCGCACGTCCTGCTCTCCGACATAGGGATGCCGGGCGGCGACGGCTACGAATTAATCCGGCGTGTGCGAGAGCTTCCCGAAGAGCGCGGCGGCCGCACGCCCGCGGCGGCGCTGACGGCCTACGCCGGCCCCGCCGACCGCGCGCGCTCTCTCTCGAACGGCTACCAGCTACACGTCGCCAAGCCGGTCGAGCCCGCCGAACTGGCGGCGGTCGTGGCGAGACTCGCGGGCGCGTGAGCGCGTGCCGTCGAGCGCGTTCGCCGAGGTCGAACAATGGTAGACGAAGAGCCATTCATCTTCTCAGACCTGAGCCTGTCGCGGCGGCTCGAGCGGGCCGAGGGCCGGGGCTGCCTGGAGACCGTCGAGGCGCGCGCGAAGGTCTCGCCCGAGAGCGGCGCGTGCTGGGTCGAGGTCGCGGGCGCCTACGCGATGTTCGACGGGGTCGAGTCGCCGCTGACGCAGACGTTCGGCCTCGGCCTCTTCGAGACGACTGCCGAAGAAGACTTCGCGCGCATCGAAGAGTTCTTCCGCGAGCGCGGCGCGCCGGTCTTCCACGAGGTCAGCCCTTTAGCCGACCCTCAAACTCTCCTGCTCCTCAACGAGCGCGGCTACCAGCCGTTCGAGTTCACGAGCGTGATGTTCCGACCCACCCGCGGCGGCGCGGGCTCGGGCGCGCGACGCGACTCGGGGGTGAGCGTGCGCGTGGCCGGCCCCGCCGAGCAGGA
Organism: Pyrinomonadaceae bacterium; assembly: GCA_036794905.1. Lineage (GTDB taxonomy): Bacteria > Acidobacteriota > Blastocatellia > Pyrinomonadales > Pyrinomonadaceae > QHXN01. Next base: position 9,052 of record DAIRFV010000206.1, on the reverse strand, counting down.
GCTTTGGGCGCAGACGGCGGCGCGCGGTTGGAGCGAGTTCGAGGGGCTGACGGACTTCATCCTCGGGCTGTCGCGCCTGAGCGCGGCGCGGCCCGGCACGGCCTCCTTTCTGGCCGAGCTGGACGGGCGGCCCGTGGCCGCGGGCGCGCTGAGCATCTGCGAGGGCGTGGCGCTGCTGGCCGGGGCGAGCACCGCCCCCGAGGCTCGCAGGCGCGGGGCGCAACTGGCGCTCCTGGACGCGCGCCTGGGCTTCGCCGCCGAACGCGGGTGCGACCTCGCCATGATGTGCGCGCTGCCCGGCAGCGCGTCGCAGCGCAACGCCGAGCGGCACGGCTTCCGCATCGCCTACACGCGCGCCAAGTGGCAATTGAGGCAAGTAGACAGTAGACAGTAGTCAGTAGGGAAAAACGGGCGGCGCGTCTCGGTCTTCAGGACGAGCGCGCCGCTTCGTCTTTCTACTGCCTACTGCCTACTGCTCTGATAGACGTAATAGACGACGCCCGCGTGGTCGTCCGTTAAGAGGAAGGCGCCGGGCCCGTGGCCGAGTATGCCGGCGGGGCGGCCGTAGACCCGGCCCGACTGTTGGAATCCGGTGATGAAGTCGGCGGGCCGGCCGCCCCCTTCGGGCACGCGCACGACGCGGTAGCCGCGGCCGAGGCTCTTCGTCGTCGAGCCGTGCAGCGCGACGAGGAACGAGCCGCTCAACTCGACGGGCTCGCCCGCGCCGAAGTGTTCGAGCCCGAGCGGCGCGCTGTGCGAGTCGAAGGCCGCGAGGGCGCGGGGCACGTCGCGGCAGCGGAACCCGCGGCCGCGCGGGTTGAACTCGGCGTCGGCGAAGACGCGCGCGCCGGAGTAGAAGCAGTAGGGCCAGCCGTAGTGGGCGCCGTCGCGTAAGGCGTGCATCGTGTCGGCCGGTTTGTCTTTGCCCATGTGGTCGGCGCCCATCTCGGTCGCGTAGAGCCGGCCGTCCGACCAGCGCAGGCCGACGGCGTTGCGCAGGCCGCGCGCGTAGAAGCGCCGGCCGCTGCCGTCGGGGTTCATCTCGATGACGGCGGCGCGCACCTCCTCCTTCTCCACGCAGGCGTTACAACTGCTGCCGACCGAGACGTAGAGTTTGCCGTTCGCGCCGAAGGCGACGGTGCGCGTCAGGTGCCAGCCGCCGTACTTGTAGTCGAGCCCGTAGTCGGGGAAGGTCGCGAGCACCTCGGGGGAGCCTTCCGGCGCGTCGGCGCCGCTCGCGTAGCGGTAGCGCACGAGCCGGCCCGTCAGCGCGAGGTAGAGCCAGTGGCGCCCCCCCGCGTCCGTGTGGAAGGCGACGCTGTTCGGGTTGCGCAGGCGTGTCAGGTAGGGCGTGACTTTGTTGAATCGGCGGCGCGCGGGGTCGAACTGGTCGAGGACGTAGACGGCGCCCTTCCGGTTGTCCGTCAGGTCGTGCATGTCCGTGACGAAGACGCGCCCGTCCGGGCTCACGGCCATGAAGCGCACGCGCTTCAAGCCCTCGGCCGCGACCGCCACGCGGAAGCCTTCGGGCAGGTTGAGCGAGAAAGTCCTGCCGTCGGCGAGCGAGACGCGCTGCGGCTTGAGGGCCAAGGCCGGCTCGGCGCGCCGCGGGACTCGCCCGCGCCGTCGCTGCGCGTGCGCGTAGGCCGAAGGGATGAGCAGGAGCGCGACACAGGCGAGCGCCGCGCTTGCGAAGCGTGACATGAACGTGGGCCTTTTAAGAAGACTCGGAGAACGGCGGGATGATAGCAGAAGGGTCGCGGCGTGTGAGGCCGATAGCACGTTGCAGTCGGGTGTGAATGAGCAGGAGGAGTTAACCACAGAGACACAGAGGCACAGCTTGAAAGACATATCGCTTCAAGCTGTGCCTCTGTGTCTCTGTGGTTAACTGTTCCCGTAAATGCTGCTTTAGTCGGCCTTCAGCAGGGAGTTCTCGAAGCCGCGCCGGTCGTGGATCGACTGCGGGTTGGTCGGGTCAGTCAGCCAGTTGCCGTCCACGATGAACTTGTACTGGTATGTGCCCGCGGGCAGCCTCACGCGGCACACCCACTCGCCGCCCTCGCGCGCGAAGAGGAACTGCGACTGGTTCCAGTCGTTGAAGTCGCCGGCCACGGCCACCAGTTTCGCGTCCGCGAAGCCGCGCAGGCGGAAGGTGACGTTGCCGCGGAGGCTCGGCCGCGGCAGCGCCACCCTGCGCGCGGTCGCGTCGCGCCCCCACGAGTCGAGCCGCAGCCCGGCGATGCGCCCCGCCTCGTCCAGGATGGCTGTGAGACGGTAGTCGTTATACGCGTCCGTGAACGCCGTCTCGGACTGTCGTACGAGACGGCGCCGCGGCGCGTGCGAGGGCTTGAGCCACAGCCCGCCGTCCTCAAGCGTGATGTCGAGGACGAAGTTCTCGCGCCTCTTCGGGTCAACCTCGTACCTGCCGATGAACTTCCGGAGCGAGCCGTAGTCTGCGCCCGCGGCGTTCAACAACGCCGCCCCGATGGTGTCCGCGGCGATGGTGTCCGCGGCGGGCGGCGGCCCGGGCTCGTTCGTCAGATTCGGATCGTTCGACTGACTCGTGTGCGCCGCCCGCGCGGGTTGAGGCTCGGCCGGGGTCGTGTCGGCGCCGACCGCGTCGGGTTGAGTTTCGACGGGCTCCGACAAGTCCGCCGCGGGCGTCGGCGGTACGGCCGTGACGTTCACATCGGCGGGCAGCAGGATCAGGCCGGCCGACTCCTTCGGCTGCGCGGGCGTCGTGACGGCTTCGGCGCGCGGCGCGGGGCCGGCGTGCAGACTCGTTTGCGCGCCCGCAATCGTGGTCGCTTGAAGAGAGTCTGGCGGATTGACTTCGAAGCGCGGGTCGATGACGGCGGCCGCCCCTTCGTTGAGGCGAAAGTCCGGCCGCGCGCTTCCTTCTTCGCCGGAGGCGAGCGAGAGCGTCAGCACCCCGGCCGCGAGCGCGGCGAGCGTCAACACCTGCGCGGCCGACGTCCTCTGCCCGGCGCGGTTCGAGATGATTCGCTCGATGCGCTGTCTCAAGTCCGACCCCGTGGCCTTCGCCAGCCCCGCCACCTCCCAGCCGAGGCAGTAGCGGCAGACCTTGGCGATGCCTTTGGCGTAGACCGCCGCCCCGCCGCCGCGCCGCACCACCATGTCGTCGCACGCCTGCTCGCGCTCGGCGAGCAGCCGCCGGCCGATCAACCAGACGACGGGGTGGAACCAGAACAGACAGCAGAGCGCGCGCTGGAAGACGCCCGCCAGGTTGTCCCAGCGCTCGACGTGCGACAACTCGTGCATGAAGACCGCCCGGAGTTCGTCGTCGTCCAGGCGCTCCGCCACGCCTTCGGGCAGCAGGACGATGGGCCGCCAGACGCCCCAGACGCCCGGCTCCGACACGGCGGGCGTGACGACCAGCCGCACCCCGCGCCGCATCCCGAACCACGCGCGCACGCTCCGCAGCGCCTCGGCCTCGCGCCCGCGCGTCAAATTCTGCCCACGCCTGATCGCGGCCGACAGCGCGCGGCTCTTCCTCAGCCACGAGAGCCCGAGCAACGCGCAGCCCGCCAGCCACACGCCGGTGAGCGCGCCGTAGAGTCGCCCGCCCGACGCAGGCGTCGCCGCCGCCGCCACCGCGCCGAACGTGCCCGGCTCACCCGCCGTGGGCTCGGCCGCGCGCGCGGGCGCCGCGGCGGGGCTCGACACGGGCGAGAGCAGCGGGGAGACGTTGAGCGTGCCCGATTCGGATTGATGCCGCGGGAGTGAAAGGGAAGAGAGATCGACGCCCGCCTGCGCCGCGAGCAGGAAGATGAGCGCCGAGGGCAGCGCGAATTTGAAGAGCGCGATCAGCCAGACGAGGTAGCGCGTCACCGCCGGCGCCCGCCTGAGCGACGCGGCCGCGCAGAGCGCGAGCAGGGAGATGAGCGTGGACTGCCAGAGGTGGTTGGCCACCAGCGGCCACGCCCGGTTCGACCAGTCAGCGATCAAGTCATACGGCCCCATCCCGCTCTCGCTCCCCCTTCGGCCGACTTACCTCTTCACTTACTCCCTCACTTACTCTTTAGTTCCGCCCTTCCTGGCGGCCGGCTTCGCGTCGTCGCCCTCGGCCGCCTGCGACTCGTGCTCCTTGATGCGCCCCTCGATCTGCTTGAGGTCGTCGAGCGACAGTCGGCCGGAGTCCACGAGGTGCGCCATCAGCGGCCCCGTCGAGCCGTCGAGCAGGACGAGCAGTTCGTCGATGAGCCTGCGGTGCGTCGCGTCGCGCGTAACGGCCGGCTCGAAGACGTAGGCGTTGCCGACCTTCTTGACCTTGCGCAGCGCGCCCTTCTCCTCCAGGCGGTAGACGACCGTCTGGATGGTCGTGTAGGCGGGCCGCTTCTTACCCTGAAAGGTGTCCTGCACCTCCCGGACGGACGCCTCGCCCAGCCGCCAGAAGGCTTCCATGATCTGCAACTCAATCCTCGTGAGCCGCACGCCCTTCTTCAAGATCAACTCTCCCTCCGGGCCGTCGGCGACAGACTCTACTACCGGCCTAGTAGACCGTCAAGCAAATTCCTTCGGCTCGTTCGCCCCGCGCTTACCTTCGGCCCTCACTTGCTCGCGGCGTCCAGCACCCTGTCGCGCCGCAGCAGGCCGAACAGCCCCTCCGCGAGTTCGGGCGCGATCCGCTTGAGCGCCGCGTACTGGCCCAGCGCCTCGCCCCGCTCGCCCGCGCGCAGGTGCGCCACCCCGAGGTTGTAGTACGCCTCCGCGTAATCGGGCTTGAGGTCTATGGCGCGCTTGTACGACTCGACGGCCTCGCGCTTCTTGCCGAGAGAGTCGTAAGCCACACCCAGATTGTTGTAGACCTCCGCGTCCGGCCCGAGGCTCAGCGCCTTCACGTAAGCGCCCGCGGCGTCTTCGAGCCGCCCCGCCTTGTGGTACGCGAGCCCCAGATTCCTTTGGACGAGCGCCGAGCCCGGGCTCAGTTCGGCCGCGCGCCTCAGCGCCTCGGCCGCCTCGACGTAGCGCCCCGCGTCCGCGGAGACGGCGCCCAGGCTGGCGTACGCGTCGGCGTACCCCGGGTCGAGCCGGACGGCGTGCCTCAAGGAATCCGAAGCCTCCGCCGCCCGCCCCATCTTGTAGTAAGCCGCGCCGAGGTTGTAAGTGGCCGCGGCGTAGTCCGGCTTAAACTTCAATGCTTGTCGGAGCGCTTCGACTGAACCGGCCTGGTCGCCGGAGGCGCCGAGCGACATCCCCAGATTGTTCCACGCCAACGCGTAGTCGCCCCGCGCGCGGATCGCCTCGCGGTACGCACGCGCGGCCTCGCCGTATCTGCCCGCGCGGTGGTAGGCGTAGCCAAGGTCGTTGCTGATGACGGCGTCGCCGGGCGCGGCCTGCGCGGCCTCTGCGAGCACCTTGACGGCGTCCTCGTAGCGACCCCGTTCGGCGTGCTCCAGCCCCAGCCGGTGCAACTCCGACGCGGCCCGCCCGCCCGGGCCGGGCGCCGCCCCCGCTCCTTGCGCCCGGACCGCGGCCGCCGAACACACCGCCGCCGCGATTGCCAACAACAACCTCGCCGCCCGCCGCGCGCCTCTCGTGGTCATGGGAAATCACCTTTCTACTAGCAGGATAGTTTCTTCTACTATACAACTAGTAGGACGGTCAAGATTTTTCTTTTCACTCAAAGGCGTGCGGGGGCCGGCCGCGCTCCGGCCCGTCACGCACTCGCCAGCGGCTCCGCCCAGGAGTTATCTTGAACGCGAAGCTTTAACATGACGGCCGTAATGAGAATGATGAGGGGCCTTCAACTGTCAGCGGTGTGCCTGGCCCTCGCCGTGTCGGCGGGGCAGGCCGCGGCCGCGAGCCGTGCGGGGCGGGGCGGCGCGGCGCGCCTGGTGCGCGTGGGCGAAGGGTGGGCGAGGAATCAGGTCAACGCCGTCATCTTCCGTCGCAACTCGGTCGTCAGCCACGGGCGCTGGCAGTACGTCGCCTTCTACGACGCGGGGGCGCGGGTGGTGCTGGCGAAGCGGAAGCTGGGGACGGGCGACTGGGATGTGCGCCGGACGCAGTACACGGGCGACGCGCGCGACGCGCACAGGTCGATCAGCATCGCCGTGGACGGCGAAGGCTTTCTGCACGTCGTCTGGAACCAGCACGACTCGCCGCTGCAATACTGCCGGGGCTTGCGGCCCGGTTCGCTCGAACTCTCCGCGCAGACGCCGATGCTCGGCGAGAAGGAAGGCCGAGTCACTTACCCCGAATTTTATAGACTGCCCGCCGGCGGCCTGCTCTTCCTCTACCGCGACGGCGCGTCGGGCGGCGGCAACCTCGTGCTCAACCGCTACGACGTGAAGACGAAGCGCTGGGCGCGTTTGCAAGAGAGACTCCTCGACGGCGAGGGCGAGCGCAACGCTTACTGGCAGGCGTTCGTGGACGCGAAGGGCGCGATTCACCTCTCGTGGGTCTGGCGCGAGACGCCGGACGTGGCGACCAACCACGACCTCTGTTACGCGAAGTCCGAGGACGGCGGCCGCACGTGGCTGAAGTCAACGGGCGAGCCGTACCAGTTGCCCATCACGGCGGCGACGGCCGAGTACGTCCTGCGCATCCCGCAGGGGAGCGAGCTGATTAACCAGACCTCGATGACGGCCGACGCGCGCGGCCGGCCGTACGTCGTCAGCTACTGGCGGCCGGCGGGGACGCGCGTGCCGCAGTATCATCTCGTCTACGGGGACGGCCGGCGCTGGCGCACCGTCCAGGTCACGCGCCGCACGACCCCTTTCAGCCTCTCGGGGCGCGGCACGCGGCGCATCCCGGTCTCGCGCCCGCAGGTCGTCGTCAACACTCGCGGGGGGAGGCCCGAGGTCTTCGTGCTCTTCCGCGACGCCGAGCGGGGCGAACGCGTCTCGGTCGCCGCCTGCCGCGACCTGCCGGACGGCGCGTGCGCCGTCAGCGACTTAACCGAAGAAGGGGTCGGGATGTGGGAGCCGACCTACGACCCGGAGGTGTGGCGGGTGAAGAGGGAGCTGCACCTCTTCGTCCAGAGGGTCGGGCAGGGGCAGGGCGAGGGGACGGAAGACATCCCCGCGCAGACCGTCTCGATTCTCGAATGGCGGCCGGGGCGTTAGCGGAGAAGGGTTCACCACAGAGACACGCAGACACGGCTTTCAATCTTTAGCTCTTAAACAGGCCGAGCCTCTGTGTCTCTGTGGTTAATAACTGCCGGAGGTCTTAACCTTGAAGATAAAATTCGGGGCGCTTTGTCTCGTCCTGTTGGCCTGTGCCGCGGCGGGCGCGCGGGCGCAGACGCCTTTGGTGACGAACGTCGGGGGGCGTCAGCACTTGAGCCTCGACGGGCGCTGGCAGACGATCATCGACCCTTACGAGAACGGCTTCTACGACTACCGCTCCAGGGAGAGCCCGAACGGGTACTTCCGCGACGCGAAGCCGAAGACGCCGGCCGACCTCGTCGAGTACGACTTCGACGACTCGCCGCAGATGTACGTGCCGGGCGACTGGAACTCGCAGGACGAGCGGCTGCTCTTCTACGAGGGGACGGTCTGGTATAAGAAGTCCTTCGACTACCCGAAGAAGCCGCGCACGCGCCTCTTCGTCCACTTCGGCGCGGTCAACTACGAGGCGGTCGTCTACCTCAACGGCGAGAAGCTCGGCCGCCACGAGGGCGGGTTTACGCCCTTCAACTTCGAGGTCACCGAGCGCGTCCGCGAGCGCGGCAACTTCCTCGTCGTGAAGGCGGACAACAAGCGGCGGCGCGACGCCGTGCCGACGCTCAACACGGACTGGTGGAACTACGGGGGACTGACGCGCTCGGTCGCGCTCGTCGAGGTGCCCGAGACTTTCGTCCGCGACTACTTCGTTCAGTTGAAGAAGGGCTCGCGCGACGAGGTCGCCGGCTGGGTCAAGCTCGACGGCGCGGCGGCGGCCAACCAGACCGTCACCGTCGAGATACCCGAAGCCAAGCTCAAGCAGACGTTCAGGACGGACGCCGACGGCCTCGCGAACGTCAGCCTCAGGGCGCGGCTCGACCTCTGGTCGCCGGAGAGTCCGAAGCTCTACCGCGTCGTCGTCTCGTCCGGCACGGACACAATCGAGGAGCGCATCGGCTTCCGCAGCATCGAGACGCGCGGGACTGACATCCTCCTCAACGGCCGACCCGTCTTCCTGCGCGGCATCTCGATTCACGAGGAGTCGCCGCTGCGCGGGGGGCGCGCGGTCAACGACGCGGACGCGCGGCAGTTGTTGACGTGGGCCAAGGAGCTGGGCTGCAACTTCGTGCGCCTCGCGCACTACCCGCACAACGAGCACATGACGCGGGCCGCGGACGAGATGGGCCTGATGGTCTGGTCGGAGGTGCCGGTCTACTGGACGATTCTTTGGGACGACCCGGGCACGTACGCCAACGCCGCGCGGCAGGTCGGCGAGATGATCGCGCGCGACCGCAACCGCGCCTCGGTCGTCCTCTGGTCGGTGGCGAACGAGACGCCCGTGAGCGAGCCGCGGAACAAATTCCTCAGGGGGCTCATCGAGCACGCGCGCGCGCTCGATTCGACGCGGCTGCTGACGGCGGCCAACGAGCGCCGCTACGAAGGCCCGACGACGCAGGTGGTGGACGACCCGCTGGGCGAGCACCTCGACGTGCTCGGCTGCAACGAGTACGTCGGCTGGTACGACGGCCCGCCGGAGAAGGCCGACCGCCTGACGTGGAGGGTGACGCTTCAGAAGCCGCTCGTCATGAGCGAGTTCGGCGGCGACGCGCTCTACGGCCACCACGGCGACAAGGGGCAGCGCTGGACGGAGGAGTACCAGCGCGACATCTACGAGCACCAGATCGCGATGCTGCGGCGGATACCTTCTTTGCGCGGGATGTCGCCGTGGATTCTGACCGACTTCCGCTCGCCGCGCCGCCCGCTGCCGCGCATCCAGGACTTCTACAACCGCAAGGGCCTCATCTCGAACCGCGGCGAGCGCAAGCAAGCCTTCTACGTCTTGCAGAGCTTCTACCGCGAGCTGTCGAAGGAGGGGAAGTGAGCGGTTGAGATGGGGGACGGACTTCTGTTAGAGATTGCCG
>DAIRFV010000205.1:0-10727 GCA_036794905.1 Pyrinomonadaceae bacterium | reverse complement strand
CGTCCGCCGCCACGACAACCTCGTCAAGCCCGACCTCGTCGCCCCCGGCAACAAGGTCATCGCCGCCGCCGCGGTCGGTAACCACCTGCTCGCGAACAACCCGAGCCTCGACGCGGGCGTGAGCCAGGCGGACGCGCGCCGGATGATGTACCTGAACGGCACCTCGATGGCGGCGCCCACGGTCGCGGGCGCGGCGGCGCTGATCTTGCAGGCCAACCCGACTTTGACGCCGAACCTCGTCAAGACGCTTCTGATGTACACGGCGCAGCAACTCGCGGGCGCGAACCTGCTGGAGCAGGGCGCGGGCGAGTTGAACGTCGAGGGCGCCGTGCGGCTGGCGCGGCTCGTGCGCCGCGACCTGTCGGCGCTGACGCCGCTCGGCGCGCCGCTGCTGGTCTCGACGGACGCCGCGCCCGCGCCGCAGACGACCATCGCGGGTGAGACCTTCGTCTGGTCGCAGGGCGTCGTCGTCGGACACGGCTACGCGACCGGCGCCGATTTGATCTTGAAGTACCAGAAGATTTACGGCCTCGGCGTCATCGCGACCGACGCCGTGCTCACCGCCGACGGCGTCATCGCCACCGACCGGACGTTCCTGACCTCGGGCGTCATCGCCACCGACCACATCCTGATAAGCAGCGGCCGGGCGCTCGGTGAAGGGTCGGTCTTCATCGCCTCCGGCGTCATCGCCACCGACCGCTTCTTCGGCGGCCTCGGCGTCATCGCCACCGACCGCGCGGTCTTCGGCGACGGCGTGATCGCCACCGACGGCCGGCTCGACGCCGACGCGTTGGCGCAGGCGCTGTCGGCGGCCACCAACGGCGAGGCCACCCACGCCGGCCCGCCCGCGCTCGACACGGGGCTCGACTGCCTCGACTGTTACTGAAGTTAGGTGCGTGCGCGGGCGGGCTCCCCAAGGCCGCCGCCGCGCGCCCGGAGTGAACGCCAACGTTAGGAGAGAGGCGATGTCCCAGCAAAGGGAGTTGAAGAAGGCCGGAGCGATCGCCGCGCGCGCCGAAACCCTTGAAGCGGCCTTCCTGGTTCACCCGCTGACGGAGAGCCACCCGGAGGCGGAGGTGCTCGACTTCCTTTCGGGCCGGCCCGCGCAGGCCGTCATCATGAGCGGGCTCATCCGCGACAACGGCTTCGAGAGCCCTTTCAACCGCGGCACCTTCCACGCGTGCCGCGACCGAGACGGCCGACTCGAAGGCGTCGCGCTCGTCGGCCACGCCGTCTACGTCGTGGCGACGACCGAGCCGGCGCTCGCGGCCTTCGCCGGCCTCGCGCAGACCGAGCGCAACGCGCACGTCATCCTCGGCGAGCGCGAGGCGGTCGGCCGCTTCTGGTCGCACTACGCGGCCGCCGGGCAGACGCCGCGCGTCTTCTGCCGCGAGCTGCTCTTCGAGCAGCGCTGGCCCGTCCACGCGCGCGAGCCCGTGGAGGGCCTGCGCCTCGCGACGCTCGACGACCTGCTGCTCGTCATGCCCGTCCACGCCGCGATGGCCTACGAGGAGAGCGGCGTCAACCCCATCGACGTTGACCTGCACGGCTTCCGCATGCGCTGCGCGCGCCGCATCGAGCACGGCCGCGTCTGGGTGCTGGTCGAGGACGGGAACCTGCTCTTTAAGGCCGACATCGCCTCCGACACGCCCGAGTGCGTCTACCTCGAAGGCGTCTACGTCGAGCCGGCCAGCCGCCAGCGGGGCCTGGGCCTGCGCTGCCTCTCGCAGCTCGGGTGCAACCTGCTCGAACGGACGCGGACGGTCAGCGCGCTCGTCAACGAGCAGAACCTCGCGGCGCAGGCGCTCTTCCAGAAGGGCGGCTACAAGCTGCGCGGCCTCTACGACACGGTCTTCCTCGAACGCAGTAACTGATCCACTTGCCCGTTGACTCGCCGGACGATTTAGTAAATGATGCGACGAGTTGGTGGACAGGTGCGTCAGCCCCGACGCTTAACCCGATGCAGCGTTACGTCAAGCCGTACATGTGGACTTTCATCGCCCTGGGCGCGGCCGTCGTGCTCTCCTCGGCGATCAACCTCCCCGTCGAGCGGCTCGACCTGCGGCTGCTGCCGCTGGCGGCCGTCATGCTGCTCGTCACCTCGCGCTTCTGCATCACCATCCCGCGCACGACGGGGAAGGTCTCCTTCTCCGACGCCCTGCTCTTCATCGTGATGCTGCTCTACGGCGGCGAGGTGGCCGTCATCCTCGGCGCGGCCGAGAGTTATCTGGGCTCGCGCTCGGGGCGCCAGCCGATCAGCGTCTTCACCAGCACCTTCAACGCGGCGATGATGGCCGTCTCGACGCTCCTGACCTACACGGCGCTGCGGCTCCTCTACGGCGACGTGACGGCGCTCGCGCGGGGCGAGTTCTCGGCCGCCTTCGCCAGCGCGCTGTGCGTGATGGCGCTCGCGCAGTACGTCGGCAACACGGCCATCGTCGCGACGCACACCGCGCTCAAGGCCGGCGAGCCGCTGTGGGTGACGTGGCGCAAGCGCTACCTCTGGACTTCGGTCACGTACTTCGGCGGCGCCTCGGCCGCGGGCATCACGGTCAAGCTCGCCTCGACCGCCGGCGTCTACGCGCTCGTCGCGGGCGCGCCCATCATCGTCATCATCTACCTGACCTACCGCACCTACCTCGACAACATCGAGGCGATGTCGGCCGCCGCCAAGGCCGAGGCCGCCGCCGAGGCGCGCGCCGAGTCGGCCGCCCAGCAGGCCGAGCAGGCGCGCCGCCACGTCGAGGAGCTCTCGCACTACATCTCGGAGCAGGAGCGCATCCGCGAGCAGTACGCGCAGATCGAGAAGCTCTCGGCGCTCGGCGAGCTGGCCTCGGGCGTCGCGCACGACTTCAACAACACGCTCGCCGGCATCCTCGGCCGCGCGCAGCTTTTGCTGACGACGAAAGACCCCGAGCGCGTCGAGGCGGGCCTCAAGCTCATCATCAAGACGGCGAAGGACGGCGCCAAGACCATCAAGCGCATCCAGGACTTCGCGCGGCAGCGGCGCGACCACGACTTCCAGCCCGTCTCGGTCGACCAGTTGTTGCTGGACGTGCGCGAGATCACGCGCCCGCGCTGGAAGAGCCGCGCCGAATCCGAAGGCGTCCACATCAGTCTGGAACTCCAACTGGGCTCGGACGAGGCGCGCGTGATGGGCGACGAGTCGGAGCTGCGCGAGGTCTTGGTCAACCTCGTCTTCAACGCCGTGGACGCGATGCCGCAGGGCGGGACGCTCACGCTCTCGACGCGCGAGTCGGGCGACTCGGTCGAGATCGCCGTGGCCGACACGGGGACGGGCATGGCCGAGGAGGTGCGCTCGCGCGTCTTCGACCCGTTCTTCACGACGAAGGGGAATGCGGGCATGGGGCTCGGGCTCGCCGTCTCGTACGGCATCATCCGCCGCCACGAGGGCGCCGTCGAGGTCGAGTCGGAGCTGGGGCGCGGCACGACCTTCCGCATCAAGCTGCCCGCGGCCCTCGCCTCCGCGGAGCCGGAGCCGGCCGCGGAGGCGCCGGCCATCGCGCTCGTCCCGCAGCGCACCGACGCGACGCGCATCCTCGTCGTGGACGACGAGGACAACGTGCGCGAGCTGCTGGCCGACATCCTGGAGAGCGAAGGCTATCAGGTCGAGCTGGCTTCGAGCGGGCGCGAGGCGCTGGAGAAGTTCGGCGACGGCGCGGCGTTCGACGCGCTCTTCACAGACCTCGGGATGCAGGGGATGAGCGGGTGGGAGCTGGCGCACGCCGTCCGCGAGTTGGACGAGAAGGTTCCCGTGGCGGTCGTCACGGGCTGGGGCGAGGCCGTCGGCTCCGGCGAGCGCCTCGCCGCGCGGGTGGACTGGGTCATCGCGAAGCCGTTCGACACCGCGCAAATCCTCGCCATCGCCCGCGAGGTCGCGCGCCGCGGCGAGGCCGGCCGCCAGGGGATAGTCGCCGCCTGAAGTTTTCGCACAGGGGGAAAGGGAAAGGGCCGCGACTTCGAGTCGCGGCCCTTAAATTTTGTCGGCCTTAATTTCGAATTTGAAATTTCAAATTCTTACGGAGCCGTCGCCGTTGGAGTCCGACCTGGCCTCGCCGTTCGACTGCGCCTTGCCGTTGGCGTCGATGCCGTGGCGCTTAATCATGCGTTGGAGCGTGGTGCGGTCGATGCCGAGCAGGCGCGCGGCGGCCTGCTTGTTGCCGCCCGTGTGCGCGAGCGCGCGCGCGATGTGTCGCCCCTCCAGCTCGGAGAGCGAGACGAGCGGCTCTTCGGCGGGCGGGGCGGCGGCGGCGGGCGCGGACTCTTCGTGCGCGCCGGGGTCGCCCGCGCGGAGGGCGGCGGCGTGCTCGTGCGCGGCGGCGGCCTCGCGCACGCGGTCGGGCAGGTCTTCGGGGCGGATGAGCCGGTCGCAGAGCGCGACGGCGCGGATGACGGCGTTCTCCAGCTCGCGGATGTTGCCCGGCCAGTCGTAGCTGACGAGCGCGCGCACGGCCTCGCGCGCGAAGCTGACGGGGTCGCCCGCGGGGCAGGCGCGCCCGGCGAAGTGGCGCGCCATCGGCATGATGTCCTCGCGCCGCTCGCGCAAGGGGGGCAGGTGGAGCGTCACGGCGTTCAGCCGGTAGAACAAGTCCTGCCGGAAGCGACCCTCCCGCACCTCGCGCTCCACGTCGCGGTTGGTCGCGGCGATGACGCGCGAGTCCACGCGGATGGTGTGGTTCGACCCGACGCGCCGAATCTCGCCCTCCTGGAGCGCGCGCAGGAGCTTGACCTGGAAGGCGGGCGTCGTCTCGGTGATCTCGTCGAGGAGGATGGTGCCGCCGTCGGCCTCCTGGAGGAGCCCGCAGCGGTCGCGCTCCGCGCCGGTGAAGGCGCCGCGGACGTGGCCGAACATCTCCGACTCGATGAGTTCCGAAGGGACGGCGCCGCAGTTGACGGCGACGAAGGGGCCGTCGGCGCGCGTGCTGCGGCAGTGGATGGCGCGCGCGACGACCTCCTTGCCCGTCCCCGACTCGCCCGTGACCAGGACGGGGAGGTTCGTCGCGGCGACGCGCCCCACCATCTTCATCACCTCGACGAAGCCCGAGCTGACGCCGACGAGGTCGATGTCCGAGGTGTAGACGGGCGCGGGCGGCAACTCGCCCGTCGTCCCCGGCCGCTCGCGCTTCTCGTGCGCGCGCCGCACGTCCTGCGCGATGCGCAGCACGTCCGCGACCTCGAAGGGCTTCATGAGGTAGTCGTAGGCGCCCAAGGAGACGGCGTCGAGCGCGCCCGCGGCCGAGCCGTGGCCGGTCATCAGGACGATCTGCGCGTCGGGCTGCTCCTCGACGAAGCGGCGGAGCACGGCGTAGCCTTCGGCCTCGTGCGTGTCGGAGAGCTTCACGTCGCAGAAGACGAGCTGCCAGCTCTCGCCGCCGAGCATCTCGAAGGCGCGCGCGGCCGAGTCAACCTCGCACACCTCCCAGCCTTCGCCGCGCAGGACTTCGGCGACGTTGTCGCGTACCAGTTCGTTGTCGTCTATGACGAGGGCTTTCATCGTGGTGACGAGGGAAAGTATACGCCAAACCCCGCCGGGGTTACGCCGTCACACTGCCGCCGAGATGCGAGGTGTGTTAGCGGCTTCCGATTGAAAGGGGCGTGGGCATTATAGTGCGGACGCGGGCACTCCTTGCAAGCGCGATTTTGGTCAGGGGCGCTAAATTTGTACGGGACATGACATTAGGATTGTTCCCGCCGGTGCACAGGGGGCGCCGCTCCGCGGCGGTTGCACGCGGGCGCGTAAGTGGGCTAAGGTCGCGCGTCCGCGGGCGGTCTGCGGACTCCGTGTGGGGCATGAATCAATGATGAAGTGGGTCGTACACAAGTTCGGCGGGACGAGCGTGGCCGACGCGGCTCGTTACCAGGCGGTCGCCGCCGTCCTGCTCGCGCGGCGGCAGGACGGCGAGCGCGCGGCCGTCGTCGTCTCGGCGATGTCCGGCGTCACCGACGCGCTGCTCGGGCTCGTCGCGGGCGCGGCCGCGCGCGACACGTCTTACGCCGAAAGGCTCCGGCACTTGCGCGCGCGCCACCTTGAGACGGCCGCCGCGCTCGGGCTCGACCCCGCGCGCGAGAGGGCTCTGGCCGAAACCGTCGGGGCCGACTTCCGCGAGTTGGAGGAGGTGCTGCGCGGCGTCTGGATCGCGCGCCTTCAGTCCGAGCACGTCGCGGAGTTCGTCTCGGGCCACGGCGAGCTGTGGTCGGCGCGTTTTCTGAACGCCCTGCTTGAGCAGAAGGGCTGCCCCTCCGACTGGCTCGACGCGCGCGAGGTGCTCGTCGTCGAGTCGGACGCGCGCGGCGTCGCCGTGGACTGGGAGGTCTCGCGCGGGCGCCTCGACCAGTGGCTCGAAGGGCGCGCGCCCGACCCGCTCGTCGTCACCGGCTACGTCGCCTCGACGCGCGAAGGCGTGGCGACGACCCTCAAGCGCAACGGCAGCGACTACTCGGCCTCCATCTTCGCGGCGCTGCTCGAAGCCTCCTCGGTCACCATCTGGACGGACGTGGACGGGGTCTTGAGCGCAGACCCGCGCCGCGTCCCCGACGCGCTCGTCGTCCCCGCGCTCTCCTACCAGGAGGCGGCCGAGCTGGCCTACTTCGGCGCGAAGGTCATCCACCCGAACACGATGTCGCCGGTCATCGCGGGCGGCATCCCCGTCCACATCAAGAACACCTTCCGCCCCGACGCCGCGGGCACGACCATCTCGGCCGCCTCGTCCTCCGCCTCGGCCGTCAAGGGCTTCGCCAGCGTCGAGGGGATGACGCTCGTCAACGTCGAGGGCACGGGCATGGTCGGCGTGCCCGGCATCGCCAACAAGCTCTTCGGCGCGCTGCGCGCCGAGGGCGTCTCGGTCGTCCTCATCTCGCAGGGGTCGAGCGAGCACTCCATCTGCTTCGCCGTCCCCGGCGCGCAAGGCGAGTTGGCGAAGAGGACGGTCGAAGAGGCGTTCATGTCGGAGATGCGGCGCGGGCAGATTCAGACCGTGGCACTGACCGAGGGCTGCTGCATCCTCGCCGCGGTCGGCGACGGCATGGTGGACGCGCCGGGCGTCGCGGGCAAGTTCTTCACCGCGCTCGGGCGCGCGGGCGTGAGCGTGCGCGCCATCGCGCAAGGCTCCTCGGAGCGCAACATCTCGGCCGTCATCGACGAGCGCGAGGCGACGCGCGCCCTGCGCAACGTCCACTCGGCCTTCTACCTCTCACACCAGACGCTCTCGGTCGGCGTCGTCGGCACGGGTCTGATCGGCGGGACGTTCCTCGACCAGCTCAGCCGCCGCCTGGAAGAGCTGCGCGGCCGCCGCTCGATAGACGTGCGCGTGCGCGGCGTGATGAGCAGCCGCCGGATGCTGCTGGACGAGCGCGCCGTCGGGTTGAGCAACTGGAAGGAAGACTTAAACAACAGAGGCACGGCCGCCGACATCGAGCGCTTCGCGGAGCACGTCCTCGCCGAGCATCTGCCGCACGCCTGCATCATCGACGCCACCTCGGACGCGGGCGTGGCCGCGCGCTACGCCGGGTGGCTCGACCGCGGCATCAACGTCATCACGCCGAACAAGAAGGGCAACACCGGCACGCTCGCGCAGTACCGCGCCGTGCGCGAGGCGGCCCGGCGCCGCGGGCGCTACTTCCTCTACGAGACGAACGTCGGCGCGGGTCTGCCCGTCATCCACACGCTGCGCGACCTGCTCGACACGGGCGACGAAATCTTAAAGATCGAGGGCGTCCTGTCCGGCACGCTCTCGTACATCTTCAACACCTTCGACGGCGCGCAGCCCTTCTCGCAGGTCGTGCGCGAGGCGCACGCGCGCGGCTACACCGAGCCCGACCCGCGCGACGACTTGTCCGGCATGGACGTGGCGCGCAAGCTCGTCATCCTCGCGCGCGAGATGGGGGCCGAGGTCGAGCTTGAGGACGTTGAGGTCGAGAGCCTCGTCCCCGAAGATTTGCGCGCCTCAAGCGTCGAAGAGTATTTCGAGAGCCTCGGCCGGCACGACGCGGCCGTCGCCGGGCGTTTGAACGCAGCCCGCGAGCGCGGCGAGGTGCTGCGCTACGTCGGGACGATTGAGCCGGGCGGGCGCGTGTCGGCCTCGCTCCGACCCTACCCGCTCGCGCACCCGTTCGCGGGCTTGAGCGAGAGCGACAACGTCGTCAGCTTCCGCACGGCGCGCTACAACGTGCAGCCGATGATCGTGCGCGGCCCCGGCGCGGGGCCGGCCGTGACGGCCGCCGGAGTCTTCGCAGACCTGTTGCGGCTCGCGACCTTCCTGGGGGCGCCGCTATGAGGAGCGCCACGGCGTTCGCGCCCGCGACCGTCTCGAACGTCGCGGTCGGCTTCGACATCCTCGGCTTCGCCGTCGAGGCCGCGGGCGACGAGGTGTGTGTGACGGCGACCGAGGGCGAGGCCGTCCGCGTCGTCGAGGTCTCCGACACGACCGGCACTCTTGCCCCGGGCGCCATCCCGCTCGACCCCGCGCAGAACACGGCGACCGTCGGCCTCCTCAAACTGCTCGCGGACCTGCGCCCCGGCTTCGGCTTCGACGTGAGCGTGCGCAAAGGCATCGCTTTGGGGTCGGGGATGGGCGGCTCGGCCGCCTCGGCCGTCGCGGCGCTCGTCGCGGCCAACGCGCTGCTCGAAAGTCCTTTGCCGAAAGAGTCTCTGCTTCCTTACGCGCTCGCCGCCGAGCGCGTGGCGTGCGGGGCGTCGCACCCGGACAACGCCGCGCCGTCTCTGTTCGGCGGCCTGACGCTCGTCGTCTCGACCGACCCCCTGCGGTGCGTGCGCCTCCCCGCGCCGCGCGGGCTGCTCGCCGTGCTCGTACACCCGCACGTGCGCGTGGACACGCGCGACTCGCGCGCGGTGTTAAAGCCGACCGTCCCGCTCGCGGATTACGTCCGCCAGTCGGCGCACCTCGCGGGCTTCGTCGCCGCCTGCTTCACGGATGACTTGGAGCTGTTGCGAGCCTCACTCGAAGACCTCGTCATCGAGCCGCAGCGCGCCCCGCTCATCACGGGCTTCGCGCGCGTGAAGTCGGCCGCGCTCGCGGCGGGCGCGCTCGGCGCCTCCATCTCGGGCTCCGGCCCGAGCGTCTTCGCGCTGGTTGATTCCGAAGAGACGGCCGGCGGCGTGCGCGCCGCGATGGTCGAAGCGTTCAGGTCGAGCGGCGTCGCGGCAGTTGACTCCTGGGTCTCGCCGGTAGACTGCGAGGGCGCGAGGGTCATCGGCGGCAGCCCGACCGTGGGGGCGGGCGTATGAGTTCCGGCGAAATACATGACGGGGGACGAACGCCCTCCCGCACGGTCGGGCTGCCGCCTCTGAGGTACGTCAGCACGCGCGCGTCGTCGCCCCCGCTCAACCTATCCGACGCCATACAGATTGGCCTTGCGCCGGACGGCGGGCTCTACGTGCCCGAGCGTTTTCCTGCTTTCAAGGTCGAAGACTTCGACGGGCTCGAATCTCTCTCCGACATCGCTGAAAAATTCCTCGCGCCCTTCTTTGAAGACGACGAACTGTCAGTTCATCTCCCCGACATCTGCCGGGAGGCTTTCAACTTCCCCGTCCCGCTCGTCGAGATAGACGAGACGACGGCCCTGCTCGAACTCTTCCGAGGCCCGACCGCGGCCTTCAAGGACGTGGGCGCGCGCTTCCTCGCCGCGTGCGTCTCGCGCCTGCCGGGGCGGAGGACGGTGCTGGTCGCGACCTCGGGCGACACGGGCGGCGCGGTCGCGGCGGCGTTCGCCGGGCGCGCCAACGTGGATGTCGTCATCCTGTTTCCGAAGGGTCTGGTCTCGCCGCGGCAGGAGCAGCAGTTGACCTGCTGGGGCGCGGGCGTGCGCGCCTTCGCCGTGCGCGGCGACTTCGACGACTGCCAGCGCGTCGTCAAGGCCGCCTTCGCCGACCGCGAGTTGAAACGCGAGCGCGGGCTGCTCTCGGCCAACAGCATCAACCTCGGGCGGCTGCTGCCGCAGGCCGCGTACCACGCGGCGGCGAGCCTCTGGTATTTGCGTCGCCGCGGCGCGCGCGCCGGGCTCGTCGTCCCGACGGGGAATCTGGGTAACGCCGTCGCGGCCTTCTGGGCGCGCGCCGCGGGCCTGCCCGTGCGCGAGATTGCGCTCGCGTCGAACGCCAACCGCGCCGTGCCCGACTACTTCGACTCGGGCGCGTGGGCCGCGCGCCCCACGGTGCGCACGCTCGCCAACGCGATGGACGTGGGCAACCCGAGCAACATCGAGCGGCTGCTGCGACTGCACCCCGATCTTGACGAACTCAAAACTTTCGCCCGCGCCTTCACGGTGACCGACGCGGAGATCGAGCGCACCATCGCCGAGGAGTCCCGCGCGCGCGGCCTCGTCCTCGACCCGCACACGGCGGCGGCCGTCCGCGCGCGCGCGCTGATTGCTTCGCCCCACTGGGTCGTCGTGGCGACGGCGCACCCGGCGAAGTTCGAGACAATCGTCGAGCCGCTGGTGGGAAGGGAAGTGGAGACGCCGCCCGCGCTCGCCGCGCTGCTGGATAAGGAATCCGCCTGTGAAGAGATCGAGCCGTCGCTTGAATCGCTCGTCGGCGCGGCTTTCAGTCGAGCAGGTTAGGTCGTCAGGTTGCGGTGTTAGCTCATAAGACGAGGGGCTTTAACCGTAAGGCCGCGAGCTTATTACGTAAGCTCGCGGCCTTAGCTCGTAAGGCGCTCGGCGTAAGCCCTAAGCTCTCCGTCTTAGCT
>DAIRFV010000027.1:34224-39491 GCA_036794905.1 Pyrinomonadaceae bacterium | reverse complement strand
CTTCGAGCCGTGTCTCTGTGTCTGCGGTGGTTAATGACCGTTCAGCGCCCGTCAATCGGCACGTAGGGCACGCCGCGCGGGCCGATGTATTCGGCGCGCGGGCGGATGAGGCGGTTGTTGGCATACTGTTCGAGGATGTGCCCCGTCCAGCCCGAGATGCGGCTGACGGCGAAGATGGGCGTGAAGAGGTCGAGCGGGATGCCCATCTGGTAGTAGGCCGAGCCCGAGTAGTAGTCCACGTTCGGGTAGAGCTTCTTCTCCGCGAACATCAGCTCGCGCAGCCGGTCAAGGATTTCGATCCAGCGCTTCTCGCCCTTCGCCTCGGCCAGCTCGCGCGAGAATTTGCGCAGCCACACCGAGCGCGGGTCTTCCGTCTTGTAGACGCGGTGGCCGAAGCCCATGATCTTCTTCTTGCTCGCCAGCGCCTCGCGCAGCCACTCGTCGGCGCGCGCGGGCTCGCCGATCTCAAGCAGCATCTTCATCACGTTCGTGTTCGCGCCGCCGTGGAGCGGCCCCGACAGCGCCGCAACCGCCCCCGTCACCGCGCCGTACATGTCGGCGAGCGTGCCGGCGATGACGCGGCTCGTGAACGTCGAGGCGTTCAGCTCGTGGTCTGCGTGCAGGATGAGGCACACGTCGAAGATGCGCGCCTCGCGCTCCGCGGGCTCCTCGCCCTTGAGCATGTAGAGGAAATTGGAGGCGATGTTCAGGTCATTGCGCGGCTCGACGGGTTCCAGCCCCTGACGCAGACGCTCGAAGGCGGCCACGACCACGGGCAACTGCGCCGTCAACTTCGTCGCCGTCCTGAGCGCCCCCTCGCGCGAGAGGTCGCGCGCGCCCGGGTCGTAGAAGCCGAGCGCCGAGACGGCCGTCCGCAGCGCGTCCATCGGCTCGGCCTCCGCCGGGAAGCGGCGCACCAGCTCGATCACCTCTTCGGGCAGACGCTGGTTGGCCGCGAGTTCCCGCCTCAGCGCGTCGAGCTCGTCGCGCTTCGGGAGCCGCCCGTGCCAGAGCAGGTAGACCGTCTCCTCGAACGTCGAGCGCTCGGCGAGGTCGTGGATGTTGAGACCCTGGTAGATGAGGACGCCGTTGACGCCGTCCACATCGCCGATGGCCGACTCGGCCGCGACCACACCCTCAAGCCCCGCCCCCGACTTCGCGGCGGGCTTGCTCTCTGCTTTGTCCATCACGATTTGTCCTTAAGACCTGAAATGACTTGAAAATAACAAAGTGGCGTGAGGGGTGACAAGTAGGCAGGGGGAATAGTAGTCAGTAGTCAGTAGTCAGTAGTCAGTAGTCAGTAGTCAGTAGTCAGACGGTCGTCGCTCGAACCCGACGTTTGTCACCATCAACATTCTCAAGCAGAGCCTACTGACTACTGTCTAGTGTCTACTGTCTACTCGCCCTCCCTCACTTCAACCTTCTGCCCACGCGACACGCCGAGCACGCGCGCGGCGGAGTCGCGGAAGACTGCGACCTCCAGGAGTCCCGCGCTGCCCCAGACGGCGAAAGGCTCGCCGGGCGATGCGGCGTCCTCGGCGAAGAAGCGCCGGAAGCGTCGAACCTCGTGCCCCGCGATGTGGAGGCGCGCGCCGCGTGCGGCCTCCACGTCGCTCAAATCACGGGGCGCGATGTTGGTGACGAGGTTGCCGAAACGGTCGATGTGGATGACGGCGCCGCAGAGCGTCCCGTCAGCGGCCCTCTCAGGCGCGGCCGACGGCAGCCGCGCGAAGTCGAAGACCTCAGGCCCCAACTCCTCGGCGCGGACGCCGCGCGAGAGCGCGCCCGCGACCGGCGCGAAGATGTCGCGCCCGTGGAAGGTCGGGCTCACCTCACTCCTGAAATAGTTCGTGTTCGTGAGTTGGAAGACGCGCAACGGCCGCACGCGCTCGTAGACGTGGCCGAAGATGCCGTTGTCCGGCCCGACGAAGGTGTGCCCGCGCCCCTCGACCGCGATTGCGCGGCGCGCCGAACCGACGCCCGGGTCAACCACCGCCACGTGCACCGTCCCTGCGGGGAACGTCTCGAAGGCCGCGCGCAGCGTGAAGGCCCCGGCCTCCACGTCGAAAGGCGGCACCTCGTGCGTGATGTCAAAGACGCGCGCCTCCGGGTTCGACGCCAGCACCGCCCCCTTCATCGCGCCCACGAAGTAGTCCGCCGTGCCGAAGTCTGTGAGCAGGGTGACGATCATAGTAGGCGGATGGCGGTGGGAGGTTAAGAAGGTTTTGGGTGTTAGGTGTTGGGTGCCGGGTAAGACGGGCTGCTCTTACCCAACACCCAGCACCCGGCACCCGGCACCCTCTACCGTCTACCTGTTAACTCGGATGCGGAGCTGCTGGCCGGGTTCGAGGCGGATGTCTTTGCCGCGCTGGGTCATGACGCCGGCCGCGCCCGCGCTGCCGCCGATGGCCGCGCCGATGGCCGCGCCCTTGCCGCCGCCCGCGATGGCGCCGATGATGGCGCCGACGCCCGCCGCGCCGCCCACCTTCGCCACGTCCTCCTTGGTGGTGCTGCGCCCGCGTACGCCGCCCTCCGCGTCAACCTCGCCGACGCCGGTCTCCTCGGACTGGACGACCTCGATGACCTGCGCGCTCAACTCCTGCCAGTCGCCGCTGCCGGGCAGCTGTATCTGCTCGAAGTCGAGCTGGAGGAGCGCGCGCCCCATGGCCTTGCCCGCGCGCTGCACGTCGGCGAGTCGGCCCGCGACGACGGCGCCCGCGAACTCCTGCGGCTCGACGACGCGCGCCTCGAAGCGGTCACCCTTCTGGCTCACGTCGGTCGTGAGGCGGTTCGACAACTCGACCGTCAGCACGACGTTCGACGGCACCGCGCCGGGGGCGCCTGTGTTGCTGACGCGTCCGGGGTCAACGCTGCTGCCGCCGCCGCGCGAAACGCTCTCGCTCTCGTCGTCGTCGCGCCTCGCGCCGCGCGTGCCCGCGCTGCCGGAGCCGTCGCCCGCCGACACGCGCGGGGACGCGCCGCGGCGCGTGACGCCGCCCGCGGGCAGATCGGAGTTGAAGCCCTGGCGTGCGTAGCCGGCCTCGTAGCCGACCTCGTAACCCTGCTGGTAGCCGTCGCGGTAGTCTTCGACCGCGCCGTAGGCCGGGATGTATGCGCGGTCGGCGCTGCGGTAGTCGGCCTTCGCCTGGTGGTCGGCGCGCGCGCCCTTCAACTGGTCGCCCCAGCCCGACTGGTAGCCGTCGGAGTAGCCCGTGCGGTAGCCGCGCTCCAGCGGGCCGTACTGCTGCGCGGAGGCGCGGGGCGCCTCGACGAATGCGGCCGAGAGGGCCGCGAGCGACAGGGCGAGCGCGAGGGCGGCGGTCGAGATACGTCTGCTGGTCTTCATCGATTCTTCTCCTGAGCGGGGCGGCGGACGCGGCCACGGGCGAGCTTACAACACCGGGCCGCGGCGTCCAACCGCCTTGACGCTCCAACTTTGGGCGACATAGACTCCGGGCGTACGATACGACTCGAAAGGCCAAGCGGGAGAGCTTACCGCCGCTTTTGATGCCCGAAGTGGCTTCGGGGGTTTATCATTATTTTTTAGCAAGCAGCAGGCAGACGGCAGCAGGCAGTTGAAGGTCGTAAACTTGAGAACATTCTAGTTTCGGCCCCGACGGCCAACGCACGACAAAGAGTGACTTTCCGCAACCTGCAAACTGCCTGCTGCCATCTGCCTGCTGCCTACTAATCTTAACCATGCGCCGAGTTTACCTTGACCACAGCGCGACGACGCCGGTTGACCCGCGGGTCGTCGCGGCGATGCTTCCCTTTCTGACCGAGAAGTTCGGCAACCCTTCGAGCGTCCACTTTTACGGGCAGGAGGCGCGCGCCGCCGTTGACCGCGCACGGCGCGAGGTGGCCGACCTCGTCGGCGCGCGCCCCAATGAAGTCGTCTTCACGTCCGGCGGGACGGAGGCCAACAACCTCGCCGTCCGCGGCCACTGCGAGCAGGCCGCCGACCACGGACGCCACATCATCACCACCTCCATCGAACACTCGTCCGTCCGCGGCATCTGCGAATCGTTGGAGCGCCGCGACTGGGAGGTGACGCGCCTGCCCGTCTACGGCGACGGCGTCGTCCGCGTCGAGGACGTGCGCGCGGCGCTGCGCCCCGAGACGGTGCTCGTCACCGTCATGCTCGCCAACAACGAGATCGGCACCGTCCAACCTCTGCCCGAGATCGGCGCGCTCGTCCGCGAACGCCGCGAGGCCGGGCAGAAGCACCTGCGCCTGCACACGGACGCCGTGCAGGCCGCTTCGGGGATGCGCGTGGACGTGGACGAGCTGGGCTGCGACCTGCTCTCGATGTCGGCGCACAAGCTCTACGCGCCGAAGGGCGTCGGCGCGCTCTACGTCCGGCGTGGGCTTCGGCTCGCGCCGCAGAACATCGGCGGGCACCAGGAGCGCGAGCGACGCGGCGGGACGGAGGCCGTGCCTTTGATCGTCGCCTTCGGCGAGGCCGCGCGGCTCACGCGCGTCGAGCTCGAAGAACGAACCGGTCGCGTCCGCCGCCTGCGCGAGCGCTTCGAGTCGGGCGTCGAATCTCGCGTCACGGACATCGTCCACAACGGCGACCGCGCGCGGCGCCTGCCCGGCGTCTCGAACATCTCGTTCCGCTTCATCGAGGGCGAGGGTCTGCTCATCAACCTCGACATGCAGGGCGTCGCCGTCTCGACGGGCTCGGCCTGCTCTTCGGGCTCGCTCGAACCCTCGCCCGTCATCCGCGCTTTGGGGCGCGACGACGAACTGGCGCGCGGCTCCATCCGCTTCAGCCTCGGCAAGGACACGACCGAGGAGGAGATAGACTACGTGCTCGAAGTCCTGCCCCGCGCCGTCGAGAATTTGCGCCGCCTCTCGCCGCTCTACCAGAAGGAGCGTGGCACGCGCGCCTGCACGCCCGCCTGAGCCGGTGACCTACTCCGAAACCTTCAAAGAGCATCTGGCCCACCCGCGCAACGCCGGCACGCTCGCCGACGCGGACGCCGAGGTCGAGCAGTCGAACCCCGTCTGCGGCGACCGCCTGCGGCTCGCGCTGCGCGTGCGCGGCCGGCGCGTCGAGGCCGCGCGCTTCCTCGCCTACGGCTGCCCGCCGACGATTGTTTGCGGCTCAGCGCTCGCTTGGATGTTGGAGGGGATGACGCTGGACGAGGCCGCGCGCGTCACGCGCGCCGAGATTACGGAGGCGGCCGGCGGCCTCCCGCCGCGCAAGCAGCACGCCGCCGCGCTCGCCTTCGAGACTCTGCAAGAGGCGCTCAAAGCAGTAG
>DAIRFV010000027.1:0-34124 GCA_036794905.1 Pyrinomonadaceae bacterium | reverse complement strand
CAGCACGCCGCCGCGCTCGCCTTCGAGACTCTGCAAGAGGCGCTCAAAGCAGTAGTCAGTAGTCAGTAGCGCTCCGCGTCGCTCACGTTGACGATGAGAACCGCGCGGGCCGAGCGATGAAGATTTTTCTACTGGCTACTGATTACTGACTACTGTCTACTGCATTATCCGCGCCTTGAGCTTCTCCTCAACCGGCGCGCCGACGAGTTTGACCTCGACCTTGCCGCTCCCCTTCGCGCCCGGCTCCGGCGGCGTGTAGCCGGCGACGTAACGCGTGCGCATGTCCCTGACGACATCGCCCACCGCGGCCTCAAGCTCCCCGCCCTTCTCCGCGTAGAAGACGCGCCCGCCCGTCTCGTCCGCGAGCTTCAACAAGAGGTCTTTCGCCCTCTGCCGCCCGCCACCCCTGACGAAAGCCTGCCGGTCTTCGAGTTCGCCCGTGAGTCCGACGCAGAAGACCCGCACGCCGCCCGCCTTGAGCAGCTCCAAGACCTCCTCAACCTTGTGGAAGCTGTGCCTGTCCTCGCCGTCCGAGACGAGGATGAGCGCGAGGCGTCGCCCCGGCGCGCCGTCGCGTTTCGCTTTCTTCGTCAGGTGCTCGCCCGCGATGTAGAGCGCGACGAGCAGCGCCGTCTGCCCGCCCTGGACGAACATCGAGTCGAGCGCCTTGTTGAGCGCGGCCTCGTCGTTGGTGAGGGTTTGCAGGACGCTGATGTTGTCGGAGGAGACGAACCGGAGGACTAACGCCTCGTCTTCGGGGCCGTTCTGTGTGATGACGAATTTTGCCGCCGACACGACGCGCCCGATCTGCGAGCGGAGCGAGCCCGAGTTGTCCACGACGAGGCCGTAGCTGATTGGCTGCGTCTCCTTCTCGAAGGAGACGACCGGGCGCTCGACGCCGTCCACGAAGACGCGCACGTCTTCGCGCGTCAACCCCGGCGCGGCGCGCCCCTTCCCGCCCGCCAGCGTCAGCTCGACGCGCGCGGCCGCCGCGACAGGGGTGCTCGACGGCGCGGGCTCCTGCGCGTAGACGACAGACACCACGGCGGACAGAAGCACGGCGCACACAAACGCGGGCGAGAGCCTGCTCATAATATTCAAGAGGCTGTCTCCATAGCCGTCAGTCCCGACCCGGGGTAGCGCGTGGGCCGGTGCGACAAGACTCCGCCGGACAGCATACCCGCTACCGCGTCCGGTCCTGACCTGTTTATCTTCCAGGGGGAGAGGTGCGGCGCGGGCGCGTCTCGCGGGGGAGGGCGGTCGGGTTCGGGTGGTACTGCGGGCCGCAGCGCCTGCGCGGCTCTGTGCCGAGGGCGAAGGTCTTCGTGCGTATGACGGGGCAGGTCTGGGCGGCGAGGAGCCCCGTCTCCGGGTCTATGTCGAGCGTGACGGTGCCCGACAGACGCGACGAGTCCTCCTCTTCGTCCTCGCCGCGCGCGGGCGGGGAGGCGCGCCGGCCGGGGGTCGGCGAGGGGTTGACGTTGAACGGCGGCACGTAGACGGGCGTCACGTCCGGCAGCGGCAGGTCGGCGTCGGGGAGCGGCACCTCTTCGGGCGTGGCCGACTCGTCCGGCCCGAGGCTCTCGGCCGTGGGCGCGGTGCCGCTGACGAAAATCTCTGTGCGCTTCTCGGTCGCGTCGGGGGCGGCGAGCAGACCCGTGCGCGGGTCTATCTCGGCGCGCTCAAGGTCGGGCGGCTCCTGCCAGTCGCCGCCCCACTCGGGGTGCGCCGCGAGCGCCGCCGTCATGAAGTCCGTCCAGATGGGCAGCGCCGAGTCCCCGCCCGTCATCCCCAAATCCGACCCGTCGTCGAAGCCGACGTAGACGACGCAGACGAGGTTCGGCGTGAAGCCCGCGAACCACCCGTCGCGGCTGGTGCCGGTCTTGCCCGCGACGTTGGCGCGCAGGCCGCGCGCGCGCACCTTCGCCGCCGTGCCGCGGTTCACCACGTCCTTCATGAGCGAGTCCATGATGTAGGCGACCTGCGGGCGCATGACTTCGTTCTTCTGGCCCTGCGGCGCGGCGATGGTCGTCCCCGACCCCGTCGTCACGCGGCTGATGCCCACGGGCGTCACGCGCGTCCCCAACTGCGCGAAGGCCGTGTAGGCCGAGGCGACCTGGAGCGGCGTCACCTCGTTCGTCCCCAGCGCGTTGGCGAGGTAGTTCACCTTCGGCTTCGGCAGCCCCGCCTTCGCCGCGAGGCTCATCACGCGGCTGACCGTCACCTCCTCGGCGATCTTGACGGTGATGACGTTGAGGCTGCGCGTCAGCGCGTCGCGCAGGGTCACGTCCGCGTTGGAGAAGGTGTCGCCGAAGTTGCCGGGCGAGTACTGCTGCCCGGCCGAAGAGAAGGTCGTCGCCTCGTCCTTGTAGACGGTGGCCGCCGTGATGAGGCGCGGCACGGGGTCGTAGGCCGTGTTGAGCGCCGTGGCGTAGACGAAGGGCTTGAAGACCGAGCCGGGCTGGCGCATCGCGTCGGTCGCGCGGTTGAGTTGACTCTTCTCGTAGTCGCGCCCGCCGACCATCGCGACGATCTCGCCCGTGTCGGCCTTCATCGCGACGAGCGCGGCCTGGAGCGTGCCCGCGGGGAAACGTTTGGACTGCACCTTGTCGAGCGCGGCGAGCTGCTTGACGAGCGCCGCGTAGGCCGCGCGCTGCAAGTCCATGTCGATGGTCGTGTAGATGCGCAGGCGCTCGGCGGCCGACGTGTCGGCGATGATGTCGGCGAGCTGGTTCTGCGCGTAGTCCACGAAGTAGGGCGCCTCGGACGCGTCGATGCGGCCCCGCGCGGGCGCGAGCTTGACCTCGGTCGCCATCGCGCGCGCGGCCTCGACCTCGGAGGCGGCGCCGGCCTCGACCATCGACTTCAAGACCTGGTTGCGCCGCTCGAAGGCGACCTCGGGGTGCCGGTACGGGTTGTAGCGGTTCGGGCTGCGAATCATGCCCGCGAGCAGCGCCGCCTCGGGTAAGGAGAGCGCGGTCACGTCCTTGTTGAAGTAGCCTTCGGCGGCCTCGCCCACGCCCTTGATGGAGAAGCCCGCGCGCTGGCCGAGATAAATCTCGTTGCAGTAGAGCGCGAATATCTCCTTCTTCTCGAGGCGCGTCTCGAGGATGACGGACATGTACGCCTCGGAGACTTTGCGCTTGATGGAGCCCTCGGGCGAGAGGAAGAGGTTCTTGACGAGCTGCTGCGTGATGGAGGAGCCGCCCTGGCGCGAGAGGAAGGAGTTGGGGTCGGCGTCGTAGCGGCGGATGGCGGCGCGGAGGATGCCGCGGAAGTTGACGCCGTAGTGGTTGAAGAAGTCGCGGTCTTCGGTGACGACGATGGCCTTGACGAGCACGTCGGGCAGGTCGTTGAAGCCGACGACGCGGCGGCGCTCGCGCTGCGGCCCGGCGACGGAGCTGATGAGTTCCGGCTCCAGCCACGCGCTCTGAATCTTCGCGCCGTTCGCGCCGAGGTCGTGGATGGCGGCGACCGATTTCCCGCCCTTCCCGAACTGGACGCGCATGTGCGAGAACTGCGCGCGGCCGTCAATCTGCGAGTCCTTGCTCGGCTCGATCTCGACGTGCGCGCCTTCGACTTTGAAACGGCCGCGCGCGGTGTCGGCCTGCTGCGCGCGATCGACGTAGCCGGAACGCTTCAGGTGCGCCACGAGGTCTTCGGCCGAGAGGCCGTCGCCCGCGCGAATCTGCTTCGGCGCGGCGTAGATGCCCGCGCTGCGCGTGAAGACCTCGCCGCGCAGCAGTTTGTCTATGCGCTCGGAGAAGACGGTGTAGTAGTAGGCGAGGACGGCGACGACCGCGACCGTCAGGACGACCGTCGGGATGACCGTCGCCGGGCGGATGAGGCGGCGCCGCCAGCGGCGCCAGAAGCCCTCGGGCGGCTGCTCGTACCTGACGACACGCGGCGCGCGCCTGCGCGCGTGCGCGGGCGGCGGAACCACATCTTTCGGCGGATGACGCAGAGCCATCGTGTTGAATAGTAAATCGTAAGTCGGGAATAGTAAATCCAGTAGTCAGTAGTCAGTAGTCAGTAGAAAACCTTCTGTGGCTCGAACCGCGCAGTTCTCAACCGCAACCTCCTCAAGCGGAGCCTACTGGCTACTGACTACCGTCTCCCGACTACTTACCAGATTGACACCTCCCATCCCTTTAGCTAACGTGGCGCGTTAGCCCGAGACCAGGTTTGGATGCCGCCGCGGAGTCGTACGGTTCGATGCCGCCCCCCGCAGAAGAGCTGACGAAGAGGTTCAGGCCGCGCGCGAGCCTGTTCTACTCGCTGGCCGCGCTCTCGGGCGTGGTGGCCTTCGGCACCGTCGGGTTCACGCTCGTCGAGGGCTGGTCGCTCGCCGACAGCCTCTACATGACGATGATGACGGTGACGACCGTCGGCTACGGCCCGCCGCTCCCGCTCTCGCCGGCCGGGCGCAACTTCGCGATCTTCTTCATGGTGCTCGGGGTGGGCACGGCCGGCTACCTGCTCTCGACCGCCGTCCAGTCGCTCGTCCGCTCCGAGATTCTGGCGGCCTACGGCGAGCGCCGCCGCCTGCGGGAGATGTCCAAGCTGAAAGGTCACTACATCATCTGCGGCGCGGGGCGCGTCGGCCGCCGCATCGTCTACGAGATGCGGCGCGCGGGACGCCCCTTCGTCGTCGTCGAGAGCAACGCCCTGCTCGCCGCCGACCTGCAACTCCCGAACACGCAGGTGCTCGTCCGCGACGCCACGCTCGACGAGACGCTGGTCGAGGCGGGCGTCGAGCGCGCCGCCGGCCTGGCCTCGTGCCTGCCCGACGACGCCGACAACCTCTACGTCGTGCTGACGGCGCGCACCCTCAACCCGGCCCTCCGCATCGTCGCGCGGGCGGTCGAAGAGTCGGCCGAGCCGAAGCTCGTGCGCGCGGGCGCCAACCGCGTCATCGCGCCCACCATCATCGGCAGCCACCGCATGGCGCAGGCGCTGCTCAAGCCGGCCGTCGCGGACTTCATGGACTCGATCACGGCCGAGACGCTCGACCTCGCCTTCGAGCAGGTCGAGGTGGCCGAAGGCTCCCCGCTCGAAGGGCGCAGGCTGAAGGAGACGAACATCCGCTCGCAGCTCGACATCGTCATCGCCGCCATCCGCCGCGCGGGCGGCGAGATGATCTTCAACCCCTCGGGCGAAACGCAGGTGCGCGCCGGCGACATGCTCATCGGCATCGGCCGCGCCGAGGCGATGCAGGAACTCACCGCGCAGGCGCGTGGGACAAAACAGGCGGAAGCCCGGCCGTGAGGGAGGGCTTCCGCCTCTGCCATCTCTGAACTAAACTGACCTCGTGAGTCATAGCCTCCGGCCGGAGAAGATTGAGCGCGTCGTCGTGCGCGGCGTCAACTGGGTGGGCGACGCGGTGATGACCGTGGCGGCGCTGCGCGAGTTGCGCCGCCTCTTTCCCCGCGCGCGCCTGACGCTGGCGACGCGCCCCTGGGCCGAGGGGATTTTCGCGGGCGCCGACTTCATCGACGACTTCCTCGTCGCCGGCAATACTTCCGGCAGCCCCGCGGCCGTCTTCCGCGAGGCGCGCGAGTGGCGCGCGCGGCGCTTCGACCTCGCGGTGCTCTTCCCCAACGCCTTCGCGCCCGCGCTGGTCGCCGCGCTCGCGCGCGTGCCCTTCCGCGTCGGCTACGCGACGCAGGGGCGCGCGCCGCTCCTCACGCACCGCGTCGCCGTCCCCGAGTGGCGCGGGCGTCGCCACGAAGTCTTCTACTATCTGCACCTCGTCGCGGAGCTGGGGCGGCTTCTCCACGGCTCCCCGACCGTAGAGGCGCGCGAGCCGGACACGGCGCTCCACGTTGCCGACGCGCGTTTGCGTGAGGCACAAATGCTTCTTGTCGGGGGCGGCGTTCGGCCGGCGCGGCCGGTCGTCGCGGTCTGCCCGGGCTCGACCAACAGCCGCGCGAAGCGCTGGCCGGCCGAGCGCTTCGCCGCCGTCGCGGACTTGTTAAGTGAAAGTGTCGGCGCGGAAATCGTCCTCGTCGGCGCGCGCGAAGAGTCGGACATCTCGGAAGAGGTCGCGCGGCACATGCGGGCGCGCCCCTTCATCCTGACGGGCAGGACAGACCTCGCGCAGACGGCGGCCGTGCTGAAAGTCTCAGACCTGCTCGTCACGAACGACACCGGCCCCGCGCACATCGCCGCGGCCGTCGGCTGCCCCGTCGTCGTCATCTTCGGGCCGACGAACCCCGACACGACGCGCCCCTTCTCCACGTCGGCCGAGGTCGTGCGGCGGCCGCCCGACTGCGCGCCCTGCATGCTGCGCGACTGCCCCATCGACCACCGCTGCATGACGGCCATCACCCCTGAACTCGTCTTCGAGCGTGCGGCGCGGGCGCTCGAACTCAGACAGAACGTCGAGGTGGCACGTTGAGCGAAGGGAGGCGCGCGGTCTTCATCGACCGCGACGGGACAATCTCGGAGGAGGTCGGCTACGTCAACCACGTCTCGCGTTACAGGGTCTTTCCGTTCGCGGCCCGTGCCGTGCGCGCGCTCAACGAGGCGGGCTGGCTCGCCGTCCTCGTCACGAATCAGGCGGGCGTGGCGCGCGGCTACTTCGTGGAGGAGATGATCGGGCGCGTGCACGGCGTGTTGGCCTCAGAGCTGGAGCGCGACGGCGCGCGGCTCGACGCCGTCTACTACTGCCCGCACCACCCTTCGGTCGGCGAGCCGCCGTACCGCTTCGACTGCGACTGCCGCAAGCCGCGGCCCGGCCTCATCCGCCGCGCGGCGGAAGAACTCGGCCTGGACCTCGCGCGGAGCTGGATGGTCGGCGACCGCTACAGCGACACGGAGCTGGCGCGCAACGCGGGCGTCCGCGCCGCACTCGTGCTGACGGGCTACGGCCGCGGCGAGTACGAACACCAGAGCCACGCGTGGAAGCACCGCCCCGACCTCGTCGCCGAAAATCTCCTCGAAGCCGTGAGGGAGATAATAAAGGCTGAGGACTGAGGGCTGAGGGCTGAGTGAAGAACAGAAGCATCTTGCCTTCACTCAGTCCTCAGCCCTCAGCACTCAGTCCTCAGCACACAGTCAATCATGAGCGTTGAGATCAGAACGGAGACGGAGCGGATGAGCGCGCTGGTGCGCGCGTTCGGGGGGCGGCGCGTGCTGGTGCTGGGCGATTTGATCGCCGACCAGTTCGTGTCGGGCGAGATCAGGCGCGTGTCGCGCGAGGCGCCGGTGATGATTCTGCGGCACGAACGGACTGAGACGGTGCCGGGCGGCGCCGCCAACTGCGCCATGAACCTCGCGGGGCTCGGCGCGCGCGCCGCGCTCGTCGGCGTGGTCGGCGACGACTCGGCCGGGCGCGAGCTGCTCGGGAGGTTGAAGGGGGCGGGCGTCGATTGCTCCGGCGTCGTCGTCGCGCCGGGGCACGTGACGACGACGAAGGTGCGCATCCTCGCCGGCCACGCGCACTCGACGCGGCAGCAGGTCGTGCGGCTCGATTACGAGGGCGGTATGCTCGACGACGAAGGCGTCCTCGCCGAGGTCGCTTCCAACGCTGGCGCGGCCTTCGCGCGGGCGGAAGCGGCCGTCGTCTCGGACTACGACTACGGCGTCGCGTGTGATTCGACGGTCGCGCCGCTGCGGCGGGCGGCCGGCGTGCCGGTCGTGGTCGATTCGCGCTTCCGCGTGCGCGAGTTCGCGGGCTTCGACTCGGCCACGCCGAACGAGGACGAGGTGGAGCAGGTCGCGGGCCGGCGCTTCGCGGACGCCGACGAACTGGCCGCAGAGGGCGAACGTCTGCGCGCGGAACTGGGCTACCGCGCCCTGCTCGTCACGCGCGGCAAGGACGGGATGTTGTTGCTGGAAGAGGGTCGTGGGCCGCTCCACGTCGAGGCCGTCGGGTCGCACGAGGCCGTGGACGTGACGGGCGCGGGCGACACGGTCATCGCCACCTACGCGCTCGGGCTCGCCTCGGGCGCAGACTTCCGGACGGCCGCGCGCCTCGCGAACCACGCGGGCGGCGTCGTCGTCCTCAAGCGCGGCACGGCCTGCGTCTACCCGCATGAGCTTCTGGCCTCGCTCGAACACGAGGGACAGGTTTAAGCCGGCGCGCGCCCGCGCCCGACGGTCGGAGACGTTGCTGATGAGAATCGCACCCCACGCCTTGGTCGCCCTACTCGTCCTCGCCCCTGTCGCGCAGGCGCAGGCGCGGCGCGCGCCCTACGGACTGCCCGCGGGCGCGCTCGTCGTCGAGGAACGCCGGCTCGAACTCGGGGACGGGAAGAAGAGGGCGCTCGTCCTCTGGATGCTCAGGCCGAAGCAGTACCCGCGCGGCTCCGAAGAGTTTTACACGTGCCCGGAGGAGACGCGCGGCAGTTTCTACCGAGGCCCCGCGCGCGTGTCGCTCGTGGACACGGTGGCCGGACGCGTCGTCAACACGGTGAAGGTCATGGAGGAGGGCGAAGACGAATTCGACCTCCCCTACCGCATCCACGCCGGCAGCTACTACCACGTCGAGGGCGTGGCCCGGGGGCAAGAGGGGCGGCCGACCATCCTCCGGCTGAAGGACTATAACGGCGACGGCCGGGCGCACGAGTTCGCGCTCTACGACGCGCTGGCCTGCATGGGGCTTAACACCGCGCTCTTCGGCTACAGCGAAAAGCAGGACAGGGTGATACAGTACCCCGTGAGCCTGGCCGTGACGGACAGTAAAGGGCAGCAAAGCACGGAAGTGCTCGACTGGGCGGACTACCTCTTCGCGAAGGAGCCGACCGGCCCCGGCCGCTGGAAGTATGAGATTGACTACCGCGGGCGCGCCGGCTCGCTCGACCGCTACGAGGTTCACTACAACCCCGCGGCTGAGCGCTTCGAGGGCACGATGACATCCACCAGGGACGAGCAGCCGTAGCGAGATGAGAGAAACGGAAGAGCAGTCAAAGACCACGGCCGCCGCGCGCATCCTTGAGCGCAACCGTTTGATCGCGCGCGTCGCCATCGCGCGCAAAGGGGGCGCGCGCGTCGTCTTCGCCAACGGCTGCTTCGACCTGCTCCACGTCGGGCACGTCCGCTACCTGGAGGCGGCGAAGGGACTCGGCGACCTGCTCGTCGTCGGCATCAACTCGGACGAGCAGGTGTGGCGGCTGAAGGGCGAGGGGCGGCCCTTCGTCCCCGAGCGCGAGCGCGCCGAGGTCATCGCCTCCCTGCGCGCCGTGGACTACGTCACCGTCTTCCACGAGCCGACCGTCACCGAACTGCTGCTCGCGCTCCGCCCCGACATCCACGCCAAGGGCACCGACTACACCGAAGAGTCCGTGCCCGAGCGCGACGTGGTACGCTCCTTCGGCGGCCGCGTCCAGATCGTCGGAGACCCGAAAGACCATTCGAGCACGGAGATGTTGAAGAACGTGAACCGTGAACCGTGAAAGGCCGTAAACCGTAAACCGTAAACCGTGACAAGAGGAAGGCGACTCTTTCTTGTCACGGTTTACGGTTTACGGCTCACGGCTTTATTCTTGTCACGGTTCACGCATTTTTATGAACGTCCTATTCGTCAAACTCGGGAGCATCGGCGACGTGGTGCACACGCTGCCCGCGCTGGCGGCCGTGCGGAGGGCGCTGCCGCGCGCGAAAATTTCGTGGGTGGTCGAGCGGCGCGCGGCAGAAATTTTGAGGGACAACCCTCTTTTAGAAACCCTCATCGAAGTGGACACGA
This sequence comes from Pyrinomonadaceae bacterium, assembly GCA_036794905.1. Lineage (GTDB taxonomy): Bacteria > Acidobacteriota > Blastocatellia > Pyrinomonadales > Pyrinomonadaceae > QHXN01. The sequence goes on along the minus strand of DAIRFV010000027.1, from coordinate 24,436 downwards.
AGGGATTGAGGCGCTGGCCGTTGTCTGGGGAGACGCTGCCGGCAACGCGTCGGCAGTTGCGGCGGTTACGCGCCTCACCCTTCGACCTTTCCATAGATTTTCAAGGGTTACTCAAATCAGCACTCGTTTCGAGGCTCTCCGGCGCGCGGCGTCGTGTGGGCTTCGCGCGCGAGCATTTGCGCGAGCCGGCCGGCCGCCTCCTCCTGACGGAGACGGTCAGAGTCCCCGCGCGCCTCAACGTCATCGGAAAGAATCTGGCGCTCGCCTCGGGCGCACTCGGGGTGGAGTTGCCGACGGCGGCCGACTCTCTGGAGTTCCCCGTCCACGTCTCGCCCGCGCACGAGCGCGAGGCCGACGAGGTCGTCCAAACGGTCGGAGAAAGATTCACGATTTTGAACCCGGGCGGCGGCTGGCCCACCAAGCTCTGGGACGCCGCGCGCTTCGGCGAGCTGGCCGACTCGCTGCTGGTCAAGCACGGGCTGCGCTCGGTCGTCACCTACGGCCCCGGCGAGCGCGAGCTGGCCGAGCGCGTCGTCGCTTCGAGTCGCGCGGGCGCGGCGACCGCCGCGTCTCCCTCCTTGAAAGGTTTCTACGCGCTGGCCCGCAAGGCGGCCGTCTACGTCGGCGGCGACACAGGCCCGACGCACCTCGCGGTCGCGGCGGGCGCGCCCGTCGTCGGCCTCTTCGGGCCGACCGAGTGGTGGCGCAACGGTAGCCCACGCGAGGAAGACATCTGCGTCGAGCGCCTGGACATCGGCTGCCGCACGGACTGCCACCGCCGCGCGTGCTCGCAGTGGGTGTGCATGGAGATCGGCGTCGAACAGGTCGCGGCGGCCATCGGCGAGAGGCTGCGCCGGGCCGAAAAAATTTCCGGCGTGGTCGAGGTGCGTGTCGGTGGCGCGTAGGGGCGGGACGTGGGTGCAGCGGTGGCGCGTCCCGCTCGGGTTCGTCTGCGCGGCGGTGTTCATCGTGCTGGCCAGACCCGACCGGCGCTCCCTGTTTATCGGCGGCGCGGTGGCGCTCGTCGGCCTCGCCATACGCGCGTGGGCTTCGGGGCACATCCGCAAGAACGCGCGGCTGGCGGTCTCCGGGCCTTACGCGCACACGCGCAACCCGCTCTACCTCGGCAGCTTCATTCTGGGTCTGGGTTTTACGGTCGCGGCCTCTTCGAGCCTGCTGCTGCTCCTCGTCCTCGGCGGGCTGTTCGCGTCGCTGTTCCTGGGCATCTACTGGCCCGTGATGCGCGTCGAAGCTGCGACCCTTGCCGAGATGTTCGGCGAGGAGTACAAACAATACGCGTCGGCCGTGCCTCTCCTCCTCCCGCGCCCGACGCCGTACAGGGCGGGCGAAAGCTCGGCCGTCAGGTTCGACCCGTCTCTCTACCTGCGTTATCGTGAGTACCGCGCGGCGTTGGGTCTGCTCGTGGCATGGGGCGTGCTATGGCTGAAGGCAGTTCTGGCTTTCTGACCTGAACAAGCACGCAAAACTTGGGTTGAAAGAGGGATGTACGCTATGCCTCGCAGAATTCTGTCCAAAATAACCGCCACGACGGCGACGGCACTCGTTTTTGCCGTTGTACTCTCTTCGGTCGTACTGGCTACGGACACGCCCAAAGAGCGTACACCGCCGCGCACGCAGGCCGCGATGCCCTTCGTCCCGTTGGAGGAGTTGGTCTACGAGGGCGAGTTCACGCGCGCCATCCTGCGGGGCATCAACATCGCCGAGCTGCGCTTCAAGGCGCAGCGGCCGACGGCCTCGCACGTCGCCGTCGAGGGCGAGGGTCAGGAGGCCGCTCCCGCGCCGCTCGTGCTGACGACCGACGTCACGTCGAAGGGCTTCTTCACGAAGCTCTTCGGGATGAGCTTCAAGTTCCACGCCGAGTCGCAGGTCGAGCCGAACGACTTCTACGCGCTGCGCACCGTCAGAAAAGAGGAGCAGGGCAAGCGCGTCCGCACGAGCGAGACCGTCTTCGACCAGCAGTCCAAGACCGTCGAGTTCACGGAGCGCGACCCGAACAACGCGCAGGCCGCGCCGCGCGTGATTACGGCCGTGCTCGACGGGCCGACGCAGGACATCGTCTCGGCCATCTACTTCCTGCGCACGCAGCCGCTCACGCCGGGTCAGACCTTCAACATCGCCATCAGCGACTCGGGGCGCGTCTTCCAGGTGCCGGCCACGGTCGTCGCCGAGAAGAAGAAGCTGAAGAGCGTGCTCGGCAAGGTCGAGGTCGTCCGCGTGGACATCGAGCTGTTCGGGCCGGGCCGCCCCATCGAAGAGGGCAAGGGCAAGATGTCCATCTGGGTGACGAGCGACGAGCGCCACGTCCCCGTCAAGGCGCGTCTGTCGCACGACATCGGCTCGCTCGACATCACGCTCAAGAGCATCAACCGGCAGGAGGCTCAGGTCGCCCAGCGCTAAAGCCTAAAGCTGCTTAACCACAGAGACACAGAGGCACAGCTGGAAGCAGTATTTACTGTTTTAGCTGTGCCTCTGTGTCTCTGTGGTTAATTGTTTCCGGCATGTACCCGCCTGAATTTGACTCTCGCGCGATTCGTGATAGGTTAAATCCGACTTCCCCATCAGCCAACGGAGCAAGCCCTACAGATGACGACCGCGCTGGTCATTCACGGCCACTTCTACCAGCCTCCGCGCGAGAACCCCTGGACGGAACTGGTCGAGCGCGAGCCCGGCGCCACGCCCTTCCACGACTGGAACGAGCGCATCCACGCCGAGTGCTACCGCCCCAACGCCTTCGCCCGCATCAGCGACACGCACGGCCGCGTCGAGCGCGTCGTCAACAACTACGCGCGCCTCAGCTTCAACTTCGGCCCGACGCTGCTCAACTGGCTCGAACGCCGCCAGCCCGAGACCTACGCGCGCATCATCGAGGCCGACCGCACAAGCGTCCTGCGCCACGCAGGCCACGGCAACGCCGTCGCGCAAGGCTATCACCACGCCATCCTCCCACTCTGCAACGAGCGCGACCGCCGCACGCAGATACGCTGGGGGCTCGCCGACTTCCGCCGCCGCTACCGCCGCGAGGCCGAATCGCTCTGGCTCCCCGAGACGGCCTGCGACGACGCGACGCTCGCGGCGCTCATCGAAGAGGGCCTGCGCTACGTCATCCTCTCGCCCTACCAGGCCGAGGCCGTCCGGCCGCTCGGCTCCGAGACCTGGCAGGACGCCCCCGACGGCCGCGTAGACACGACCGTCCCCTACAGGTACTTCCACCCCGACGGCTCGGGGCGCTCCCTCGCCGTCTTCTTCTACGACGGGCAGATCGCGCGCGGCATCGCGTTCGAGGGGCTGCTGGCGTCGAGCCACGGGCTGCTCGCGGCGTGCGCGCGCGCGGCGCGCGGCGGGGCGCAGATCGTGAACGTGGCGACCGACGGCGAGAGCTACGGCCACCACTTCCGCTTCGGCGACCGCTGCATCGCTTACGCTCTGGAGGTCGAGGCCGCGCGCCACGGTTTGAAGGTGACGAACTACGGCGAGTTCCTCGACGGACACGAGCCCGAACACGAAGTTCTCATCCGACCGGGACCGAACGGCGAGGGCACGGCGTGGAGCTGCGCGCACGGCCTGGGTCGCTGGACGCGCGACTGCGGCTGCAACGCCTCGGCGCCCGGCGGCTGGAACCAGCGCTGGCGCGCGCCGCTGCGCGCCGCCTTCGACCTCCTGCGCGACGACCTCGCGCCTAAGTTCGAGGAGGCCGGCGCCCGGCTCCTGCGCGACCCCTGGGTCGCGCGCGACGAGTACGTCGAGCTGCTCGGCCCCGGCGGCCCCGCGCGGCGCGAAGAGTTCCTGTCGAGACACGCCGGGCGCCACCTCTCCGACGACGAGAAGGTGCGCGCGCTCACGCTCCTCGAAGCGCAGCGCGCTTCCTTGACGATGTACACGAGCTGCGGCTGGTTCTTCAACGACATCTCGGGGCTAGAGACCGTCCAGACGCTCCGCTACGCCGGCCGCGTCGTCGAGACGATGGAAGTGCTCGGCCTCGCGCCGCCCGTCGAAGCCTTCCTCGAAGTCCTGTCCGAAGCCCAAAGCAACCTGCCCGAACGCCCCTCGGGCGCGGACATCTACCTGCGCACGGTCGCGCAGTCGCGCGTCACGCCGCAGCGCGTCGCCGCGCACGTCGCCATCTGCAACCTCATCGAGCCCGAGGAGCAGGAGTCTGCGTGCGAGACGGCCGGCTACGGCTACCGCAAGCTCGACTTCAGAAAGCAAAGGCACGGGCGCGTCGCCCTTGAGACCGTCCGGCTCGCGCTCGAAGAGGAGGCCACGGGCCGCCGGCACGAGTTCGCGCTCGCCGCGATGCACTTCGGCGAGCTCGATTACTACTGCGCGCTCCGCCCTTACCGCGGCGCCGCAGAGTACGAGGAGGCAGTCGCGCGGCTCTGGTCGCAGCTGCGCGCCGCCTCACTCCCGGTGCTGCTGCGCGTCGCGCAGAGCGAGTTCGGGCCTGAGGAGTTCGGGCTCGAAGCACTCCTGCCGCAGGGTCAGGGTCACCTCTCGCGCAGCGTCTTCGGCAAGCTCGTCGCGCGCTTCATGGAGGAGTACGAGCACCTTTACGAAGAGAACCGCCGCGTCATCGAGCGCTTGCAGGAGATCGGATTTCACCCGCCGCGCGAGCTGCGCCTCGCCGCCGAGCTGACCGTCGGCCTGCGGCTCGAACGCGAGATACGCGGGCAGCGGCGCGGGGCGGGCGACTACAGCGCGGCCGTCGAGCTCGCGCGCGACGCGGCGCGCTACGGCTACCGCATCGACCGCACCTCCGTCACGCGCGTCTTCGAGGAGACGGTGACGGAGGCCGCGCGCCTTGTCGTCACGCGGCCCGACGCCGACAATATCAGCTCGGCGCGCGCGCTCATCGAGCTGGGGCGCGAGCTGGGGCTTGAGGCGAACCTCGAACGCGGTCAGGAGATCATCCACGAGGCGGCGCGCGCGGGCGTCGCGCTCTCGGCGGAGGCGCGCGACTTCGCCCTCGCGCTCGGGCTCGCCCCCGTCGCGCTCGAACAGTCGGAACAGACGGAACAGTCCGTCCTGGTCAAAGGTTGAGGGAGGAGGCACGGATGTCGAACCAGCCGGGGCAGACGGGCGCGGCCAGCTACCCGAACGTTTCGCGCGTCGAGTTGGAGCGCCTGCTCGCGACGAACTCTCCCGACCCGCACGCGCTGCTCGGCGCGCACCCGACCGCCGGAGGAGTCGCCGTGCGCGCCTTCCGCCCCGACGCCGAGCGCGTCGAGGTCATCATCGACGGCGAGCCGCCGCGCGAGATGCCGCGCACGCACCACGCGGGCTTCTTCGAGCTGCTGCTCGAAGGCCGCGCGGAACTCTTCCCCTACCAACTGCGCTCGCACTACCCCGGCGGCGGCGTCTTCACGCACCGCGACTCTTACGCCTTCCTGCCGACGCTCGGCAGCTTCGACGAACACCTGTTCGGCGAGGGGCGACACTGGCATCTCTACGACAAGCTCGGCGCGCACGTCCAGAATCTGGGCGGCGTGCGCGGCGTCTCGTTCGCCGTGTGGGCGCCGAACGCGGACGGCGTGAGCGTCGTCGGCGACTTCAACAGTTGGGACGGCCGCCTCCACCAGATGCGCCGCCTGGGCGCGTCGGGCATCTGGGAGATTTTCGTCCCCGACCTCGGCCCCGGCGCGCTCTACAAGTACGAGGTGCACCGGCGCGGCGGCCTCCCCTTCCTCAAGGCAGACCCCTACGCGCTCTTCGCCGAAGTCCCGCCGGCGACTTCTTCGGTCGTCTTCGAGCCGTCGTACCAATTCACCGACGACGCGTGGCTCGAACAACGCTCGAAGCAAGACCACCTGCGGCGCCCGCTCAACATCTACGAAGTCCACCTCGGCTCGTGGCGGCGCATCCCCGAAGAGGGCAACCGCTCGCTCACCTACCGCGAGACGGCGCCCGTGCTCGCCGACTACTGCGAGCGGCTCGGCTTCACGCACGTCGAGTTTTTGCCGCTGAAGGGCTACCCGTTCTCGGGCTCGTGGGGCTATCAGGTGGCGAACTACTACGCCCCGACGGCGCGCTTCGGCGACCCGGACGACTTCCGATTCTTAGTCGACCACCTGCACCGACGCGGCATCGGCGTCATCATGGACTGGGTGCCCGCGCACTTCCCGAAGGACGCGTGGGCGCTGGCGCGCTTCGACGGGACGGCGCTCTACGAGCACGCAGACCCGCGCCTCGGCGAGCACCCCGAGTGGGGCACGCTCATCTTCAACTACGGCCGCAACGAGGTCAGAAACTTCCTCATCGCCAACGCCCTCTTCTGGCTCAAGGAGTGCCACGTGGACGGCCTGCGCGTGGACGCCGTCGCCTCGATGCTCTACCTCGACTACGCGCGCGAGGCGGGCCAGGCGGCGACCAACAAGTACGGCGGGCGCGAGAACCTCGAAGCCGTCACCTTCATCCGCGAGTTGAACGACGCCGTCCACGCGGAGGTGCCGGGCGTGATGATGATCGCCGAGGAGTCCACGTCGTGGCCGCTCGTCACGAAGGGCACGGATCAGGGGGGGCTGGGCTTCGACTTCAAGTGGAACATGGGCTGGATGCACGACACGCTCAAGTACTTCGAGCGCGACCCCATCGCCCGCCGCTACTTCCACAACAACCTGACCTTCGGCTTCACCTACGCGTGGAGCGAGAACTTCGTGCTCCCCTTCTCGCACGACGAGGTCGTGCACATGAAGGGCTCGATGCTCAGCAAGATGTCGGGCGGGCGCGACTGGCAGTTCGCCAACCTGCGCGCGCTCTACGGCTACATGTGGGCGCACCCGGGCAAGAAGCTGCTCTTCATGGGCGGCGAGATCGCGCAGTGGCGCGAGTGGAGCGAGGAGCGCAGCCTCGACTGGCACCTGCTCGAAGACGACGAGCACCGCGGGGTGAGCACCCTCGTCCGCGACCTCAATCAACTGGTCAAGGAGCACCCGCCGCTCTACCAGCTCGACGTCGAGCCGCGCGGCTTCCAGTGGGTTGACGTTAACAACCACCTTGAGAACGTCCTCGCCTTCATGCGCCACTCGGCCGCGGGTGAGCGCGTCGTCTGCGTCTCGAACTTCTCGGCCGTGCCGCGCCCCGGCTACCGCTTCGGCCTGCCCGAGCCCGGCACGTACCGGCTGCTGCTCAACACCGACTCGTCCTACTACTCCGGCGGCGACCGCCTCAACATCAACTGCGTCGAGACCGAGGAGCACCCCTGGCACGGCCTCCCCTACTCGGCGGTCGTCGATATCCCGCCGCTCACCACGCTCCTCTTCGCGTCGCCCGTGAAGACTTCTAACGGCGGCGCAGACCCCGACGCCTGCGCCGCGCCCGAGCCCGCGCCGCCCGTCCCCGTCGACACGGGCTCGCCGGTTCCTTTGAGTCAGGAAGCCCGAACGCCGAAAGCGACGAAGGCCGGCCGGCGCGCGCCGTCGAGGAAGAAGGCCGCGCCCGCCGCGCCTGCGGCCGAGGCGGCAAAGCCGGCCGCCCAAAAGGCCCCGCGGAAGGCCGCGAAGCGGAGCCCGCGCAGCAGGGCCGTCGAAGAAGAGAGCGGTGAATAGAGGCGCCCGAAAAAGTGCCGGGCCGAGTCAGGACAGCGGCCCTCTCATCATCGGCCACCGCGGCGCCTCGGCGCACGCGCCCGAGAACACGCACGCCGCCTTCGGGCTCGCCTTCGACGACGGCGCCGACGGCATCGAGTTCGACGTGCGGCTCGCGCGCGACGGCGTCCCCTACGTCTTCCACGACGAGACTTTGGAGAGGACGGCCGGGGTCAGCGCGGCGGCCGACATCCACTCCTCGACGGCGCTCTCGCAGATGTACGCGGGCGGATGGTTCCTCGCCCGGCACCCGCTGACGACGCCTCTGGAGTACGCACGGGAAAAGATTCCGACGCTCGCGCAGGTCTTCGAGCGTTACGGCACGCACACGCTCTACGCCGAGATGAAGTGCGAGGACGCCGCGCGAAGGCCCGCGCTGGCGCGCGCCGTCGTCGAGCTGATTCACAAGCACGAACTCGCCTCAAGGGTCGTCGTCAAGAGCTTCGCGCTCGACTCTCTGCTTGAGGTCAAGCGACTCGCGCCCGAGATTCGCACGGCCGCCCTCTTCGGGCGCAGTTGGCCGCGGCCCTTCCTGCCGGCCGCCAAAATCATCGCCGAGGCCGGGGCGTGCGGCGCGGACGAAATCTCACTCCACCGCTCGCTCCTGCGCGGCGCGACCGTTCAGGCCGCGCGACGCCGCGGCTTCGAAGTCCTCGTCTGGACGGTCAACTCCCCCGCCTCCCTGCGCCGCGCGCTCAGGCTGAACCTGCGCGCCGTCTTCACCGACTACCCCGGGGAGATGCGCGCGGCGCTCGACAGACTCCGCGCGGAAGGCGCGGCGCGCGGCGAAACGGGATGAGCCCCGCCGAGCAGACCCAGGACAGAATCTTCACGCGCCCGCCGCACTTCTCCGTACACCTCCGCGCCGGGCGCAGGCTCCGCTGGTCGGGCGGCGCGCGCGCAGATTACGCCGCGCTCCTCCTGCTCCGAGGGAGCATGCGCTGGGCCGGCACCTCGCACACGGAAGGCGACGACGAGTCCGGCGAAATCTCGGGGGACGCGGCACTCCTCGCCGCCCCCGGCGACGACGTGAGCGCCGCGAGCGCGGGCGACGCGGAGTTCGTCCTCGTCCGGCTCTCGCCGGTCTTCGTCACCGACTGCGCCGCGCGCGCCGGGCTCGCGCGCGCCGACATGGTCGTCACCTTCCGCGAGCGCGCCGCCCGCAACGACGCGCGACTGGCGCGGCTCGCGCGCGACCTCGCCGACGAGCTGCGCGAAGAGGCGGCCGGGCAGGAGCTGGTCGTCGGCGCGCTCGTCGAGCAGGCGCTCGTCCAACTGCTCCGCCGCTACGCGAACCTGCGCCGCTCGGCGCACCTCGAACTCTCGCGCGCCGGCCTCGTCGACCGGCGCATACGCCTCGCCGTCGAGCTGATGCACGCGCACATGCACCGCGACCTCGCGCTCGAAGAGATCGCCTCGGCCGCGCACCTCTCGCCCTTCCACTTCGCGCGCCTCTTCAAGAAGCTGACCGGCGCGACGCCGCACGCCTACCTCGCCGCCCTCCGCGCCGCGCGGGCGCAGGCGCTCCTCGCCGAGACCGACCTGCCCGTCACCGAGGTCGGCGCGCGCGTCGGCTACATGAGCTCCAGCCACTTCGCGCGCGCCTTCCGCCAGGCCACCGGCATCTCGCCGCGCGCCTACCGCAAGGCGCTCGTCCGCGGCTAAGAAAAAGTAGACAGTAGCCAGTAGCCAGTAGTCAGTAGTCAGTAGAAGACATCGGCGGGCGTCGTGGTTTCAAAACAGGACGCCCGCCGTAATTGTTTTACCTGCTGACTACTGTCTACTGACCACTGGCTACTTTTTTCTGCAAGACTCTTCCCCGCCCCCCGTTCATCCCACAGAAAGCATCGGCCGACCGCGCCGGCCGTCAAATGATTCGGAGGAGAGGAAGACGAATATGAAGCGTTTCTTGATGAGATTCTCGACCGCCGTTTTGACCTTCGCCCTGGGGATTGGCATGGCCTCCGCGCTCGCGAGGACTTACATGCCCGGGCCGCACGAGCCGGCCGTCAAGCAGCCCGCCGGCGGCGAGAAGACGCTTGAGATGGTCTTCGTCCTCGACACGACCGGCTCGATGGGCGGGCTCATCGACGGCGCGAAGCAGCGCATCTGGGGCATCGTCAACGAGGTGATGCAGACGCCCGCCAAGCCGTCGGTGCGCGTCGGGCTCGTCGCCTACCGCGACCAGGGTGACGCCTACGTCACGCAAGTCCTGCCGCTCACCAACGACCTCGACCAGGTCTACACCACGCTGATGGAGTACCGCGCCGACGGCGGCGGCGACGGCCCCGAGAACGTGCGCCGGGGGCTCGCCGACGGCGTGCGCCGGGCCGGCTGGTCGAAGCCGCAGTCGAACACCGCGCAGATCGTCTTCCTCGTCGGCGACGCGCCGCCGCACGACGACTACGCGCAGGAGCCCGACACGCTTGAGACGACGGCCGAGGCCGTCAAGGCCGGCATGGTCGTCAACACCATCCAGTGCGGCGCCGACGCGACGACCCGTCAAATCTGGCAGCAGATCGCCCGCCGCGGCGAGGGTCAGTACTTCGCCATCGCGCAGGACGGCGGCGTCCAGGCCATCGCCACGCCCTACGACACGCGCCTCTCCGAACTCGGCAACCGCTTGGGCGCGACGTACCTCGCCTACGGCGGCGGCGCGGGCGAGGAGGGCGAGAAGTTCCGCGACGACGCGAGGGCCCGCCAGGTGAGAACCGAGTCGGCCGTCGCGGGCGCCGCGCCCAGGGTCGCGCAGGCCGAGCGCGCCGTCAACAAGGCTCTGAACAAGGACGCGTACGTCGGCGACCTGCTCCAGTCCATCGAGAACGAGTCGGTCAAGCTCGACGAGGTGAAGGCCGAAGACCTGCCCGCCGACTTGCAGAAGCTCTCGGCCGACGAGCGCAGGCAGGAGGTCGCGCGCCGCCTCGCCGAGCGCAAGAAGATTCGCGACGAGATCGTCACGCTCAAGAAGCAGCGCGACGAACACATCGCCGCCGAGCGCAAGAAGCACTCCGGCACGCAGACCGGCTTCGACGCGGCCGTCGCCTCCGCACTCAAAGAGCAGCTCGCGCGCAAAGGCATCAAGTAAAAGAGGAGCGTGAACCGTGAACCGTGAACCGTGAACCGTGACAAGAAGAAGAACACGTCTTCTCTTGTCACGGTTCACGGTTCACGGTTTACGGTTCATCACGGTTCACGCCCGATCTACTGCCTCCCGAAGCGCCTCCGGTATTCGTCGGGGGGGATGAAAGCCTTGACCATCTTCGCCGCGCGCCGACAGCAAGCCGCCGCCCGTATTGCGCAAGAAACGGCAAGACGCGGCGCGCGCGAATCGCTATCCTTCCACAATACACTTGAGAAGGAGACCAGCAACTTTGTCAGCAAAAAAGAATGGAGCACCCGCGTCCGGGCAGAACGGGTTCGAGATCGCGCCGGCCAAGGGCAAGCTCGGCGTGCTGCTCGTCGGCCTGGGCGCCGTCAGCACCACCTTCATCGCGGGCGTCGAGGCCATCAAGCGCGGCCTGGCCGATCCCGTCGGCAGCCTCACGCAGATGGGCGCCATCCGCCTCGGCAAGCGCACCGAGAACCGCAACCCGCTCATCAAGGAGTTCGTCCCGCTCGCCGACCTGAACGACATCGTCTTCGGCGCGTGGGACATCTTCCCCGACTCGGCCTACGAGGCGGCGCTGACCGCGGGCGTGCTTGAGAAAGAACTGCTGGCGCAGCTCAAGCCGCAGCTCCAGAAGCTCAAGCCGATGAAGGCCGTCTTCGACCAGCACTACGTCAAGCGCCTCAACGGCACGAACGTCAAGGAGGGCAAGAACAAGTTCGAGCTGGCCGAGCAGCTCATCGAGGACATGGCCGAGTTCAAGCGCAAGAACAAGTGCTCGCGCCTCGTCATCGTCTGGGCCGCCTCGACCGAAATCTTCCTGAAGCCCCACGCCGTCCACAAGACGCTCAAGTCCTTCGAGCAGGCGATGCGCGACAACCACAAGGCCATCGCGCCCTCGATGGTCTACGCCTACGCCGCGCTCAAGTCGGGCGTGCCCTTCGCCAACGGCGCGCCGAACCTGACGGTCGACATCCCCGCGCTGATGGAACTGGCCAACACGAACGGCGCCCCCGTCTGCGGCAAGGACTTCAAGACCGGCCAGACGTTGATGAAGACCATCCTCGCGCCGGGCCTGAAGTCGCGCATGCTGGGCCTGCACGGCTGGTACTCGACCAACATCCTCGGCAACCGCGACGGCGAAGTTCTGGACGACCCCGAGTCGTTCAAGACCAAGGAGGAGTCGAAGCTCTCCGTGCTCGAATACATCCTCCAGCCCGATGTCTACCCGCAGCTCTACAAGGACTTCTCGCACGTCGTCCGCATCAACTACTACCCGCCGCGCGGCGACAACAAGGAGGGCTGGGACAACATCGACATCTTCGGCTGGCTCGGCTACCCGATGCAGATCAAGATCGACTTCCTCTGCCGCGACTCGATTCTCGCCGCGCCGATTGTGCTCGACCTCGCGCTCTTCCTCGACCTCGCGCAGCGTTGCGGGATGAAGGGCACGCAGGAGTGGCTCTCCTTCTATTTCAAGTCGCCGATGACCGCGCCCGACCTCTACCCCGAGCACGACATCTTCATCCAGTTGATGAAGCTCAAGAACACGCTCCGCCACCTGCGCGGCGAAGACCTCATCACGCACCTCGGCCTCGAATACTACGACTGAGGCCGGCGCCTGTCATCCGGGCCTTCCGGGTTGCCTGAGGGGCAACCCAAAGGGCGCGGCGGGGTTGCCCGCCGCGCCCTTAAAATTTCTGTCACGCGCGGCCACGCCGCCGCGCGCCGCGCCGCTCACGTTTTGACACACGCCGAGGCGCTCGCTCCACGTTTAGGGGTGGCGGAGCGCGCGGGTGCGGACTTCATTATTTTGAATCGGGCCGTTTCTTGTCACCCGCCGGGTGCCGCGAAGTGTCAGAATGCGGCGGGGAGGCGCCCCAGCCCCCTGGATAAAAAAATCGAGCTTCTCGAACATTTTGTAGTGACAACAACCTCTTTGTCGTATATATAGTGCTCTCATCAATCGAGCGCCGCCGCCCCCCGGCCGATGCGCTAAAGCAAACCACGACTTAGCAGGTATCATCAAAGAGGTGCGGTTCGCTCTTTGCAAGGAGTAAGACCGGAAGCGGCCCGAGGGCCGGGAGTCGCCACACGCGGCGGCCTCCCGCAAGCCGGAAGGTCGCGACGCCGGCGCTCCCTGTAAAGGAGGACGAGCCATGGTTGCAGTTATGGACAGAGAAACGATCAACACCAACACGGTTCTGCTCGACCCCGACCAGAAGAGCCCCCGCGCGCAGGAGTTCGAGGAGAAACTGGCCGCGCGCATCGTGGGGCAGGAGCGCGCCGTCCGCCGCATGAGCGGCCTCTACCAGATTTTCCTCGCCGGGATGAACCCGCCGAACCGCCCCGTCGGCACCATGCTCTTCCTCGGGCCTACGGGCTCGGGCAAGACGAGAGTTGTCGAGGCCGCGGCCGAGGTGCTGTTCGGCGACCCGAACGCGGTGATTAAGATCGACTGCGCCGAGTTCCAGCACTCGCACGAGATCGCCAAGCTCATCGGCTCGCCCCCGGGCTACCTCGGGCACCGCGAGACGAGCCCGATGCTGACGCAGGAGAACCTCGACCGCTACCACACGGAGGAGACGAAGCTCTCGCTCGTCCTCTTCGACGAGATCGAGAAGGCGTCGGACTCGCTCTGGCAGCTTTTGCTCGGCATCCTCGACAAGGCGACGCTGACTTTGGGCGACAACCGGCGGGTGGACTTCTCGAAGACGATGCTGGTGATGACCTCCAACCTCGGCGCGAGAGAGATGTCGGAACTGATCTCGGGCGGCATCGGGTTCGCGCCCAAGCAGGGCGGGAAGCACCCGCAAGACTCCGAGGTCGATCAGAAGATTTACCGCACGGCGGTCGAGGCGGCCAGGAAGAAGTTTTCTCCCGAGTTCATGAACCGCATCGACAAGGTGGTCGTCTTCCGCTCGTTGAAGGAGCACCACCTGATGCAAATCCTGGAGCTGGAGCTGGCGTCGGTGCAGGATCGCATCATGAAGTCGGCCGGGACGAAGTTCGTCTTCCAGTGCTCGGACTCGGCGAAGGACTTTCTGCTCGAAGAGGGCATCGACTTCAAGTACGGCGCGCGCCACTTGAAGCGCGCCATCGAGCGGTTCATGGTCTACCCGCTCTCGAACCTCGTGGCGACCGAGCAGGTGGGCCTGGGCGACCTCGTCTACGTGGACTTCGACGACGCGCGCGGCAAGCTCTCCTTCTCGAAGCGCTCCGGCGGCGCGCTCATCGCCGAGTCGCAGGAGGCGGAGGACGAGTCGGACAAGCCGGCAGTCAAGACCGGCGGCGCCGCCGTCCAACTCCCGCAGGCACGCGCCGCGCGCAGCCGCAGCGGACAGGGCCGCGGCGACAAGACGGAAGTCTGAAGAACCGGCGAACATGAATGAAACGGCGGTGAGAGTCAGCCACTCTCACCGCCGTTCTTATTTCGCCTTACCCTTGACGGCCTTACCCCTGACAACCCACTTCTCTGTCGTCTTCACAACCCTCCGCCCGACGGTCGCGCCGCGGTCGCCGGGTCGAGCAGCCTCAAAGCCTCGAAGGCTGTGCGCGAAAGATATGGGTCGCGGTGTGTGAGCACGGCGCGGAGCGCGGGGATGGCGGCCGGGTCTCCGATGATGCCGAGCGCGCGCGCCGCCTCGCGCCTCACGTCGTCGGGCGTCCGCGCGTTCGAGAGGGTTTCGACGAGCACGGGCACGCCCTCGCGGCTCCCGATTTGTCCGAGCGAGACGGCGGCCGCGCGCCGCACGAACTCGTCCTCCTCGACCTTGCGCCGCCGCAGGCGGTTGAAGAATCCCGAAGCCTGTAGACGCCTCGAAAGTGCGCCCGCGAGTGCGGGGACTGCGCTCGCGTCTCTTACCTGCCCGAGCGCCACGGCCGCCGCGCCGCGCACCGACGCCTCCTTGTCGGTCTCGACCGCGGCGGCGAGCGCCGACACGCCCAGAGGGCTCCGCGTGAGCCCGAGCGCGTAGGCGGCCTCGCGCCGCACGAACTCGTCGCGGTCGCGCAGGAGCGGCAGGAGAAGCGTCGCGGCCTCGCCCGCCGGGAGCGAGAGCACGGCGCGCGCCGCGGTCGCGCGGACGATTGCCGCCCCGTCGCCGAGCGCCGCCGCGGCGGCCCTCGAACCCTCGGGCCGCCCCAACGCGCCCAGCCGCATGACGGCCGCGCGCCTCTCTTCAACGTCTGAAGACGAGAGGCGCGCGGTCAGTACTCTTATCTCTTGTTGGAGCGGGGTGAGCTCGCCCTGTGCGGCTCGGGCGTGCGGGGTCGCGAGCAGGCAGAGAAGCGCCAGAAAAAAAAGGACGGGGAAGCCCGGCGCGAATCGGCCGCGCCGGACTGACTTCGACTTCGGGCGCGCCTCGGCGCGTGTCTCGACTCTCATGCGCGGGCGGCGACGCTGAGCGCGGCCTTGCGTTCAGCGCGGCGGCGCACCGACTCCCACTCGAACGCCTGGCGCGCGCGCTCGTTCTCCTTCGACTCGGCGAGGAGCGAGACCAGATCGTCCTCCCACGTCGCGGACAGAGAGGCGGCACGCCGCATAGACTCCATGATGGAGATGTAGTCGAGGACTTCGTGGACTTCGGTGTCGCTCAGGTGTTCGAGCTTGAGCGCGAGGCTCTGTCGTTCCGTGATGCGTCTGGCCATCGGTCGGCTCCCTTCCCTAGCGAAGCCTGACGGCCAACCGCGTTCGACTAGAGCGGCGCGTGTGCGCGCTCGGTGGCGGGCGGGCCGTCGGCGTTCGTGTGCGGCGCGACTGCGGCGCGCGCGGTGTCGTTACTCACCGTGTTTGAAGTGGTCTCCGTGGTCTGCAAAACTCTTGCGCTTCGGACTCGCGATGTCTGGTCGGCCGAACCGGCGTGCGCGGGAACGCGCAAGGAGAATTTCGACTCCGGGTCGAGACTCTGCCCCGCCGGCTCCTGGCTGCTGCTGCCCTTCAATTGTTCGGCTGTCGTTTGAAGCAGTGTTGAACTGCTCGTGCGGCGAAATATACATGACCCGCACGGCCGCGCGCAAGAAGTTGGCATGGAAGAAGGTACGAAGGACGAACGGAGGGCGCCGGGGTTTTAATCTATTTTCGACGCCACGTTGTGCATCGTGTCCACGATGAGGACGGCAATCGGCGGGTAGAAGAGCAGGTCGGGGCGGAAGTTCTGGCCGAAGAGGTAGTTGATGTCGTTGAAAATCTCCACGTACTTCATCACGGAGCCGACGTAGAGCCCGCCCGCGAGGCTCAGGAGGTAGCCCAGAATCAGGAAGGTCGAGGCCGTGAAGCGCGTGAAGGGCTTGTCGGGCTCGCCGAGGTCGGCGTTGATGAGCGAGTCGTGGATCGAGCGCGGGTTATATGTGTAGTGCTGGAAGCACGCCTTCAGGCGCACGGCCAGATGCCACAGCCCGATGCAGAAGAGCGTGACGACGACGGCGCGGCCGACGAGTTGGAAGTTGTACCAGAAGGCCGGCTTGAACCAGGAGACGAAGAAGGTCGAGAGGAAGAGCGTGACGGTCGTAAACACCGCCTGCTGGAGCGCGAAGTTCTCGCGCCGGTCGGCCTCGATGAGCTGGTCAACCCGGCGGTCGAAGCGCGCCTGCACGGCCATCCGACGCAGACGCTGCGCGTGCGGGTTGTTCGAGTGGAAGACCGAGCCCCCGCCCACGAAGTCGCCGCTGTGCGCGCGCTTGAGCTGCGTGTCGTGGTGCGCGCGCTCCTGCGGGTCGCTGAGCGTTCGGTAGGCCAGGGAGATGAGGGCGAACTCGCGCGCCGCCGCCTCCGTCCCGCCGTTCACGTCCGGGTGGCGCTCGCGCGCAAGCCTCCTGTAGGCCGACTTGATCTCGGCCGACGAGGCCGTCCGCTTGACCTTTAAGACTTTGTAGTAATCGACCACGGCCAGCTACCAAAACTCTGTGGCCGGCGTCCCCAGCCGTCGCTCTGGTTCGGCGAGAACGCCGCGGGCGGGGAGGTTCCCCTTCGCCGCCACTATATCACCTTTAGACGCGTTCGTCCCGCCCTTGGTGCCCGGAGTTTACGAGAAACCCTTGAGCACTTCGAACGGGACGAACGCGTGTGAAGTGTTTGAGCCTGTCGGTCGGTGCTTAACCTCGAGCGGCCGCCGAGGGGGGCGAGGACATTTAGTGGTGCCCGTACCCACAGACTCTCTCTTCACGCGCGTACTGCAACGCACATGCCAAAACCCTTGCAACAAAAAAGCTCAGGAAGTGACAGCTTTTTAGTTTTCCTCCAACACTCACCTGTCAACAAATGTTGACGCCGGCGTCCACATATGTGAACACCAGCGTCAACATTTGCGGCGTCGAGGCGGCGGCTACTTCGTCTCCCCCTCGCCTCCATTCCCCCCGTCCGTGCGCGCCGACTCGCGCTCGATGAAGTTGAGGAGCGTGCGGACGGCGACCCCCGTCGGGCCTTTCGAGCGGAAGGGCTTGGCCTCGTCTCCCCAGGCCGTGCCGGCGATGTCGAGGTGCGCCCAGGAGATGCCGTCGGCGAACTCCTTGATGAAGGCGGCGGCGGTGATGGTTCCGGCCTTGCGGCCGCCGACGTTCTTGATGTCGGCGATGTCGGACTTGATCTGCTTCGAATACTCCTTGTCGAGCGGCAACTGCCA
Source organism: Pyrinomonadaceae bacterium (assembly GCA_036794905.1). Classification (GTDB taxonomy): domain Bacteria; phylum Acidobacteriota; class Blastocatellia; order Pyrinomonadales; family Pyrinomonadaceae; genus QHXN01. The sequence continues at coordinate 7,109 of DAIRFV010000027.1, read as the reverse complement.
GAACTTCTCGCCGACCTCCCGGCCCGACTCGATGACCTCGTTAATGAGCTCCTGGTCGGTGCCGAGGATGCCCGTGTTCACGTCGCCGAGGGCGATGGAGACGGCGCCGGTGAGCGTCGCCATGTCGATGACGCGGGTGGCGCCGAGCTTCTTCGCGTAGGAGACGGCGTCGGCGAGGATGAGCCGGCCTTCGGCGTCGGTGTTGATGACCTCGATGGTCTTCCCCGTCATGGCGACGACCACGTCGCCGGGCTTGGTGGCCTTGCCCGAGGGCATGTTCTCGGTGGACGGGACGACGCCGAGGACGGGGATCGGGGGCTTCAACTGCGCGACGGCGCGCATGACGCCGAGCACGGTCGCGCCGCCCGTCATGTCGTACTTCATCAGCTCCATGTTCTCGCTGGGCTTGATGGAGATGCCGCCCGTGTCGAACGTGATGCCCTTGCCGACGAGCGCGAGGAAGTCCTCGCCGTCCTCGACCTGCTCTTTGCCTTCGGGCATGTAGGTGAGCACCATCATCTTCGGCGGCTGGTCGGAGCCGCGCGCGACCGAGAGGAGCGCGCCCATGCCCTCCTGCTCCATCCGCGGCTGGTCGAGCACGTCGATGTCGAGCCCGAACTGGTTGGCGATCTCCTGCGCGCGCTCGGCCATGATGGTCGGCGTCATGTAGGCGCCGGGCTCGTTGGCGAGGTCGCGCGTGAAGTTGACCGACTCGCCGACGACGCGGCCGCGCTCGGCCCCGCTCCGAAGCTCGTCCTCGGCCGCGCCCGGCGCGACGACGACGAGGCGCTCGACGGCGCGCTCCTCCTTGTCCACGGTGCGGTACTTGTCCGGCTCGAAGAGTCCGATGACGGCGCCTTCGACGGCGGCCTTGGCGGCGGCCGAGGCCGCGTCGTCGAGGCGCGGGACTAACCCGACGGTCTTGACGTTGCGCGCGCGCAAGTGCCGGACGGCGGCGCCCGCGAACTGCGAGACCTGCGCGGGCCGGTAGTCGGCGCGCTCGCCGACGCCGACGAGCAGGAGCCGCCGCGCCTTCGGCCCGTCGCCGCCCGCGGGCAGGTGCAGGTAGACCGTCTCGCCCTCCTTGCCCTTCAGCTCCTCGGCTTCGAGGACGGAGCGGACGAGGCCGCCGGCCGCGGCGTCGAGCTCTTTGAGGAAACCCTCGTCGGCCTTCTCGTCCTTGAACACGGCGACCGCCAAAGCCTGTACGTCGGCGTCCGCGAGGGTGCCGGTGCTCGTTTGAATGTCCATAGTCGGGTCGTCTCCTTATCCTTTCGCGCGCTCCTTCAACTGCGCGCGCGTCTCGCGCTCGACGGTGCGGCGCATCTCTGTCTCTCGCTTGTCGTAGAGTTTTTTACCACGGGCCACGCCTATTTCAAATTTGACGCGGCCGCCCTTCAGGTACACGCGCGTGACGACGAGCGTCAGCCCCTTGGTCGTGGACTGCTCTTCGAGGCGGTCGATCTCGCGGCGGTGGAGCAGGAGCTTGCGCGTGCGCACGGGGTCGTGGTTGAGCCGGTTGCCGTGCGAGTAGGGCGAGATGTGCGCGTTGAAGAGCCACGCCTCGCCGTCGCGCACCGAGACGTACGATTCCTTCAACTGTATCTGCCCCGCGCGGATGCTCTTCACCTCCGTCCCCTGGAGCGCGATGCCGGCTTCGAGCCTGTCCAGTATGTGGTACTCGTGCAGCGCCGCCCTGTTCGTCACGAGCACTTTCTCTTCAGTCATAATCAAGTAGACAGTAGCCAGTAGTCTGTAGCCAGTAGAAGACCCTTAGAAACGTCAGTGTGTCACCGGCAGAGACCGGAGCGCGGAGCGCTACGACTACTGACTACTGACTACTATCTATTTCCCCTTTCAGCGGCCGTGCGATCAGGCTCTCGACCGCGGCGCGGGCGCTCTTGCCGTCGTAGAGGACGGCGTGCACCTCTTCGACGATGGGCATCTCGACGCCGCTGCGGGCGGCGAGGAGGCGGACGGCGCGCGTGGTGCGCACGCCTTCGGCGACCTCGTGCATCCCCCCGAGCACGTCTTCGAGAGAACGGCCGCGCCCGAGTTCCTGGCCGACGAAGCGGTTGCGCGAGAGCCCGCCCGTGCAGGTCAGCACGAGGTCGCCGAGACCCGCGAGCCCCATCAATGTTTCGAGCCGGCCGCCCTCGGCCAGCGCCAGCCGCGTCATCTCGGCCAGGCCGCGCGTGATGAGCGCCGAGACCGTGTTCGCCCCGAGCCCGAGCCCCGCGACCATCCCGGCGGCGAGCGCCATCACGTTCTTCGAGGCTCCGCCCAACTCCGTCCCCGTTACGTCCGGGTTGGTGTAGACGCGGAAATTCTGCGCGCTCAGCGCCTGCTGCACGAGGCGGGCCAGCGCCTCGTCACGCGAAGAGGCCACGACCGCCGTCGGCTGACCCGCCGCGACCTCCTGCGCGAACGAAGGCCCCGAGAGACATGCGAAGCGCCCCGCCGCGTCTGCGCCTAAGACTTCCCCGACGACCTCGGAAATTCTCCTGCCCGTCTCGACCTCGACGCCCTTCGTCGCGCTGACGAAGACAGCGCCCGGCTCGAACAACTCGCGCATGCCCTCCAGCACCGCGCGCGTCGCGTGCGAAGGCGCGGCCAGCACGACCAACTCCGCCCCTTTCAGAGCCGCGCCCGGCTCGGTCGTCGCCGTCACGCCCTCGGGCACCGCGTGACCTGCGAGGTACGCGCCGTTCACGCGCCTCACGTTGATGTCTTCGACGACCGAGGCGTTCCGCGACCAAAGGCGCACCTCGCGCCCCGCGCGCGCCGCCACGATGCCCAGCGCCGTCCCCCAACCGCCCGCCCCGATGACAGCTACGCGCATAACCAGGCGCGTGAACCGTGAATTGTGAACCGTGACAAGTTAAACCAGTTCTTTCTTGTCACGGTTCACGGTTCACGTCTCTTATCACTTCAATCTGTTCTCCTCCCCGCGGAGGAGCCTGCCGACGTTGGCGCGGTGCATGAGCACGATGAGCGCGGCGCCGAGAACGGAGAGCAGGAGCAGCGGCTTCGTGGCGCGGTCGCTGATGCCGAGCGCGCTGAGCGACCAGACGGCCAGCGGCAGCACCGACGCCGCCGCAATCGAGCCGAGCGAGACGTAGCGCCACAGCCACACGACGGCGACGAACACAACGAGCGCGCACAGGGTCGCGAGCGGCGCGAGCACGAGGAAGACGCCGAGCCCCGTCGCCACGCCCTTGCCGCCGCGGAACCTGAGCCACACGGGGAAGACGTGCCCCAGCACGGCCGCCGCGCCCGCCGCGCACACCCACCACTGCGCGCCCTCGCCCGCACCCAGTAAAGCCCTGGCGACGAGCACCGCCGCCGAACCCTTCAGGAGGTCGAGCAGCAGCGTCAAAACGCCGACGCCCTTCCCCGCGCGGCGCGTGACGTTGGTCGCGCCGGTCCCGCCCGAGCCCGTCTCGCGCACGTCGCCGCCCACCTTCAGGCGAACCAGCAGATACCCGAACGGGATCGAGCCGAGCAGGTACGCGAGGGACACGACCGCTGCGTGAAGCATCCGTAGGCTCCGGGCGTAGGGAGTGGGGGCTTTAGCGCTTTGCGACTATAGCAAGCAACGAAAGTGAGGGACAAGGAGCGAGAGCCCCCCGAAGTCATTCGTCTTTGGTCGGCTTCGAGCGCAGGCGCTTGACCCGGGAGCGGCGCGTCTTCTCTTCGAGCGTGCGTTCACGGGCGGCGCGCGTGCGGCGCGTGGGGACGCGTTTGGGCTTGCGGTAGTTGAGGCGCGCCACCTCCTCGCGGAGCTTGCGCAGGCAGTTCATCTTGTTGCGGTGCTGACTCCGCTCCTCGCGGCAGTTGACGACGACGCCCGAGGGGGCGTGTCTGAGGCGGACGCCGGTCTCGACCTTGTTGACGTGCTGGCCGCCGGGGCCGCCCGAGCGGAAGGTCTCGACCTCGCACTCGCGCAGCAGCTCCTCGTCGGACTCGGGCAGCTTAATCATCGGCGGCCTCGTCAACGAACAGCTCCCGGTTGCGCCCCGTCAGGTCGGCCACGACCGCGAGCAGCTCCGCAGGCTCGACCGGCTTGGGCAGGAACGCGTCGAAGCCCGCGGCCAGCGAGCGTTCGCGGTCTTCGTCCCGCGCGTAGGCGGTCAGGGCGACGGCCGGCGTGGTGCGCGCGCCCGGGGCGCCCTGGCCGCGCAGCCGTGCGACGAGGGAGTAGCCGTCCTCGTCGGGCATCCCGATGTCGCACACGAGCACGTCGAAGCCCGCGCCCTCCAGGGCCTCCCACGCCGCGGCCGCGGAGCCGACCGCGTCCACGGCCGCGCCGCAACCTTCCAGCAGCGCCTTCAACATCGAGCGCGCGTCCTCCTCGTCCTCCACGACGAGCACGCGCGTGCCCGCGAGCTGAGTCGAGCGCGCGGGAGCCGCGTCGGGCGCAGTCTTCGACACGCCGGCCCCGGGCGGCGTCTCCCCGCGCGCCGCCGGCCTGAGCGGGAGCCGCAGCGTGAAGGACGAGCCCTGACCGCGCCCCGCGCTCTCGGCCGCCACCTCGCCGCCGTGCAGCTCGACGAGGTGGCGGACGATGGAGAGGCCGAGCCCGAGGCCGCCGTGCTGGCGCGTCGTGCCCATGTCGGCCTGCCGGAAGCGGTCGAAGACGTGCGGCAGAAAGTCGGGCTCGATGCCCTGCCCCGTGTCGCCGACGCGGACGGCGGCGCGCTCCCCGTCGCGGCGCAGCTCGACCTCGACGCGCCCGCCCGCGGGCGTGAACTTCACCGCGTTCGTGAGCAGGTTCCACATCACCTGCTGGAGGCGGTCGGGGTCGGCCGTCACCGCGCCGACCTCGGGCGCGAGCAGCGTGCTCAGGTAGACGCCCTTCGCCTCGGCGGCCGGGCGGACGCTTTCGACCGAGTCCTGCACGAGCGCCCTCAACTCGACGGGCCGCATCTCCAGGCGGAGCCTGCCCGTGATGATGCGCGACACGTCGAGCACGTCTTCGACGATCTGCTTCTGCGCGCGCGCGTTGCGCCCGATGGCGGCGACGGCGCGCTCCGCCTCGTGCGGGTTGAGGCTGCCCTCCGCGAGCATCGAGGCCCAGCCCAGTATCGCCGTCAGGGGGGTGCGCAGCTCGTGCGAGAGCGTGGCGAGGAACTCGTCCTTGATGCGGTTGGCCTCCTGCGCCTGGCCGTAGAGGCGCGCGTTCTCGACGGCGAGCGCGGCGCGGCGCGCGAGGTCTTCGACGAAGGCGAGGTCTTCCGCGCCGTAGCGTCGGTTCGACTCGGCCGTCACGAAGGTGATGGCGCCGAAGGCGCGGCCGTGCGCCGCGAGCGGGACGATCATGACGGAGCTGATGCCGACGGCGCGCATGACGCGCAGGTGCTCTGCGTCCTTCGCCGCCGCGACCAGCGCTTCGTCCGGGATGTCCGTGTAGAGTTCGGGGCGGCCCGTGCGCAGGACGGCGGGCACGCCGGCCGCGTCTTCGAGGTCGTAGGGGTAACGTTCCTGAACCTCGCGCGCCCACTCGACCTTCGCCGGGTCTACGTGCGCGACGGCGAGCCGCCGCACCTGCCCGTCGCCGCCGAGGATGTCCACGCCGCACCAGTCGGCGACCCACGGCACGGCCGCGTGTGCGACCGCCTCCAAAGTCTTCTCGTAGTCGAGCGAGGAGGAGAGCAGCGTCGTCGCCTCGGCGAGGAAGGTCGCGCGCCGCGCGGCCACCTGCGCCTCGCCGCGCAGGCGCAACTGCTCGTCGTAGAGTTCGGCGGTGCGGAGGGCCGAGGCGGCGAGGTTGGCGAGGGCGCTGGCGACGACCACGTCCGTCTCGGCGAAGCGGCGCGGCTCGCGGTAGTAGAAGACGAGCGTGCCGGCCGTCTCGCCGTGCGTCCTGAGCGGGAGCGTGAGCATGGAGCGGACGCCCTCGCGCCGGTAAGTCTCGCGGCGGCCTGCGAGCATCGGCTCGGCGAACACGTCCTCGACCGCGAGCGGCCCTGCGGGCAGACGCGGCGTGTGCGACGTGACCTCGATGCGGTCGCGCCCGTACTCCGCGGAGAGCCCGCTCGACGCCACGACGCCCCACGCCGACTCGCGCTCGAAGTAGCGCCAGATGGCGTAGGCGTCGGCCGCCACCAGTTGGTGCGAGAGCGCGAGGACGGCGGGCAGCACCACCTCCGTCTGCGGCGAGCCGAGCAGACTCGCCGAGGCGTCCACGAGCGTGCGCAGCCGCGCCTCCACGTCGCGCCGCCGCGCGAGCGCCTCCTCGGCCTCGTCGCGCGCGGCGCGCGCCTCTTCGAGCAGCCGCTCGCGCTCCTGCGCGGCGCGGACGCGCTCGGTCACGTCGCGCGCGATGCCTTCGACGGCGACGGGCCGGCCGTCGAGGTAGGCGATGCGGGTCGAGACTTCGAGCGTGAGGCGGCGGCCGTCGCGCGCGATGATGTCCAGCTCGTAGACGGTCGGGCGCGAGGGGTCGCCGAGCTTCTGCTCGGTCATGCGCCGCGCGAGTTCGAGGTGTTCGGGGGCCACGACCCGCGCGATGTTGAGGCCGCCCAGAATCTCCTCGCGCGTGTAGCCGGTGATCTCGGCGCCCGCGCGGTTGATGGTGAGGTAGTTCCCCTGGAGGTCGTGCGAGTAGACGATGTCGTTGGCGTTCTCAAGGAGCGAGCGGTAGCGCTCGTCGCCGCGGCGCAGCTCCTCCTCGGCCTCCTTCATCGCGGTCGCGTCGCGCTGCGTGCCCCAGGCGCGGAGCAGGCGGCCGCCCTCGACGGCGCCGACGAGGTTGTTGAGGAAGTGGCGGCGGCGGCCGTCGCGGTCAACCTCGATTGACGCGGCGTCGGTCAGGCGGTAGCCGGAGCGGATGAAGGCGCGGAGGTATGCGACGTTGGCCGGGTCTTCGCGGACGAGGAACTCCCCGAGCCGGCCGCCGGTCATCTCCTCGCCGCGGTCGAAGCCGTACATGCGCGCCGCCGAGTCGTTGCACTCGGCGAGGTAGCAGTCGCGGTAGAAGAGTTCGATCTGCTCGTCTTCGGGGAGGTCGGTGGGGACGGGGCGTTCAAACTCGAAGCGCCAGATGCCCTCCGAGCTGTTGGCGATGAAGGCGCGGTAGCGCTCCTCGCTCTCGCGCAGCGCCCGCT
>DAIRFV010000204.1:0-10777 GCA_036794905.1 Pyrinomonadaceae bacterium | reverse complement strand
AAGGTGTCGAGGTGGAGCGCCGAGATGAGCGCGTCGCGCAGCGTCGAGTAGTAGGCGTAGAGGTAGCCGGCGGGCATCGAGGGCTCCTGCGTGTTGTGCCACGCGCCCCACTCGTCCACGGCGAGTTTGACGCGGCGCTGCGGGTCGGTCTCGCCGAGGACGGCCCAGTGCTGCGTAATCAGAGACTCCATGCGGTCGGAGCGGTGAATCAGCTCGTACCACTCGTCCTCGGTGTAGACGACGGGGTCACCCTTCCCCGTCGTGCCCGAGTAGTAGTGGAGCCCGAAGCCGTGCACGCGCTCGGCCATGCGCGGCCCCTTCTCCATGAGCTTGGTGAAGAAGCGGCGCGTCCAGCCCACGTCGGCGCCGTTCGGCCCCGTCGCGATGTATTTGAGCTGGGTCGTCTGGTAGGTCGGCACCCAGGCGGTGAACTTGCGGAACTCGGTGGCGTACTCCTCGGGCGTCATGTCGCCGCCGCAGCCCCAGGACTCGTTGCCGACGCCCCAGTAGGAGACGTTGTAGGGCTCGCGGTCTCCGGCCGCGGCGCGCAGGTCGGAGAGGGTGGTGGCGCCGGCCGGGGCGTTGCAGTACTCGACCCACTGTAGGAAGTCGAGCACGTCGAGGCTGCGGACGTTGGCGGCGAAGTAGGGCTGCGAGTTGGTCAGGCGGCAGAACTGCATGAACTCGCCCGTCCCGAACCAGTTCGGCTCGTACTTCTGCGGGCCGGTCTTCAAATTCTTGTAGGCGTCGGTCGCCTTGTAGTTGGTGTCGGCCCAGAAGTTGACGCGGCGTGGCCGCTTGTCGCGCGGGCCGATGCCGTCGCGCCAGTCGTACTGGTCTGCGAAGCAGCCGCCGGGCCAGCGCATCACGCCCGGCTTAATCCGCCTGACGTGCTCGACGAGCGCGCGGCGGACGCCGCCGATGTTGGGGACTTTCGAGTTCTCGCCGACCCAGATGCCGTCGTAGACGACGCCGCCCAGGTGCTCGATGAAGTGGCTGTAGATGTTCGGCGAGATGGTGCCGACGGGCTCGCCCAGGAGCACGTCGATCTTCGCCTCCGCCGCCTGCGCGCCGCGCGGCGCGACGAGCGCCCCGGCCCCGGCGACCAACGCGCCGCCCACGAATTCACGCCTGCTGACTGCCATCCCTCTCTCCCTCCGCCCGCTGGATTAGTCCGAACCTGTCAAATCCGAATGACACGTCGAAACGTCGTCAGAAGTTGAAGCGGTCGATGTTCTCCTTGTTGAAGATGAAGGGGGCGCCGAGTCGCACCTCGTCGCCCGCCACCTCGACCTTCCCGAGCCGCCCGGCCGTGATGCTCGCGTCGCCCGCCTTGAGCTGCCCCTGCGCGAGCGCGTTCGACGTGTAGACCGTCAGGTACCCGAGGTCAACCGTGTTCCACAAGACGATGGACTCGATGACGCCCTCCTTGATGTAGGGCCGGCACATGTTCGGGAGCGAGAGCCCCGTGACCTTCACGTCCGTGCGCCCCGACTGCTTGACGGCCTCGGCCGCGCCGGGCACGGCGGGCGCGGCGATGGCCATGATGAGCTTCACATTCGGGTAGACCTTCAGCACCGTCTGCGTCTCGGCAAACGCCCGGTCGCGGTCGCCCTCCGAGGGCTGGATGGTGACGAGCTTGAGGTCGGGGTACTTCTCGGCCAGGCGCTCCTTGATGTACTTGATCCACTCGTTCTGGTTGGCGGCGCTCAAGGAAGCGGTGATGATGGCGAAGTCGCCCTTGCCGCCCGTGATGCGCGCGGCCTCGTCCGTCAGGGTGTGGCCGATGCCCTGCGGCGTCGCCTGGTTGATGAAGAAGTCGCGCGCGTCCTTCTCGGCGTCGGCGTCCCAGGTGACGACCTTGATGCCCTTCTCCTTGGCCTTGCGCAGGACGGTCGAGATGCCGACCTTGTTCTCGACGCTGACGGCGATGGTGTCCACGCCGCGCGTGATCCAGGCTTCGACCACCTCGTTCTGCTTCGCCGGGTCGAGGTCGGTCGGCCCGTCCCAGAGGAGTTCCACGCCCAGCTCCTTCGCCGCCTCGTCCGCGCCCGCCTTGCAACTGACGAAGTACGGGTCGCCCTTCGCCTTCGGCATCAAGGCGACGACCGCCCTCTTGCCGCCCGCGGTCGGCGCCGCGCCCGAGCCCGGCGCGCCCGTGCCGGCGAGGGCGCCCGCCGCGGCGCGCTCCCTCACGGAGCGCACGAGCATCCAGTTGCTTCCCGCGACGATGAACGCGCCGAGCAGGATGACGGCGCTCAGGACTGCGACTTGCGAGTTTCTCACCTCTTCGTCCTCCGCTAGTGTTGCGGCGCGCGCCGGCCTTGCGCGCGCGCGCGTCGAGAGCCTGTCCAACAGTATCGTCGCGACGAGCAGCACGCCCGTCAGGATGCCCGCCAGCTCCGCCGGCTGCGCCGAGAGCCGCAGGCCGTTCTGCAAGATGACGATGCCGAACAGTCCCAGCAGCGTCCCCAAAACCGTCCCGCGCCCGCCGAAGATGCTGGCCCCGCCCAGCACCACCGCCGTGATCGCCATCAGCTCGTAGCCCGTCCCCGCGTCCGACTTCGCCTGCCCGAGGTGCGCGACGTAGACGACGGCCGCGAGGCTCGCCGCCAACCCCGACAAAACGTAGATGAGCGTGAGGCGCGCGCGCACGGGGATGCCCGCGTAGCGCGCGCCCTCGGCCGAGTAGCCGATGGCGTAGAGGCTCCGCCCGTAGGCCGTGCGTTGCAGCCACCACCAGCAGGCGGCGGCCGCCGCCGCGAGGATGAAGAGCTGCGTCGGCACGAGTCCGCCGACGTAACCCTGCCCCAGAAACAGGAAGCCCCCGGAGAAGCCCGAGTAGTTCTCGACGCCGCGCGTCAGCCCTTCGGCGATGCCGCGGAAGAGCGAGAAGGTGCCGAGCGTGACGATGAGCGGCGGGAAGTTCAGCCGCGTGATGATGAGCGCGTTCAGCAGGCCCCCGAGCGCGCCGACGCAGAGCGTGAGCGCAATCGCCACGGGCATCGCCAGCCCCGCGTCGCGCCACAAGGCCCCGAGCACGACCGCCGCGAGCCCCATCATCGAGCCGACCGACAAATCGATCCCGCCCGTGATGATGATGGGCGTGAGGGCGAGGGACAGCAGCCCTATCTCGACGGCGAGGCGCGTGATCTCGAACGCGTTCCCGCTGCCGAGGAAGTTGCTGCCCGTGAGGCTGAAGATGGCGCACTCGAACAGGATGACGACGAGCAGCACCCACTCGTTATTCGGGAAGACGCGCTCGCGCCACGGCGCCGTGAGCCTCAGCGCGCGCGCTTCCGGTTGAGGCACGGCTTCGCTCATTTGGCGGCCCTCGCAGTCTTCAACGTCAGCCCGCCCACGCGCATCCGCTCGAAGTGCCCGAGCGCCACGTCCGACACGAGCGCGGCCAGAATGATCGCGCCCTGAATCGCCTTCTCCCAGAAAGGGTTGATGCCGACGAACGTCAGGGCCGTCCCTATCGTCCCCAGCAGCGCCGCGCCGATGAGCGTCCCCACCAGCGTCCCGCGCCCGCCCGTAATCGCCGCCCCGCCGACGACGACCGCCGCCACGGCCTTCAGCTCCAACCCTATCCCCGCGTTACTCGGCACGGCCGAAAACCTCACCGCGTTCAGGAGCGCCGCGAGGCCCGTCAGCGCGCCCATCAACACGAACACGCCGAACACGACGCGCCGCGGCTCGATGCCCGCGAGCCGCGCCGCCTCCGCGTCCGACCCCACCGCGTAGACGGCGCGCCCCGCCCCCAGGTTCCTCAACATCCAACTGAACGCGGCCAGCACCCCCAGCGCGATGCCGACGATGAGCCACTGCGCCACCGTCTGCCCCAGCCCGAACCACTGGAAGTTCGGCGGGAGTCCTTGCACCCACTCGCCCTGCGTCACCCAGCGCAGCGCGTCGCGCCAAGCCACCAGCATCGCCAGCGTCACGATGATCGAAGGCAGACGCAGGTAACCCACGAGCGCCCCGTTGACCGCCCCCATCAGCGCGCCGAGCAGGAGCACCGACGGCAGCAGCAGCGCGACGGGCACGCCCTCCTTCGCCAGCCACCCCGCCGCCACGCTGCACACCGCGAACTGCGACCCGACCGAGATGTCTATCTCCCCGACCAGAATCACCAGCGTCATCCCCACCGCGACGAGCAGCACCGGCGCGTTGTTCAACGCCATGTCGCGCAGATTCCCCGCCCCGAAGAACGACGGCGCCGCCACCCCCACCGCCACCAGCAGCGCCACGTACGCCAGCGCCGCCGACACCTCCCGCTTGTAGCGACTGAGCTTCATGCGTCAGAGCCTTTCAGTCAGCGCCGGCCGCCGCGACCTCGGCCGCGTCGTGGCCGAGCGCCAGCGCGAGCACCTTCTCCTGGGTCGCCTCGGCGCGGTCGAGGATTTCGACGATGGTGCCGCCGTACATGACGGCGACGCGGTCGCTCATCCCTAAAATCTCGGGCAGCTCGGAGGAGATCATGAGGACGGCGACGCCTTCGGCCGCGAGGTCGGTCATGAGCGCGTGTATCTCCGACTTGGCGCCCACGTCGATGCCCTGCGTCGGCTCGTCGAGGATGAGCACGGACGGCTTCGTCAAGAGCCAACGCGACAGGGCGACCTTCTGCTGGTTGCCGCCCGAGAGCGTCGCGACGGGGACGTAGATGGCCGGCGTCTTGACGCCGAGCCGGCGCGTGTAGTCGCCCGCCAGCTCGCGCTCGCGTTTGAAGTCGAGCGCGCCGCCGCGCGAGATTTGGTCGAGCGAGGCGAGCGTGATGTTGGCCCCGATCTGCATGTCGAGGATGACGCCGTGGCGCCGGCGGTCTTCGGGCAGGTACGCGATGCCTTGGCGGATGGCCCCGGCCGGGCTGTTGAGGCGTACGGGCTTGCCTCGAAGAAGTATCTGCCCGGAGTCCACGGGCGTCAGCCCGAAGACCGCGCGCGCCAACTCCGTGCGCCCCGCGCCGACGAGCCCGGCGAGCCCCACGATCTCGCCCGCGCGCACCGAGAGGCTGACGTTCTCAATCCCCGACTCGGCGCAGCCGATGTCGCGCAGTTCGAGCACCACGTCCCCCAACTCGACCTCGCGCTTCGGGAAGACGGCCGACAGCTCGCGCCCGACCATCATCTGGATGAGCTGCTGCCGGTTGACCTCGGACATCGGGCGCGTGTCTATCGTGCGGCCGTCGCGCAGCACCGTCACGCGGTCGGCGATGACCGGCAGCTCCTCCAGGCGGTGCGAGATGTAGACCATGCCGACGCCGCGCCCGCGCAGAACGCGGATGACGTTGAAGAGGTTCTGCGTGTCCTCCTCGGAGAGCGAGGCGGTCGGCTCGTCGAGGATCAAGACCTTCGCGTCGGCGCCGAGCGCGCGCGCGATCTCGACGAGTTGCTGCTGCGGCATGGTGAGGTCGCCCGCGTCCGCGTCGGGGTCAATGCGCGCGCCCACCTGCGCGAGCAGCTCCGCGGCGCGGCGGCGGCGCGCGCCCCAGTCCACGCGGCCGCCCATCCCCGACTGCTCGACGCCGAGCGCGATGTTCTCGGCGACGGTCAGCTCGGGGAAGAGCGCGGGCTGCTGGTAGATGGCGGCTATACCGAGCTCCTTCGCCACGCGCGGCGAGTTGTGAGAGACGGTCCGGCCTTCGAGCTGAAGCTCGCCGCCGTCCGCCGAGACCGCGCCGGTGATGATCTTAATCAGCGTCGATTTGCCCGCGCCGTTCTCGCCGATGAGCGCGTGCACCTCGCCCGCGCGCAGCTCCAGCGAGGCGCTCTTCAGCGCCTGCACGCCCGCGTAAGACTTCGTGATGTCGGTCGCTCGCAGGAGCGGGACTTCAGCCATTGCCTTCACCCTCGATGACGACGACGTAGAGTTCGGCCGGGCCGTGGACGCCGATGGCGAGCGTCAATTCGATGTCGGAGGTGCGCGAAGGGCCGGTGATGAAAGTTATCGCGCGGCTCAGGCCCCCTTCGCCCCTCTCGTTGATGGCGCGCAGCACCTCGCCCAAAGTCTGCCCGACCTTGCCCGCCTCGACCAGCGCGACGTGCGCCGCGGGGACGAGCGAGGCGAGGCGGTGGCGCTCCGCGTCCGACTCAAGCACGAGCGTGCCCGTCTCGGCCACGCCCCACTGCGCGCCCGTCACGCCGAGGTCGCAGTCGAACAGCTCGGCCGCGCCCGCGTCCTTGAACAGCTCCGACTCCCCGCCGGAGTCCGACGCCGCCAGCGCGGCGACGCGGAGCGCGAGCGGGGAATCCGAGACGGCGATGCGGCGCGCGCCGCGCTCCACGATGATGCGGCGCAGTGCGTCGGCCGCCTCCGCCTCGTCCCTCACGATGAGGCAGCGACCCGCGACGGCTTCGAGCGCCTGCCGGAAACGCTCGACGGCCGTCCCCTCGAAGACGGCGGCGGCGCTCTTCTCTTCGCGCGCGGACACGTCTTCGCCGTGAGCCGCGGCCGCGTGGTGCGCCGCACGCACCGCGTCGTGCGGCGCGCTCGCCGCGAGGTGCTCTCGGATGGCGGCAAACATCTCGCGCCGCGCCTCTTCGTTTCGTCTCTGCTGGGCCAAGTCTACCCCTTATGCTCGTCGCGCCACTGCTCCCTGAACGTGCGCGGGGCCAGCGGCGGCGCGTCGCGCCACTCCGTCCAGGCGGCGAGCGGCGGCGCGAGCTTCGCCAGCAGGCCGCCGACGCGGCCGATGCGCCCGCGGCGCACGACGACGCGTTGGAGCACGCGCGCCACGCGCGCGCCCCACAGGTACAGCGCCGGGCTCGACCACGCGCGCGCGTAGAGCCCGAAGGCGAGACGCTCCAGCGGCCGGCTCTTCACCGGCCCGTGCTGGTCGGCCGTCCCCGCGGCCGTCCCCTCGGTCACCTCGGCGCGCAGGTGCAGGAGCAGCTCGGGGATGTCTATCTTGACGGGGCAGACCTCGCGGCACGCGCCGCAGAGGCTCGAAGCGTAGGGCAGTTGCGCCGAAGCTTTGAGCCCCGAGAGCTGCGGCGTAATGACCGCGCCGATGGGGCCGGGGTAGACCGAGCCGTAGGCGTGGCCGCCGACCTGCTGGTAGACCGGGCACGCGTTCAGGCACGCGCCGCAGCGGATGCACGCCAGCGACTGCCGCGTCACCGGGTGCGCGAGCATCCGCGACCGCCCGTTGTCCATCAGCACGAGGTGCAGCTCTTCCGGCCCCTCGTCTTCGGGGCGCCGCTTCGTGCCCGTTATCAAAGACTGGTACGCCGTCAAGCGCTGCCCCGTGCCCGAGCGCGGCAGGAGCTTTAGAAAGACGTCGAGGTCTGTGAACTTCGGGATGACCTTCTCGATGCCCATCAGGGCGATGTGCGTCCGCGGCAGACTCGTCGTCAGTCGCGCGTTGCCCTCGTTCTCAAGGATGAGGATGGTGCCCGTCTCGGCCACGCCGAAGTTGACGCCGGAGATGCCGACCTCCGCCTCGGCGAAGCTCCGCCGCAGGATGCGGCGCGCGGCGCCGGTGAGCACGGCGACATCGTCGGTGAGAGGGACGCCGACCTTCTCCGCCAGCAGCTCCGCGATCTGCCGCTTCGACTTGTGGATGGCGGGGACGACGATGTGCGAAGGCGTCTCGTGCGCGAGCTGGATGATCCACTCGCCGAGGTCCGTCTCGACGGGTGCCAGCCCTTCGGCTTCGAGCGCGGCGTTGAGGTGTATCTCCTCGGTCGCCATGCTCTTCGACTTCACGACGCGCGAGGCGCCGCGCGCGCGGATCAACCCGAGGACGATCCGGCAGGCCTCCGCCCCGTCCTTCGCCCAGTGAATCTGCGCGCCCGCCCGCTCGGCGTTGTCGGCGAACTGCCCGAGGTACTCGTCGAGGTGCGCGAGCGTCTCGTCCTTCGCGGCGCGCGCACGCTCGCGCAGGCCCTCCCAGTCATCGACCGTCGCGATGGCCTCTTTCCGACGCCCGCCGAACGTCGCCGCGAGGTTCCGGAGCGCCCCGCGCAACTGCACGTCCTGAAGCGCCTCGCGCGCGTTTTGGTCGAAGGTCTCTGAGGTCTGTTCGTGCATTTTATAAAGTAGACAGTAGTCAGTAGTCAGTAGCCAGTAGAAACCCCTTTCGTCGCCCGGACCGTGCGGCCGTCATCCTCAACCTCAGCAACGCGGAGCGCTACTGACTACTGTCTACTGTCTACTCGCTCTTCATTCCCGTGACGCCAGCAACTCGGCGAGGTGCATCGTCCGCACCCGCGATTGGTTGCGCGTCAGTCTCCCGCTGATCTGCATCAGGCAGCTCGCGTCGCCGGAGACGACGGCGCGGACGCCGGCCTTTTCAATCGCGTCGATCTTGTTGTCGAGGATGGCCACGGAAATCTCAGGGTACTTGACGGAGAAGGTTCCGCCGAAGCCGCAGCACGCGTCGGCGTTCAACAGCTCGACGAACTCCGCGCCGCGCACGCCGCGAATCAGACGGCGCGGCTCCTCGCGCAGCCCCAAGTCGCGCAGGCCGTGGCAGGCGTCGTGCCAGGTGACGCGGCCGTTGAAGCTGGCGCCCACGTCCTCGACCTTGAGCACGTTGGCGAGGAACCCGCCGAACTCGTGCGTGCGCGCGGCGAGCGCTTCGGCGCGCAGCCGCCACGGCTCGTCGTCCGCGAACAGCTCGTGGAAGTGGTGCGCCATCGCCGTACACGACCCCGAGGGGCTGACGACGTAGTCGGCGCCCCCGTCTTCAAATATCTCGATGAAGCGGCGCGCGAGCCGGCGCGCCTCATTGCGATAGCCCGTGTTGAAGGCGGGCTGGCCGCAGCAGGTCTGCCGCTCGTCGAAGACGACCTCGCAGCCCGCGCGCCTCAAGACCTCGACCGTGCTCGCCCCGACGGCGGGCCAGAGCTGGTCGATCAGACAGGTGATGAACAGCGACACTCTCATCGGCAATCAGGGCTCACGCGAGCATCGAGGCGAAGGCGCGCTTGAGGTCGTCGATCACCTCTTCGGACATCGGCGCGACCTCGCCGATGAGGCGGCTGTTGACTAAAGCCTCGGAGGTCGATTCAAGCACTTCGAGCCGGTCGAACGCTTCGAGCACGTTCGCGCCGAGGACGAGCACGCCGTCGTTCTCAAGGAGCGCGATGGGCGCGCGCAACGAGACCTGCCGCGCGAGTCCGACGGGGTCGCGGAACTGCGCGCCGTAGGGGACGCGCCCCACGTCGCGCAGGAGCAGGTAGCTCTCGGGAATGGTGCGCGAATCGAGCGGCGCGCGGGTCACGCTGAACGCCGTCACGTTCACCGGCGAGGCGTTTAAGACCGCGCCGACCTGCGGTTGCCGCTCGTAGATGGCCTGATGGTTACGCGCGGCTCGGCTCGCGCGCTTGCCCGCCTCCGCGCGGCCCCGGCGCACGAGCACGAGGTCTTCCACGTCGAGCGTGTGGCGGTCCACCTGAGACGGGGTTATTAAAAAAGAGTCTTCGTCCACGCGCGCCGAGAAGCTGCCGCCCGTGCTGATGAAGAGGCGCTGCCGGTAGCCGCGCCGCGTGAAGTCGACGAGCTGCCGCCGCAGCTCGCGCTCGACGCTCGAAGGCGTCGTGGCTTCGAACTCTTCGAGCGGCGGCACCTGGTTGCGCAGCTCCAACTCCTCGTCGCTCAGGTAACGAACGTCCCCGAGCAACTTCGCCTTGACGAGCGTCTTCGCCGTGAACTCCAGCGTCTCGAACTTCTGGAACGCGCTCTGCAAACTCTGCCCGCCGACGGCGACGCCGTGGTTCTCCAACACGACGCAGTCGAAGCCCTTGGCGAAGGCGTCGGCGATGCTCTTGCCCAAATCCGCGCTCCCGGGCAAAGCATACGGCGCGAAGCCGACCGCGCCGCAGACGTGGCGCGACTGGTGGAAGAGGCGCGTGTCGGGCACCTGCCCCGTAATGCTGAAGGCGACGAGCGCGACGGCGTGCGCGTGGACGACGCCGCGGATGTCCGGGCGCGCCTCGTAGCACATCTGGTGGAAGGGCAGCTCGGACGAGGGCGGGTGCAGGCCCTCGGACGTTCCGTCGGGTCGGACGCGGACGATGTCGTCACGGCGCAGGCCGCCCTTGTCCACGCGCGCGGGCGTGACCCAGACCGTGCCGTCCGGCTCGCGGATGGAGAGGTTGCCGCCCGAGGTCGTCGTCATGCGGTAACGATAGATGCGCTCCATCGTCTGCATGATCTCGTCGCGCGGGTGCAGGTACTTTGCCAGTCTGCTCATCTGTGGCGCCTTACTCGTGCCCGGACTTCCCCCTCGTAACGCGGCCAACGCTTGTCGGCCGTGTCGAGGTACAGCACTTCGATATCCGCGTAGCGGCGCGCCGCCGCATCCCAGGCCCCGTTCAGCCTCGGCTCGAACCCGCGCAGGGAGACGTTCTCCGCGACGTGCCGCCTTCCTTCGGCGAGCGACGCGAAGCGGCCGGAGGCTGTGGCCTGCACCAGCACGTTGCCCGTGACGGTCGCCTCAAACGGCCCCGCGAGCACCGGCAACTCGATGGCGTCGGCCGTCGCCTGGTTGAGGTAGTCGTTGCGGCTCCCGCCGCCGACGATCTGCACGCCCTCCAGCTCGCGCCCCGTCAACCTCTCAATCGTCCGCAGCACCGAGGCGTAGCGGAAGGCGAGCGAGTCGAGTATCACCTTCGTCAGCATCGCGGGGTCGTCCATCAGCCCGTACTCCCCCTGCCCGCTATCTTCGAGCTGCCTGGCGATGGCTCCGAGCATCGACGGGGGGTTGAAGAGCGCCGGGTCGTACGGGAAGATGAAGCCGGGATGACCGTCGATCTCACTCACACGCCCG
>DAIRFV010000476.1:0-2861 GCA_036794905.1 Pyrinomonadaceae bacterium | reverse complement strand
AAGAGACGGGGGCGGCGAGATTCATAACTCGCCGCCCCCGTCTCTTTACGTGCTAGCTTGTCTTAACTGCCGACTGCCATCTGCCTACTGCCTACTGTCTTCTGCAACTGAATCAGGCCGGCGGGGGCGGCGGCGAGCCAGGTGGTGGGACAGACGCCGCAGCGCGTGCAGGTGTCGACGGAGGGGCAGGGCGCGGTCGAGCGCGAGATTTGCGCGCGGCCGTGCTCCTTCTCAAGGAAGGGGCGGCCCATGCCCGAGTCCACGATCTCCCAGGGGAGCACTTCGTCGTAGGCGCGGGCGCGCGAGGTGTGGAAGGCCGGGTCGATGCCCGTCTCCCGCAAAGCGGCGTCGAGGTTATCACGGTGGCGGGTCATCGCCTCGATGACGCGCGCGACGCGCCGGTCGCCCGAGGAGAAGAGCGCCTGCTCGTGCGCGATGCGCGACGACATCACGCGCACCTCGACGTTCGGGATGCGCGCGAGATTCTTCGAGAGCCACTTCAGACGGCGTTTGAGTTCGCGCTCCTCGCAGATGGGCTCCCACTGGAAGGGCGTGTTGGGCTTCGGCACGAAGCCGTTGAGGGCCGGGATGATCTTGCCCGCGCGGCCGAAGCGCCTGCCCGCCTCAAGCATCCTGTCCTTGATGCGCTCGACGAGTTCGACCATCGCTTCGAGGTCTTCGTCCCGTTCGGTCGGCAGCCCGGCCATCATGTAGAGCTTGACGGTGAGCATGCCGCGGTCGAAGACGGCGCCGCAGATGTCCACGATCTCGTCGTTCGTCAGGTTCTTGTTGATGACGCGGCGCAGGCGGTCGCTGCCCGTCTCGGGCGCAACCGCTATCTGCTGGTCGCCCGACTCGACGAGGGCGTCCAACAACTCGTCCTCGATCTGGTCGAGCCTGAGAGACGAGACGGAAATCTTGTAGCCCATCTCGCGCAGACCCTTGAGGATGTCGCTGATCTCCGGGTGGTCGCAGACGGCCGTCGAGACGAGGCCGATCTTGTCCGTGCGCGGGCGCCACTCCTCGGCCTTGCGGAGGATGTCGCGCGCGGGCACGACGCGCGGCGGCCAGTAGTTGTAGCCCGCCCAGCAGAAGCGGCACCCCTGCGAGCAGCCGCGCGAAATCTCGACGAGGAAGCGCTCGCCCATCTCGGCCTCGGGCGCCCAGATGATGGACGAGGGCGCGAAGACCTCGGGCTCCTTCAACCGCTCGACGATTTCGTGGTCGCCGCGCCGCATCGCGCGCCGCAGAGAGCCCTCCTTCGGGTTCTCGGCCGCGACGATGCGCCCGACGTTGGCGGGCACGCCCTCGAACTTCGGCGTGTAAGCCTCTACGCGGCCGTCCGGCTTGTACGTCACGTCGTAGAGCGACGGCGCGTAGAAGCCGCGCCCCACGCGCGCGAGCTTCAGGAGCAGGTCTTCCTTCGTCCCGCCCTCCTCCGAGTTCTGGAAGAGCAGGTCGATGAGTTTGGGCACGAGTATCTCGCCCTCGCCGACGGCGACCACGTCCGTGAACTCGGCGATGGGCTCGGGGTTGAGGAACGAGGCGGCGCCGCCCATCAGGACGAGCGGGTCGTGGTGCGTGCGGTCCTTGGCCCAGACGGGGACGCGCGCGAGCCGCAGCATGCGCGCCATGTTGAGGAAGTCGGTCTCGAACGAGATGGAGAAGGCGACCACGTCGAAGTCGCCGACGGGCGTCTGCGATTCGAGCGTGAGCAGCGGCGTGCCCGTGCGCTCGTACTCGCGCAGCTCCGCGTCGTCGGGCAAAAAGACGCGCTCGCACGCGACCTCGGGGACGCGGTTGAACAGCTCGTAGACCGACTGGAACCCTAAGTTCGCCATCCCGACCGCGTACACGTTCGGGTAGCACAGGGCCACGCGCAACTGCGCCCCGCGCTTCGCGACCCAACCCTCCTCGGCGGCGAGCTTTCGCCTGTAACTCTCTACAACTTTTTTAGACATACTTCGGCCAAAACTAAAGACGGCAAGACTGAATTGGATGCTTCAGGCTTGCCGCCAGTTTACCGCAGTTTCACGCGCGTGAACAGGAACGGGAAAATTGGAAGGTCAGGCCGGGGCTTTGAACTGCGCGAGGAACTCACGGAAATCCGCGCGCATCTCGGGAACCATCGCCTGCGTGCGGTCTAAACGCGTGTCCATCAGTTCGAGCCGCGTGTCCATCTGGTCGAGTCTTGTCTGGACGGCGGCGAATCCTTCGCTCATGCGTTCGCCGAGCGCGTTGATGCGTTCGAGGACGGTCTCGATCGTCGGCCGCGTGGTGGCGTCTTCGGTCATCTCTTTACCTCCGCCAAAGGTTAGCCCGTTGGCGGCCAGGCTTAGCGAAAAGAGTACGCCCGGCGGGGGCGGGCGTCAACGCCCGCTTCGAGGACGCTACTGCCGGACGCTCTCTAAAAACGCCTTGAGCTTGCGCGAGCGGGAGGGGTGGCGGAGTTTGCGCAGCGCCTTGGCTTCAATCTGTCGTATGCGCTCGCGGGTGACGGCGAAGTGCTGGCCGACCTCTTCGAGCGTGTGCTCTGAGCCGTTCGTCCCGAGGCCGAAGCGCATCTTGATGACCTTCTCCTCGCGCGGGGTGAGCGTGGCGAGGACTTCGTCCGTGATCTCGCGCAGGTTCGAGGCGACGACGGCGTCGGCCGGGTTGAGGATGGAGCGGTCTTCGATGAAGTCGCCGAGGTGCGAGTCCTCCTCTTCCCCGATGGGCGTTTCGAGCGAGATGGGCTCCTGCGCGATCTTCAAGACCTTGCGCACCTTCGAGACGGGGATGTCCATCTTGCGCGCGATCTCTTCGCTCGTCGGCTCGCGGCCGAGTTCCTGCACGAGCGCGCGGCTGGTGCGGATGAGCTT
>DAIRFV010000475.1:0-2864 GCA_036794905.1 Pyrinomonadaceae bacterium | reverse complement strand
CCGAGGCGAACATGAGCTGGCTCGGCCCCGTCATCCACGAGAAGGTCTTGTGCGTGCCGTCGCCGAACCGCTCGCGGATGTACTCGACCACGGTCGTCACGCGAGAGCGCCGCCAACGCGTCGCGTAGACGAAGTAGCCGAGCAGGAAGGCCGGCACGGCCAGCGACAACAGGAAGGTGCCGATGACGCCGTGCTGGTAGGCGAAGCCCGCCCCGCCCGTGAACGTCCACACCGAGAAGCCGGACATGAACGAGGCCATCCCCGCCACCCACCACTCGATGCGGTTCCCGCCCTTCAGGAAGTCGGTTCCCCCGCGCATGAAGCGCATGAAGTAGGCACCCACCCCGGCCATCAGGCAGAGGTAGCCGACCAAGACCACGTAATCAATCGTCTGGACTGTCGAGCGCATCGCTTCCTTCCCCGCGGCCCGGGCGCCGCGTCACAGTGGGTAGTCTAAGAGACGGGCTTGCTGCGCAGGCGCGCCGCGGTCTCGGGGGTCGCGCGCGTGCAGCGCTGCGGCGGGAGCCCCCGCAAGACGAGTTCGAGGTCGTCCACCACCATCCGCCCCATCCCGTGCCAGATTTCGGGGATGTTCCCGGCGCGGTGCGCCGAGAGCAGCGTGTTCGGCGTGCGGCGCGCGCGCGCCTCCGCGGGAATCGGCTCTTCGGGGAAGACATCCACGGCGACGCGGACGTGCCCGCGCTCGGCCGCGTCGAGCATCGCGTCGAAGTCCACGACGCCCGCGCGGCTGACGAGGACGAAGACCGAGCCCTTCGTCATCGCCGCGAACTGGCGCGCCCCGATGGCGCCCTGATTCTCCGTGGTCACCGCGGCGAGCACGAAGAGCACGCGCGAGCGCTCGAACAGTTCGTCGAAGCCCACGGGCTCGACCCCCATCTCGCGCAGCACGTTCGGGTGAATCCACGGGTCGTGCGCGACGAGGTCGTGCGAGAAGGGCTTGAGCAGCGGCAGCAGCGCCCGCCCGAGGTTGCCGCACCCGAGCAGCCCGAGCGTCTTACCCGCGAGCAGGAAGGAGTCTCGGTTGTCGGCCTCGCCGTAAAGCGACTCGTCGCCGCGCCGGACGGCGGCGTCCGCCTCGTGGATGCGCCGCGCCGCGGAGATAGCCATGCCGAGCGCCATCTCCGCCACGGGCTGCGCGAAGACCGGCGAGGTGGCGACCACGTGGATGTTGCGGCGGTGGCACTCCTCGTAGTCCACGTTCGGCAGGAAGTTGCTCTCCACGTTGGCGACGAGGCGCAGGTGCGGCGCCCTGTCGAGCCTCTCGCGCGGCAGCGGCGTCTGCCCCACGACGGCCACCGCACGGGGCAGATACTTTTCGACGTGTTCGTCCGTCGCGGGCGCGCCGTCGTGCCAGACGACACGCCCGAGCCGTTCGAGCCGCGCCCTGTCCTCGGCGCTGAAGATGAGGTCGAGGGCGCGCGGGTGCGGGTCGAGCAGGATGATTCGTTCGTTCGTCTCCATGCGTCCTATCCTTCCCAAAAAAAGTGAGAGACGGTCGTCAGTTCGCGAGCGCGCGGCGGAGCTGCTCGACCGTGATGTTGCCGCCGCTCAGCACCAGCGCCACCGTCCGCCCGGCGAGCCGTTCGCGCAGCTTGAGCGCCCCGGCCAGAGTCGCCGCGCCCGCGCCCTCGGCGAGCGTCCGCGCGTGCTCGACGTAGAGCGCGACCGCCCGGCGTATCTCCTCGTCGGAGACGAGCACGAAGTCGTCGAGCAGCTCCCACATCATGCGCTGCGGCAGCCCGAAGGCGACCCGCGTGGCGAGCCCTTCGGCCTCGGTCTCGCACACGTCCGAGAGCAGCTCCTTCGCGCGCCAGGACATGTAGGCGGCCGGGGCGCGCTCGGCCTGCACGCCGATGACCTCGACGCGCGGGTTGACGGTCTTGGCGACGAGGCACGCGGCGGCCGCGCCGCTCCCGCCCCCGACCGGCACCAGGATGGCCTCGACCTCCGGCGCGTCCTCGAACACCTCCAGCGCGGCCGTGGCCACGCCCGCGATCAGCAGCGGCTCGTCGCCCGAGTGGACGTAGCGCAAGGCACGTTCGCGCGACAGCTCCTCGCACCGGGTTCGTGCCTCGTCGAAGTCTCGCCCGTGGAAGACGATCTCGGCGCCCTGCTCGCGCATGGCGGAGACCTTCAAAGGGTTGGCGCCCTCGGGGACGACGACCGTGGCGCGGACGCCGAACAGGCGCGCGGCGTAGGCCACCGACTGGCCGTGGTTGCCGGTCGAGGCGGCGATGACGCCGCCGCACTCTTCGGCCGAGAGCTTCGACATCAGGTTGACGCCGCCGCGCACCTTGAACGCGCCCGTCGGCTGTTGGTTCTCGTGCTTGACGAGCGTGCGCGCGCCGACCGCGGCGTCGAGCGACGGGTAGCCGACGAGCGGCGTGCGCCGCAGGTGGCGGCCGACCACCGAACGTGCGGCCAGCACGTCGGCGAAAGTCGGCGGGGTTAAGTTCGTCTGTCCCATCATCTCGTTCGGGGCGCTTGCCCCGCGAGGAGCGACGCCGACTCGCGGTCGAGGTACAGGCTCGCGCCTTCGTGCCGCTGTAGCGCGGAGGCCGGGCGGAGCGGGCTGACTTCGAGTTCGAGACAGTCCCTCACGGCCTCGGCCTTCCTGCGGTCGGGCACGACGCCGACGACGTGGCGCGCCTTGAGTATCTGCCGGATGGACATCGAGATGGCCCGGCGCGGGACTTCGTCAACTCCCTCGAACCAGCCCTCGCCCACCTGCTGGCGTCGGCACGCCTCGTCGAGCTCGACGACGATGTACGGCTCCTCCGTCTCGAAGTCGGCGGGCGGGTCGTTGAAGGCGAGGTGGCCGTTCTCGCCGATGCCGACGAAGG
>DAIRFV010000474.1:0-2883 GCA_036794905.1 Pyrinomonadaceae bacterium | reverse complement strand
CACGTAAACAGCACCAGAAGAACCTCCGGCAGACGAGCATCAAGTCGCAGGAGCAGCGGGCGGAGCACGGAGCGCGCTGAGGCTTCGGACTTCCCCGGGTGGAGAACACATCCGGGTCGGAAGAGGCGTCCGTCACGGGACGTCGTGCGGGCCACCGGCCGGTAAGAACGTGCGCCGCACGCGAGCGTCCGGCATTGAAAAGATTGGCTGAAACCATGGCGAGAGATACATCTGTTATCAGGGCGGCCTCGGCGGCGCGACGCTACGGCGGCGCCTTGCTGTTGGTGGCCTTGGCCTTCGCGCTGACCCAGGCGTTGTGGCCGTGGGTGGCCCCGCACCCGACGCCGCTGTTCCTGGCGGCCGTCATGCTCTCGGCCCTCTACGCGGGCCTGGGCCCGAGCCTGGTCGCCACGGCGCTGGCGGCGCTGGTCGTAGACTACTTCTTCATCCCGCCGACTTCCGGCATCGAGCTGAGCGTGGACAACGCGGTGCGCACCGCCGTCTTCGTCGCCGTGGCACTGCTCATCAGTTGGGTGGACGCGGCGCGCAGAAGGGCCGAAGCCGACCTGCGCCGGCAGGCCATGCAGCAGGCGGCGGTCGCCGAACTCGGGCAGCGCGCCCTGTGGGGAACTAGCCTCGCGGGGTTGACCGACAGGGCCGTCTCCGTCCTCGCGCGCCGCCTCGACGCCGAGAGCGCGGCGCTGTGGAAATACCATCCCGAGAGCGACTCTCTGGCGGTGCGGTCGAGCGTCGGCTGGACGCCGGAGTTCCTGGAAGAGGCGAACGCCGACGCCGGCTCGGAGTCCATGCTGAGCCGTGCCCTTTTCTCCACCGAGCCGGTCATCGTAGGCCCCGAGACGGCGCCGCACTTTGGAGAGCCGTCCCACCTGGGGCGCGAGGCGAGCGGCTGCGTAAGCGTGTTGGTCGCGGGGAGCGACGAGCCGTTCGGCGTGTTGAGCGTCTACACCGATAGGCCGCGCGGTTTCACCGAAGAGGACGTGCACTTCGTCCAATCGGTCGCGAACGTGCTCTCGGCCGCCGTCGAGCGGGGGCGGGGCGAGGAGGAGCGCTCGCGGCTCCTGCGCAGCGAGCGAGAGGCGCGGCGGGAGGCCGAGGAGGCCAGCCGCGCTAAGGATGAGTTTCTGGCAATGGTGTCGCACGAGTTGCGCACGCCCCTCGGCGTCATCCTCGGCTGGTCGAAATTCCTGCGCGAGGAAGGCATGGACGAACAGGAGCGTGCACGCGCCCTCGAGATGATCGAGCGTAACGCCGGGCTTCAGAAGCGCCTCGTCGAAGACCTGATCGACGTCTCGCGCGTCGTGGCGGGTAAGATGCGCGTCGATTCGCGCCCGACCGAACTGGCTCCCGCCGTCGAGGACGCGGTCGCGGCCGTGGCGCTGTCGGCGAAGACCAAAGGCATAAGGATTCACGCCGAGTACGCCCGCGGGGCGACTTTCGTTCTCGGGGATCGTGACCGTTTGCAGCAGGTGATATGGAACCTGCTCTCGAACGCCATTAAGTTCACGCCGGAGGGCGGGCGCGTCGAGGTGCGGGTGGAGCGGGTCGGCTCTTCGGCGCAAGTCACCGTCAGTGATACGGGCAGGGGGATCAGCCCCGATCTTCTGCCGCACGTCTTCGAGCGCTTCCGGCAGTGGGAGAACGCCGCCGACGGGAGGTGCCAGGGGTTGGGATTGGGGCTCTCCATCGTGCGTCACCTCGTGGAGGCGCACGGCGGAACGGTCGAGGCTGAGAGCCCCGGCGTGAACCGCGGGGCGACGTTCCGAGTCCGCATCCCACTCGCGCCCGCCGTCGAGCAGCCAGCGGCGGGACGGAGGATTGATAAATCACACGTCGCCGTCGGGTCGGTTGAGGCGGCGGACAGCGGTTCCGAGGCCGCCGCGCGAAGGGGGTTGAAGCGATGAGCGAGGTCGTGACTGCGGGACTCCCCTTTACGGCGGCCGGCGCCTTGTTCATCGCCCTCGGCGTCCCTCTGCTCCGCGGGCGTGTGCGGCTGAGCTCGTGGTACGGCTGCCGGACGGAAAAGACACTGTCGGGCGAGAAGGTCTGGTACGCGGTCAACCGCGTGACCGGGCGGGACCTCGTCGCGGCCGGTCACGCGGTCGTCGCCTGCCCGCTCGCTCTCCTCGTCTTCGGCAGGGGCATGAATCCCACCCACGCCGTGCTGGCCCTGCTGTTTGTATTGCCGCTCTCCGTGGTCATAATGGCCGTAGACGGCCATGGCGCTCGGAAGCGGATGTGACGGCGGCGGGCGTGGCCGGCAAGCCTAATAGTGGCCATGTTCTGTCCGTCCCGTGGGTCGTGTGCCAGCGGAGCATCGCGTCCGGTCAACATAGAAGATGCCCATCGTAAAAAGAAGACTGTCGCAGACCTTCAGGAACTTCTTCGACTCGGAGAAGTCGAGCGGAATCCTGCTCATCGCCTGCACGGCCGTCTCGCTCCTCGTCACGAACTCGGCCGCGGGCGAGGGTTATCTGGGCCTGTGGCACGCCTACGTCGGCCCGCTCAGCCTCGAGCACTGGATCAACGACGCGCTGATGGCCGTCTTCTTCCTCTTCATCGGGCTCGAACTCGAACGCGAACTCTACGTCGGCGAGCTGTCGGACTTCCGCAACGCGCTGCTGCCCATCGTCGCCGCGCTGGGCGGCATCTGCGTGCCCGCGCTGATTCACTTCTCGCTCAACGCGGGGACGGCGACGCAGGCCGGCGTCGGCATCCCGATGGCCACCGACATCGCCTTCGCCCTCGGGGTGCTGGCCCTGCTGGGGAGCCGCGTGCCGGCCTCGCTGAAGGTCTTCCTGACCGCGCTGGCCGTGATGGACGACCTCGGCGCCATCGTCGTCATCGCCGTCTTCTACACGGCGG
>DAIRFV010000203.1:7189-10873 GCA_036794905.1 Pyrinomonadaceae bacterium | reverse complement strand
GCATCGGCATCGGCGAGGGCTCGGTCATCCGCAACGCCATCATCGACAAGAACGCGCGCATCGGCGCGGGCGTCCGCCTCCTCAACGAGCGCCGCCTCACCGACGAGGCCGCCCCCGACGGGAGCTGGTTCATCCGCGACGGCATCATCATCATCCCCAAGAACGGCATCGTCGGCGACGGCACGGTGGTCTAAGGCCGGCAGGAAAATGGCAAAGGGGGAGGGGTCGGGGGGGCGTCACGTCCTCCCCGACCCCTCCCCCTTTACGTGCCGGACGGCTACGGGGCCGGGACGAGGAACACGTCCCACGCCCAGCGCCCCGCCTTCGCCCCCTTCGCGTCGTCCAGCTTCGCCCGGTAGCGGAAGCGGTTGCCGTGCTCGTCCGTGCGCCTCGATTCCTTGTAGTCGAGATGCAGCCGCACCACGTCCAGCGACGGGAGCGTGTGCAACTCCGCGGGCTGCGAGACCCCGTCGTGGTTCACGTCCCGCCACAGCCGCAGCGAAGCGAAGACCGCGTCACGGGCGTCGAGCGCGCCGTCGCCGTTGCCGCCGTTCCCGGGCTTATCAAACTCGGCGAGCGCAAGAAATCCATTCCTGAACTGGCCGGCGGGTGGTGTGGGCTGCGGCGTGAAGTTGCCGAAAAGCTCCGAGCCGTCGTCAACGGCCCCGTTCCCATTACGGTCGAGCGCGAGCCATACGTCATCGGAGCCGGCGGTTGTCCACGACAGTCTGATGGGGCGCCCCGTCGCGCTCAGGTCAAAGACGACGCCGCCTTGCGCGTCCGTCAGGACGAGACCGTCTCCCGACGCGTCAATCACCACGGGGGTACAACCGTTCTCCATGTCGTAGCCGCCCCCGGCCTCGCACAACGCACAATCCCAGTCACATTTGGTGGTGTTCCACGAACAGTTCGCGTTGGGAGGGTCGCCGGAGGGCTGGCAGGGGGCCGGGGGTTCCGGGCAGCAGGCCGCGCCGCCGCCGGGGCCCGAGGCCGTGAAGACGTACCCGTCAGGGCAGACCACTGGCCCCGACACGCTGAAGCAGCCGTTGATGAAGTGCGTCCCCGACGAGCAGTGGGGCTCTTGACAGTTCCAACGGCAGAAAGGCGTCGTGCCGGGGAAGAAGGTGACCATCTCCGGCTCGCAGCAGGGGGCGGGCGGCGGCCACTCGCAGGCGCCGGTCTGGGGCGTGGCCGAGGGGCCGCTACACGGCGTTAGCGACTGCCAGGTGGAGCAAAAGCCGTCATCGCTACAATGCGCGTAACAGGTTGAGTTGGCCGGAGCCCCGCAATTCTTTCTCCCCGTCCCGTCCACGAAGGGGCCGCTGTTATCGGTACAAGTGTCAGACTCGAACGGGGCGGGCTCGAACGGAACAAGCGAGAAAGCCGAGGCGGCTAACCCCGGCTCGCCCGTGCACCGCGCCGCGTCGGCCCGTTTGTTGTCTGAACTTCGGAAGGGCGGGGGAATCTTAGCGGCCGAAGAGGCGAGAGTCGGGAACCCGAAATCCAGAGTCTGATCGAGGTAAGGAGATTTTAACAGGGCTGACGACGCCGGCCGTCTCCAGGACGCGCCGTTAGCAAACAGGACTTCCTGCACACTGAGCCTGAGCCAGAAGTTCCCGTTTAACTCGCCGTCCTTGGCCAAAGCCTTCAGCAACCTGGGCGGGTTTAGAGTTCTGATCTCGACGACCTGGGAGGCGTTCGGGGCGATGGAGACGTTGACCAACGGGAATGTGTCCTCCAGTACAGTCTTCTCGGGCTCTTCGAAAGGGATCACCTCAACCATCACCCGCACCGAGACGATGAGTTGGGAAGTTCTATTTGTGACCTCCACCCTCTTGATCTTATGTAGGAACTGATACTTCCCGCCCCCGGATAGCAGTTGGATGCCGCTCACGTAAGCCGGCGTCGTGAGGTCATCCTTCCGACCGTCGAGCATCGTCGCGTACCCCCATTTACCGGCGGGCTTGTCGTCCTTCCCCTTCAGGTCGTCGTCGTTGAACTCTTTCGCCAGCTCTTCGTCGGACGGGACCTGAGGTTTTTGGTTGCCGCGTAGGTTGCCAACGCTCGCTTCCGCGGACGACTGGTTCATGCTGACTGCGAACCCGCAGACCACGATAGCCGCGAGTAAGAAGAAGATCGTGAAGGGGACAGAATTTTGACGGCTTAACAGCGAGCGGAGTGTTCGAGTAGTCACGGTGTCTCTCCTTTCAAGGGCGGGCGTGAGTTCGGCACGTGGGGGAAGGCGATGCCGATGGTGAGAGTGTGCGCTGGGGGAAGTGCGTTCGGAACTACGGCGTGAGAGGTTAAGAACTGCGCCGGGGGCGTTAGGATTCTTCTCGGCGGCGCACGAACCTTGTACCGTTATTTGGTGGCGGGGTCAAGGAAATTCTCCCCCGCCCGCACGCCAAAAACAGAGGCCGGGGAGTCGTCAGGTTCGACTCCCCGGCCTCCTCGTTAAATACCCGCGGCGGTGCTATCTCTTCAACTCAGTCCTCGTCACTCCTCACTCATTAAGACCGCCGCCGTACGAGCCAAGATTGCGGCGGAGGACGGGCGCCGCGGGGCGCGTGGCGTCCTGCGCGGTGGTGGCCGAAGGGCTCGCGCCGCCGTCGGGGCGGTAGACGTAGCTGTCGCGCGCGCGGACGACGAGGTTGGGGCGCCGGATGCGGACGCGTATCTGGCGCCGCTCCTCGGCCTGCGACTGGCGCGAGGGGTAGTAGCCGAGGCTGTACTGGCGCCGCAGCTCTTCGGCGATGTTCGTGAACGCCTGGTCGATGTAGCGCAGGTCGCGCGCCTCGTGGTGGCGCCCGCCGGTCGCCTCCGCGAGCCGCCGCAGGTAGTCGGTCCCGCGCTCGTATTCGCCGCGCGAAGTCCCCGCGCCGCCGCCGCCGCCATTACCGCCGCCGCCGCCGATTCTCACGTTGCCGCCGCCGAGGATGATGCCGCCGAGGATGTCGCCCCAGCCGGGGTTCCTGCGCCTGCGCGGGTAGCGGTTGGGGCCGGGCCAGTTGCCGCCGCCGCCGCCACCGCCGCCGCCGACGTTGGCGTCAAGCGTGTCGTACTGGATGGGGTAGATCATCGCGTCCAGCTCGACGGCCTCTTCGAGCGTGCTCTCGAAGCTGGCGCGCTTGCTCGTCGTGTCCACGCCGTCGGTGAAGAGGACGAGCGCCTTGCGCCCCTGGACGCGGCTGAGCTGGTCGTGGATGACGAGCTCGACGGCGTCGTAGAGGCGCGTGCCGTTGCCCGTGCGCGTCTGCCGGATGGCCCCGCGCAGACGGCCGCGGTCGCTGGTGGCCTCGGAGAGGACGCGCACCTGGTCGTCGAAGGCGACGACGATGACGCGGTCGGCCGGGCGCAGTTGGTCGAGGAAGGCGATGGCCGCGTCCTGTATGTCTTCGAGGCGGAAGCGCGTCGAGCCCGAGGTGTCGATGACGAGCGCGACGGTGAAGGGCTGCTCGACGGGCGCGAAGTAGGCGATGCGCTGCTCGACCCCGTCTTCGAGGACGCGGAAGTCCTCCTGGCGCAGACCCGAGATGAAGCGGCCGTCGCGGTCGAGCACGGAGACGGGCACGGTCACGAGGGAGGCGTTGACGCGCACGACCTCGTCCTCGCCCACCTCCTCGGCGACCTCTGCGGACGACTGCGGCGCGGGAGTCCGCGCGGTCGTGGGCGCGGGGCGCTCCA
>DAIRFV010000203.1:0-7089 GCA_036794905.1 Pyrinomonadaceae bacterium | reverse complement strand
GGCGGTGCGGCCGGTGTCTGACCGACGCGGCGCGGTCGCGTCTGCGCGAACGTCGCGGGCGCGGCGAACGACGCGAGCAGAACGAGGGTCAGGAACGGGCGTGTGAACTTTCTCATGACTGAATCCTCCGGGGAGCCGGACTAGGACACCTTTTGACGTGCACGAGGCTCGCACGGATGCCAGTTTTTTTTGGGTGTTGGGTGTGTTGGGTGTTGGTTAAACTAAAACCCAGCACCCAACACCCAGCACCCAGCACCCCTTCAGCGCGCAGCGCCCTCGATGGCGTTGAAGATGAAGGGGAAAGTGCCCCAGGTCTGGCCGCGGTGCTGGGGGCGGAAGCCGAAGAGGACGACGCGGCCGCGGCCGTGTGTGGCCTCGACGAGCGCGGCGCGGCCGGCGAGCTTGTCGGCGCCGAGCAGCCAGCCGGAGCGCAGGACGTTCTCCCTGCCGGCGTAGCGCGCCACGACGCGCGCGCGGGCGGGGTCGGTCACCTCGAAGGCGGCGCTGTTGACGAAGTAGGCGTCCGTCTGCGCCCCGTAGCCGCGCGCGAGCGGGTGCGCGGTCTCGACCTCGACGCGCAGGACGGAGCCGGGGCAGTAGAAGTCCGCGGGGCGCAGGCCGTCGAGCACGTTGCGGACGGGGAGGTTGAAGTGCTTAAGGGGCAGCTCCGTCGAGTCGTCCCAGCAGACGAGCGTGCCGCCCTCCTCGACGAAGCGGCGGAGGTTCGAGACGCCGGCCTCGGTGATGCCGCCCGTGAACTCCGCGGGCGCCGTCTCCCTCGAACGGCCTTCGACTATCTCGCGCAGCCGCATCGAGGGGAGCACGATCACGTCGTACTTCGCGCGCAGGGAGCCGGCCCGCACGTCCGCGTCGCGCAGGGAGGTGTAGGGCACGTTGAAGGTGTCGAAGAGCCAGCGCGTCCAGCCCTCGTCCATCGAGCCCGTCCAGCCCTTGTAGAGCGCGAGGCGGGCGTTGCGGCGGACGGGGTTCTGAATCTGCGAGTCGCGTACCCTCACCCTCACGTCGTACTGGTCTGCGGCCGTCCCCCGGCCGTTGAGGGGGGCCGGCAGTCCCGTCTGGAGGCCGAGGTCGCGGCGGACTTCAAGCTCGTCGCGGACGAGCGTGAGCCGTCGCTCGGACTCGCGTTCGCGGATATGGGCGACGGGGTAGGCTTCGACGCCCATCTGCATCGGCAGCGTCCAGCCGGCCACGTCGTAGGGGCGCTCGGGCGCGCCGCCCGACAGACGGTCGGGGTAGAGCTGCCGCTCGAAGAGCGCCTGCACGTTGGCGCGGTAGGGCTGGCGCAGGAAGACGAGGTAGCTGCCCAGGGGCCACTCGGGCGGCGCGTTCTTCAGGTCGTTGTAGACCGTGCCGCGCTGGGCCGAGAGCATCAGGTGCAGTTCGGCGTCCATCCGGTGGACTTCGACGCCCTGCTCGACGAGGAGCGTGACGAGTTTGGAGACGTTCTCGTCCTTCCCCTGGCCGGCGGGGATGATGTATGCGAGCACGCCGTCGCGGCCCTCGGGCGGCCAGTCGAGCGCGCGGCGGCCCAGCTCGTAGAAGTTGCGCAGGTAGCGCTCGCGGTACTTCGCCGCCATCGAGAGGATCGCGCGCGAGGCCACCAGCTCCAGCCCCATGATGTCGCGCGGGCGCCACTCGCCGCCGGGCCAGGGGGCCGGGAAGTTGGTCGTCGGACTCTCGGGCAGCGCCGTCGGCATGCCGCGCACGTTGGCGCGGCGCAACTGTTCGGGCGTGACCTTGACGGGCGTCATCAGGCGCGCGCTCGCCGCCTCGGTCAGGATGCCGACGGAGTTGTGGTAGTAGGGCGCGGTGCGGAAGCCGCCGTGCCACCACGTGTCGTACATCGCGTTGGTGACGACGCCGCGGTAGCCCGCGGCTTCGAGGTCGGCGGCGATCTTGTGGCCGACCAGCCCGACCTCGCGCAGAAGCAGCGGCGCGATGTGCGGGTTCGGCGGGTCGTAGAAGGGCGGGACGAAGAAGCGCGAGCCGGTCGCGCCCTGCTGGTGCACGTCGTAGACGATCTGCGGGAACCACTCCTTCCACAAGAGGCGCGTGACGGTGCGCGTCTCCCGGAGGTTGAGCATGAACCAGTCGCGGTTGTCGTCGTGCCCGGCGTAGTGGTGATACAGCTCGGGCGGCTCCGAGCCCTCCCAGGGCTTCCCCAGGGAGCGGCGGTACCAGTCGGCGACGATGTCGATGCCGTCGGGGTTGGGCGAGGGGAGGAGGATGAGGATGGTGTTGTCGAGAATCTCGCGCGTCTCGGCGTCCTGCGCCGAGGCGAGCTGGTAGGCGAGCTGCATCGACATCTGCGACGCGACGATCTCGGTCGAGTGGATGGAGCAGGAGATGACGACGACCGCTTTGCCCTCTCCGATTAAGCGGTCGCGTTCCGCCTCACTTTGCACCAGCCGCGGGTCTGCGAGGCGGCGCTGGATTTCGCGATACCTGTCGAGTTCGCGTATATTCTCGGGCGAGCTGATGAAAGCGGCGAGGACGGGGCGGCCGAGCGTGGACGTGCCGATGGTCTGGACGCGGACGCGCCCGCCGCGTGCGTTGAGACGGCCGAAGTAGTCCGTGATCTGCTTCCAGTCGGCGACCTTGCGGTCGTCGCCGGGCGTGAAGCCGAGCACGTCGCGCGGCGAGGGCACGCGCCCCGCCGCAGGCGTCGTCGGAGTGCCGACGCTGGCGGGCGGCGGCGGTTGTACGGGTCGCGCCGGGCGTCGTCTTTGCGCTTGGGCGTCGGCCGCGCTCAGACAGCAGAGCGCGAGGACGGCGGCGAAGAAGAGAGACGGGCGGCGAAGGAACGCTGGATGCATCCTGAAAGTCTTCCGACAGAGATTGAAGGCCAAGAGCGTAGCGTGGGGGTGACGGACGCCGAGTCTAGCACAGGCGTGCGGCGTACGCTCGCCGGAAGGCTCTGGTACTGGTGGTCGCTCTTCGTGGCCGCGATGCTGCTGCTCGTCATCGGCCCGCCGACGATTACGGCGGCGCGGGTGGCGGGGCGGCCGCACTGGCTCTACCCCTACGCGCTCTTCGGCGCGCGCAACTGGCTGCGCCTCAGCGGCGTGCGGGTGCGCGTGCGGGGGCTGGAGAATTTAGATTCGCGGCAGTCCTACGTCTTCATCGCCAACCACCGCTCGTTCCTCGACACGGCGATGCTCTTCTACCACCTGCGGCGGCGCATCGGCATCCTCGCCAAGAAGGAGCTGTTGAAGGTGCCGATTATGGGCTACGGGATGGGCTTCGTGAATATCATGTCCATCGACCGCACGAACCGCGAGAGCGCGTTGCGCACGACGAAGGCCGCGACCGACCGCCTGCGCTCGGGGATTTCGTTCGGCGTCTTCGCCGAGGGGACGCGGGCGCGGCCGGGCGAGCTGCTGCCGTTCAAGAAGGGCGGCTTCTACATGGCGGTCGAGGCGGGCGTCCCCGTCGTGCCCGTCGCCATCAAGTACACCGACGGGCTGATGGGGAAGGGCACCGGCGTCGCGCGACCGGGCACGGCCGAGATGGTCATCCTCCCGCCCATCGAGACCGCCGGCCCCGCCGGCGAAGACGTGAAGCGCCTGACCGAGCTGACGCACGCGGCGATAGCCGAGGAACTCGGGCGCGGGCGGTCGGAGAGACTAAGGGATTAACCACGGAGACACGGAGACACGGCTTGTTGCCTTTAGTTCGCAACAAGCCGTGTCTCCGTGTCTCCGTGGTTAATTCGGCCTGACGAAGACGGCGGCGCGAGTTTAAGTTACTCGCGCCGCCGTCCACTCGTTCCGTTCGAAATGCCTTAGGGCTTCGGCTTCGGGGCGGGCGGCGTGGCGGGCGCGGGCTTGTCGGGGTCTTCCTTCGGCTCCTTGTCCTTGCTCTCGTCGCCCTGCTCGATGACCGTGGCGCGGCCGCGCAGGAGTTGGAAGTCCGTGAACTTGATGCGCATGCGGAGGTGGACGATCTGCCCCGTCTTGAAGGTCAGCGTGTCGTCGGCGTAGGTGTAGGTCGGGAACCAGTACTTGCCGTCGATGTTCTCGCGGTAGCTCTCGAAGACGGGGAAGCGCTGCTCGAACTCGGGCACGCCCTTGCCGCGCGACTTGACGATCTGTAAGTCGTGGTCGTCCACCCAGACGCGGCCCTGGAAGAAGCGCTCCGGCTTCTTCGACTTCTTGAGCGCGGCGAGGCGGCGCTGGTCGGACAGGATTTTCGGCGTCACGTCGAAGACGTACGTGTCCAGCTCGTCGATCTTCTCCTTGCCGACGTAGGAGAAGTTGTACTCGTGCATCTTCGCCGACTCCAGCGCGAAGGACTGGACGCCGCCGAGGTCTTCCAGGTCTTCGGCCGTGATCTGAATCTCCGACATGGTCGGGACGGGGAACTTCAGAATCTTCTCGTAGCGGGTGCCGCTGTCGTCGAAGACGAAGCGCGAGACGCGGTGGTACTCGCCCGAAATCTGCCCGCCGAAGGCGATGGTCTGGATGACCGCGTCGCGGCGGAAGCCGTACTCGTTGAGCGCCTTGCGGAACTCCGCCTCCTTCTGCGTGAAGGCGCGGATGATGCGCTCCACGTCCTCGGGCGCGCCCGAGCGGTTGACGACGGCCGGGGCGGACGAGGCGGAGGCGGGCGTGTTGGTCTGCGTCTGCGCCGCGGCCGGGGCCGGGCACAGGAGGGCGGCGAGGGCAAGGAAAAGAACTCTTCTCATAAGTTTCACTTCCGGACTGGGCTTCGGGGTTTAGGCGCGCGAGGCATTCAGGTCAGGGATAAAACGCCCGCCGAGCAACCCTTTCGATGCGGGGCCGAAGTCCAAAGTTGCAGGTTCCAGGTTCGGGGTTGAAGAATGAACTTTGAACCCGCGACCCGGGGCTACCCGACGAACTCGGCCTCGACCCGGCGCGGGATGACGCCGCGCTCGAAGCCCTGGTCGAGCAGGAGCTGGACGGCGCGGCGCCCGCGCTCGGTGTAGTCGAGCGTGAGCTGGTTGACCCACATCCCGACGAAGCGGTCGGCCAGCTCGGTGTCCATGTCGCGCGCGAACTGCATGGCGTACGAGAGCGCGTCGCGGCGGTTGTCGAGCGAGAACTGGATGGACTGGCGCAGGTACTCCGAGACGCGGCCGACCGTCTCCGCGCCCAGGTCGCGGCGGATGACGTTGCCGCCCATCGGGAGCGGCAGCCCCTCTCGCTCCTTCCACCACTCGCCGAGGTCAACGACCTTCTGGAGCCCGAGCCGCTGGTAGAAGAGCTGCCCCTCGTGGATGAGCAGGCCGGCGTCGGCCTCGCCCTGCTGCACGGCGTCGATGATCTGGTCGAAGGGGACGACCACGTACTCGAACTCCGGCTCGAGGATGCGCAGCGCGAGGAAGGCGCTCGTCATCGTGCCGGGCACGGCGACTTTCAAGCGGCGGATGTCTTCGACCTTGTACGGCTCGCGCGCGACGACGATGGGGCCGTACCCCTCGCCGATGCTGGCCCCGTGCGGGAGCAGCACGTACTTGTCCGAGACGTAGGCGTAGGCGTGGAAGCTCACGGCCGTCACGTCGTAGACGCCCCGCGTCGCCTTCTCGTTCAAGGTCTGGATGTCTTCGAGCGTGTGCTCGAACCGGATGTCGCCCGTGTCGATCTTGTTCGTCGCCAGCCCGTAGAACATGAACGCGTCGTCCGAGTCGGGCGAGTGCGCCACGGTGATGGTGCGTGTCTCTGTTGCTGTCGTCATGAGTTCCCTGAATTTAATTAATCGGGGCGGCGAACCTTGAATCGAACGCCCGCCGCCCGCTCTAAAATCTCAGCCCGCGGACGGCCCGCCGCGCCCCTGCTCGATGATGTCTATCAGGACGTTGAGCCGCTGGTCTGTGTGCGCCTGCGCCTCCGCCAACTCGGTCATCTTTACAGTCAAATCCTTTTGAGACTTGTTGAGGTCGGTGACGGCGTTGTAAAGGTGGATTGCGGCCGTCTCAAGCTGGCCGATGCGCTCTTCGGCCATCTCTTGCGACCTGCGCATCCGCTCCATGCCTTCCGCGAAGCTCTCCTGCTGCTTGATGATGAACTCCATGACCCTCTGAATCTCTTCATTCGTCATGCGTAACTCCTCGTCTCAAGAGCCGTCGCGCGATGGTTGTCACGCGGGCCGAAGTCCGCGCGGGCGGAGGCGAATTCGTCAGGCGTGCGCGGGCTCGCGCTCGACGCGGTTGTAGAGCGTGTCGCGCTCGACGGCTTCGAGGCCGGCGTCCTCGATGAGGGCGACGATCTCCTGCTTCGACATCCTGACCTCGCCGTTGGTCTCGACCGAGTAGCTCTCGGAGAGTTCGCCGCCCTCGGTGATGGTGCCGTCGAGGTCGTTCGCGCCGTAGTGGAGCGCGACCTGCCCGAGCCGCTTGCCCAGCATCACCCAGTAGGACTTGATGTGCGGGAAGTTGTCGAGCATGAGGCGCGAGACGGCCATCGTCTTCAACGAATCGACGCCCGTCGGGCCGGGCAGGTGCGCGAGCTGCGACCCCGGCGGGTAGAAGGCCAGGGGGATGAAGCACTGGAAGCCGCCCGACCTGTCCTGCTGCTCGCGCAGGCGGACGAGGTGGTCTACGCGGTCTTCCAACGATTCGATGTGGCCGTAGAGCATCGTCGCGTTCGTCTTCAGGCCCGCGGCGTGTACCTTGCCCGAGAGGTCGAGCCAGCGCTGCGCGTCGGTCTTGTGCGCGCAGATCATCGAGCGCGTCGGCTCGCGGAAAATCTCGGCGCCGCCGCCGGGGCACGAGTCCATCCCGGCCTCCCTCAGACGAGCGATGACCTCCTCGTCCGACATCTTGTAGAAGCGCGCGAAGTGGTCGAGCTCGACCATCGTCCAGGCCTTCAGGTGAAGCCGCGGGTACTTCGACTTGAGCGACGAGAGCAGGTCGGTGAAGTAGCTGAAGGGCAGCTTGGTGTTCAGCCCGCCGACGATGTGCAGCTCGGTCGCGCCCTCTTTGACCGCCTCGCCCGCGATGCGCAGGGAGTCCTCGATGTTGTGCGTGTAGGCGTCGGGCTGGCGCGGCGTGCGGAAGAAGCCGCAGAACTTACAGTCGGCGTAGCAGACGTTGGTCGGGTTGAAGTG
>DAIRFV010000473.1:0-2891 GCA_036794905.1 Pyrinomonadaceae bacterium | reverse complement strand
CGCAGGGCAGCCCGGCCGTCGGCAAGGAGTACGACCCGGCGGCGCACATCGCCGTCCCCGGCAACACCGCGCGCCAGCGCCTCATCCAGTCCGGCCGCGGGCAGCAGTCGCACTAAGCAAGACCATTTAAGTTCGAACGGACGCAGCGAAAGGCACGCCCACTTGAGTGAGTCGGCGTGCCTTTCGTCTTCCCGAACTGGAAAATTTTAGTCGGCCCCGGCGTTGCGCCCGGCGTTGGCGGCGGCGAAGGTGCGGCGGCGCAGTTCGCGCGCGGCGTCCTCCTCGGGGTGTCGCTGCCGGTACTCGGCCCACAGGCGGCAGACCTTCAGGCGGTACTCGATCAGTTCCCGGCTCACGTTGAAGTGTCGCGCCATCTCGATGGAAGTCCGGTTCTGCTTGAGCAGCCGACGCAGCCCCGCGAAGGGCACGAGCGCCGCGGCGCCGACGGCGTAGGCCGCCTCCTCGTCCGCCTCGTTGTAGTCGCGCGCCACCGTCTTCCCCTGCTTGTTCTGCGCCACAATCGACAGGCGGTTCGCCTTGTGCCCGAGGAAGACGTGGCAGACCTCCTCCATCAGCGTCGCGTTGTTGCGCGCCTTCCCGTGCTTCGGGTTGAGGATAATCAGCCGCCAGCCGTTCGGCAGCGCTTTCGAAGAAGTCCCCCCCGACCAGTCGTTCACGCCCACGCCCAGCAGGTGTTCGCGCGTCTCCTCCGAGAGTCCCGCGATCTCGTCGAAGTTAATCACCATCAGCCTCGCGAAGTACGCCAGCTCGAACGGGTCTAAGGACTCGTCATCCCGGCGCAGCCCCGCGAAGTCGCGCAGGCCGAGTGCGCGCACCTCGTACTGTCTCCCCTTAAAAGTCGGCGGCAGGTTCTCGGTGTCCACGGCTTAGAATTATACCCGCCCCGCGGCTCTTTTCCGCCATCGAATTCGACGCGCGCCTTCAGACGTAGAGGCGGCCTTCGCGCGGGTAGCGTCGGTGGCGTGCGACCGCGGAGTGGTCTGTCTCGCGCCAGGAGCGCGCGGCGCCGAGCGCGGCCAGCACCGCGTCGAGGGCGTCGCCGCCGCCGTTGCGCATGATGCGGAGGCGGTCTGTCGGCCGGATGCAGACGTGTTGCGCGAGGCCGTCGAGGATCACACGGCGCGTGCGCCGGCGCTTAGGCGTGAGCGCGCCGCCCTCGGGCTGCTTGTAGTTCTGGTGCGGGAGGCTCATGCGCTTCAGCGTCGAGGCCGGGCAGGCTTCGACGAGGACGCGGCGCGCGTTCGGCAGACGTTTGTACTGGAAAGGAAGAATGGCCGTGTGACTTCGCCTGCGCAGCGGCGCGAGCACGTCGCGCATGCCGTGAAAGGTCTGGTAGATGATGCGGTAGTGGTACGGGTCGAACGGCGCGCGCTCCTCGATGTCGGTCAGGCGCCGGATGTGCTTCGCCCCGCACAACTCCTTCGAACGCCGCACGCATTCGAGCCCCGCCCCGTACCCGTCCTCGCCCCACTCGCCGATGAACTCAAACTGCCTCGACCAACGCTCGCCCAAGACCTCCACCGGCAACCCGAACGGGAAGTCCAGAGACCACAGAGCCCCCTCCGACTCCCCTATCAAATCGACCAGATGCCCCAAAGCCTCGGCGCGCTCCGCCGTCCCACACAGGTCTTCGAGCCGCATCAACTCCGCCAGCCGCCAGGGGCTCTGACACCCCTCGTCCCGCCGCCTCCGCTCGATCCGCGCCACCCACGTATTCCGCCCCGCCAGACGCGCCCCGCTGAAATCGACGCCGTAAATCGCCCTGAACTTCACATCCAATTCCCCCGTGCTCGTTCTTTCAACGGACGCGAAGAGGGGCGGCCTCGGTCACCCGTCGAGCCGCCCCTCCCCGCGCCCCGGATGAAACTTCAGGCCCCGGCCTGTTGCGCCATCTCGGCTTCGAGGCGCCGTTTGATCTCCTCCGGCGTCGGGTCTTCGATGTGCGTGGAGATGTACCAGAGGTGGCCGAACGGGTCTTCGACGCTGCCCGAACGGTCGCCGTAGAACTCATCCTTGACGGGCTTCTTGAGCGTCGCGCCCGCCTTGACCGCCTGCTCGACGCGCGCGTCAACGTCCTCGACGTACACCATGAAATGGGACGAAGGGCCGCCGAGCGTCCGCGGGCTGCGGAAGTTCATCTCGGGCATCTCGTCGGCGAGCATGACGATGGTGTCGCCGATCTGAACCTCGGCGTGCCCGATCTTCCCGCCCGGCATCTCCATGCGCATGATCTCGGTCGCGCCGAACGCCTCCTTGTAAAACTCGATGGCCCGCGCCGCGTCGTCCACGCACAGGTAGGGGTTCACGCTCCGGAACCCTTCGGGGATGGGTTTCACTGCCTTGTCTGCCATGATTCTCTCCTTTGCAGTTAAGAATCTGATCGGGAGATTCAGATTGTGCCTGATGTTTCGACGACCATTCCGGCCGAAGGCGAGGGGCCCTTGCGGTTAAAACTGTCTGTGAATGACTGCCGAATCGATTAAGAGGCGCTCGACCCGGTCTGGGTCGAGCGCCTCTTAGCAGGGTGTTCGTCCTTCAACCTGCTCCGCCTACTTCCGGCCTTTGCGGGCGCGGGCGTCGGTGCCGGGCGCGGAGAACTGCTGGTAGGCGACCCGGAAGAGTTCGGAGAGCGCCTTGGCCGTCTCGGGCGTGAGGTTGCGGTCGGCGCGCAGGTGCGCCTCGACGATGTCGGGCGTGGCCTCGTGCGGGAAGTAGACGACCGCCGAGGTGTCCGTGCCCTCTTCCGTCTTGCGCGCGCCCATGACGCGCTCCATCGGCATGTCGAGCCAGCCCGTCAGGCGCGCGATGTTGTCGGCGTCGGGCTTGCCCGTGCCGTTCTCGATGCGCGAGAGCGTCGAGGCCGAGACGCC
>DAIRFV010000202.1:0-10910 GCA_036794905.1 Pyrinomonadaceae bacterium | reverse complement strand
GGCGCGAGCAGATCGAGCTGGGGCGCGGGATGAGCATGGTCGCGCCCAACCTGATTGAGGTGGCCGTCAGGACGAACCTCTTCCTCCTGCTGGCCGACCGCGTGCAGATGACGGGGGTGCAGAAGTCTAAGCTCGAAGAGCTCATGTTCGACTTCCAGCGCTTCGCCGCGCAGAAGCAGGCCGACTACGACGTGGCCGACGCCGAGCTGTCGAGGCTCCTGACGCGCGACACCGTGGACATGGGCGAAGTGCGCGCGAAGGTGAGGGAGATCGAGTCCCTGAACGCCGACCTCAACATCAGGAAGTACGAGTCGGTAATCAAGGCCATCGGCGTGCTGACGCACGAGCAGCACCTGAAGGTCGTGGCGCTCTCGCGCACGCTCGCCCCCGAGAAGCGGCTCGAGTCGGAGAAGGTCTACTGACGGCGGCCCGGAAGTGAGGCGGGAAATGACGAAGCCGTTCGACAAGTTGAGTGACATCTACTTCGACGTGGCGCGCCTGCGCGAGGACCTCGAAGGACTCCCGGCAGGGTGCGGGTGCGGCGGCGAGTGCTCGTGCGGCCGCCCACAGGGCCGACTTCTAGGGGAGACGGCCCCGCGATGCGCCGACTACCGACCGAGCCTCGAAAGGGTGCGCGCAGGCGTGCGGGCCTTCGAGACGGACATGAGGCGGGAAGGTCGCGGGGCACTCTCGGGCGAGCTGGGCTGGGACCTACTGCGAGCCGAGGCGACGGTGGGCGGCGTCGGCCGCCTCGCCGTAGAGATCGGGCGGGACCTAGACGAGTACGAGGAGACCTGCGCGGCCGAGGCTCTCGGCAGGCTCAGGCGTCGGGGCGAGGCCCTCGACCTCCGGCTGCGCGAACTGGGCGACGCGCTATCCGACCCCGCCAGCACGACGGCGAAGTGGCTGCCGCTGCGCCTCGCGAGGGGGGGCGGTTCGGGCGGGACGCGCCCGGCGCCGCGCGCGGCCGGGCCGGCGGACGAGGGGCCGGTGACCCCCGAACGCCTGCGCGTGATCGTGAGCAGACACGAGGTCTGCTACGAGGTGTGGCCCGAGTGGGCGAGCCTGTGGGGCGCGAAGACGCAGATCGGCTACCGGCTGGAGCTGTGCGGCGTCAACGAACACGGGGGCGCGGAGGCCGAAGGCCACCCGACGCCGGGCTGCCCCCGCTGCCGCCGCACCTACGACGACCTGCGGAGGATCGCCGAGTGGGTGATGCCGGGGGAGGAGGGGCGCGCATCGCGCTTCGAGGTCGAAGGGTTCGACCGCGCGTGGCACGTCGCCCCGAAGCAGCGGCGTTCGAGGAACGAGATCGTCCTCGCCGTCAAGGTCCTCCACCGCCGCGGAGTCAACGAGCCCGCGGACGAGTGCGAGCTGGCGTGCCTGGCGGCGATGCGCACGAGGCTCGCGGAAATAGGGGTCGCCGAAGGGGCGTACCGCGGGGAACGGGCCGGGGTCGTAACAGCCACGCGGGGCGGGGCAGGGTCATAAGTTTGGAGGCAATCATGAGGAAGCTAATTTTTAATCTGTTCGCGGCGGCAGCCGTCTCTCTCTTCTTCGCGGGAACTGCGTCCGCGCAAACGGAGTACCGCTTCAAGGTCAGGCACGACCACGTCAGGAAGTACTGCGCGGGCGAGCTGGTCATAGGCGACTCGGGCGTCGAGTACCTGACCGACGAGGAGGGGCACGCGCGCAGGTGGGGCTTCGCGGACGTCAAGATGCTCAAGCTCGTCTCGCCGACGAAGCTGAAGGTGCTCTCCTACGAGGCCGGCAGGCTCAAGGTCGCCGACCGCGACTTCAGCTTCGAGCTGACCGAAGGGCAGATCACGAAGGAGGTCAGCGACTTCATCCTGTCGAAGGTGACGAGGCCGGTCTCGACCACGTTCGTCCCCGCCGCCGACGAGCGGCCCGCATTCTCTGTCCCCGTCCGCCACCGCCGGCTCCTCGGCGGGGACTCCGGGGCGCTCAGGGTCTACCCGACGGGCGTCGTCTACGAGTCCGATGGCGGGCAGGAGAAGTCGCGCTACTGGCGCTGGTCGGACATCCAGGCGGTCGGCCGGTCGGGCCGGTTCAAGCTCTCGCTGACGACCTACGAGCCGGAGTTCGGCGGCCCCTCGAAGACCTTCGACTTCGATTTGAAGGAGCCGGCGGACGACCGGCTCTACGACTACCTGTGGGAGAGGGTCTACAGGGTGAGTAACCGCCTGCCGGCCGGCGGGGGCCTACCGAGGGCCGCGGCCGAGCCGAAGAGGGAGGCGCCGGCGGAGAAGAAAGAGGCGGCCGGGGAGGTGACGGTCGTCGGCTATATCAGCGACTCAGTATGCGGCCTCAAGCACATGGAGGGGATGGACGACACCGAGTGCGTCCTCGCGTGCGCAAAGAACGGCAAGTTCGTCCTCGCCGACCGCGAGAACAAGAAGGTCTACGAGCTCGACGAAGGAAGCCAGGCGAAGGCCAAAGAGTTCGCCAACAAGAAGGTCAGAATCACCGGCCACCTGGTGGGGCAGGGGATTCACGTGATGAAGATCGAACCCGCGTCGTGATCGCCGCGGGGCGGCTGTCCGTTCTGGGGAGCACGGAGGTGACGTATGAAGACTGTGGCGCTGATTCTTACCGTCGCACTACTGGCCGCGGGGGCGGCCGTCGGGCCCGCGGCCGCGCGGCAGGGG
This sequence comes from Pyrinomonadaceae bacterium, assembly GCA_036794905.1. Taxonomy (GTDB): domain Bacteria; phylum Acidobacteriota; class Blastocatellia; order Pyrinomonadales; family Pyrinomonadaceae; genus QHXN01. Next base: position 8,241 of record DAIRFV010000202.1, on the reverse strand, counting down.
GCCGCCGGCACTGCGCACACGCAGGAGGCGGACGAGCGGCCGCTCGTCGTCAACTCCGACCTCGTGACGGTCACGGTCACGGTGACGGACGGCGACGGCCGCCACGTCGCGGGGTTGGGCAAGGGCGCCTTCGCCGTGACGGACGACAAGGTCACGCAGGAGGTCAGCTTCTTCGCCGAAGATGACGCGCCCGCGAGCGTCGCGGTGCTGTTCGACGTGTCGGGCTCGATGAGCGACGACAAGATCGAGCGCGCCAGGGAGGCCCTCGCCGGCCTGATACGGACGAGCCACCCCATGGACGAGTTCTTCCTCATCGGCTTCGCCGCGGACGCCCAGCTCCTCCTCGACAGGACCCGCGACGCCGAAGCCGTTTTGGCAAAATTCACCTACGCGCGGCCGCGCGGCCAGACGGCGCTCTACGACGCGGTCTACCTCGGCGTCGAAAAAGTGATGCGCGGCGCGCACCGGAAGCGCGCGGTCGTCGTCATCAGCGACGGCGAGGACAACAGCTCGCGCCACTCCCTGGGCGAACTCAGGCGGCAGTTGCAGGAGTCCGGCGTCGCGGTCTACGCCGTCGGCGTCTCCATGAACTGGCTGCCGAGACACGGCGCGGGCGAAGCGACGCTCAGGAGGTTGGCCGAGACGACGGGCGGCAGGGCGTTCTTCCCCGACGGCGCGGCCGGGGTGAGCGAGGCGTTCGAGCGCATCGCATTGGAGCTGCGTCACCAGTACTCGATCGGCTACCGCCCGTCGAACTTCGCGGCCGACGGCAGGTGGCGCCGCGTCAGGGTGAAGGTCACCCCGCCCCCCGGCGTGAAACGCCTCCGCGTCCGCGCGAAGGAGGGGTACTACGCCGTCCCGAGGCCGCCCGGGACGCGGCATGAGTGAGTGACACGCGCAAACGCATTGGGTATCGGGCAGAAAGGAGTCCGTCATGACAAACATTCGCGCTCTGACGATCACGGGGGCCGTCGTGGCCGCCATCGCTTACGCCCTCTGCGCGGCCTTCGTCGCGCTCGCGCCCGGCCTGGCGGCGGGGCTCGGTTCGGACATCGTCCACGTCGACCTGTCCGGCGCAGGCCGCGCTGTGACGTGGGGCGGGGCGCTCAGGGGCGGCCTGTTCTTCACCGCCTTCGTGGCGCTCGTCTGCGCCGCCTCGGGCTGGCTCTACGACCGTCTCGCCCGCGCCCGAATGGATGAATGGGCCGGAGGGGGAGGGCGCGGCGCCCGCGGCGCGATGAAGAGAGGCTAGCTCTTCGCCGCCGCGCCCGGTGCGCGTCCCGAAGGCGACTGTCGGAGTAGAGAAGAGAGGCGATGCGAGATGGTTGGGAATGCGATGCGAGTTACCAAAAGACTGCTGTGCCGCTCGCTGCTGCTGCTCGTCCTGGCGCTCGCCGGCGCGGCTGCGGCCCAGGAGGCGGACGACGGTCCGCTCGTCGTCAACTCGCGCCTCGTGACGCTGACCGTCACCGTGACGGACGGCGGGGGGCGCAGCGTCACCGGCCTGGACAAGAGCGCCTTCGAGGTCCTCGACGACAAGCGGCCGCAGGAGATCATCTTCTTCTCCGGCGATGACTCGCCCGCGAGCGTCGGCGTCGTCTTCGACCTGTCGGGCTCGATGGCGGGCGACAAGATCGGGCTGGCGCGCCAGGCTCTCGAGCGCCTCGCCGAGACGGGCCACGAGGCGGACGAGTACTTCCTCGTCGGCTTCGACGCGCGGGCCAGCCTCCTGCTCGACCGGACGCGCGACATCTCGGCCCTCACCCGCCGCATCGCCCACGCGGCGCCCGGCGGGGGGACGGCGCTCTACGACGCGGTCTACCTCGGGGCGGAGGCGCTCGGGCGCGGGTCGCACCGGAGGCGCGCGCTCGTCGTCGTCTCCGACGGCGAGGACAACAGCTCCCGCCGCGGCTACAAGGAGCTGCTGCGCTTCCTGAAGGAGGCGGGCGCGCCCGTCTACACGGTCGGGATTCTCACGCCGCCGCCCGGCGCGTCCGACCGCCCGCGCGGGCCCTCCTACGGGCGCCCTTCCCTCGCAGAGTTCACTCCCGAAGAGAGTCCTTCGCACCGGTACTACCGCATGACCCTGGAGGGCCTGGCGGAGGCCACGGGGGGGGCGCTCCTTCGCCCCGCACACCGGGCGCGAAGTGGTCGGGGCGTTCGAGCAGATAGCGCTGGAGTTGCGCGGCCAGTATTCGCTCGGCTTCAGGCCGTCGGACTTCGCGGCAGACGGCAGGTGGCGACGCCTGAAGGTGAAGGTGACGCCCCCGCCGGGGAAGGGGCGCGTCCGCGTCAGGAGCCGTGAGGGTTACTACGCCGGCCCGTGAGCGCCCGCGTCGCGGGCGCCGGGCGCGCGGTTGATCCGACCGCGGTGTTTCCGGCCGTCGGAGTCGTACTGACATTCCGGCCGCTGTTTGTTAAAGTCGGGGAGATACCCCCGGGGAGTAAAATGCGTAAGACGGTTCGGGCCATGTCGAGGCGGCTGCCCCCGCTCGTTTTCGCGGCCGCGTTCGCGTGGGCCGTGGACGTCCGCGCGCAGGCGACGCCGCAGGGCCACACCTCACACCACCCCGGCCAGAACTCGAACGCGGCCGCCGGGCCGTCGCCTTCACCCTCGCCGGCGCCGAGCGGCACGGGCGGGGCGGCCGGGATGTCGCCGGGCGGGATGGGCGGCATGGGCTCGATGATGGAGGGGATGGGCGCCCCGCCGCCGAAGGAGCTCTACCCCTCGATGATGGACCTGCCGGACCTGACGCCGGAGCGGCGGGCCGAGGTCGAGCGCACGGCCGTGGAGCGGACGCGCGAGGGCGCGGCGGCGATGGCGGCCGCGGTGGAGGAGTTGTCGGGCGCGCGGGCGCGCGGCGATTACCCGGCGATGCAGGAGGCCGCCCGGCGGATGCGCGAGGCGCAGTCGCAGTTCGAGAGCGGCCTGGCCGCCCGCCGCGCGCTCGCCGAAGGGGAGTCGCCGCGCGGCGTCGCCCTGGAGTGGTTCAGGCGTGACATGGGCCTCGCGCCGGCCGCCGGCGCCGCGCCGTCCCACGGGCTGTTCGGCCTCTCCTGGTTTCACTACGTCGTCATGCTCACCCTGGCGGCCTTCGCCGCCGCCATGATCTGGATGTACTTCCGTAAGATGCGTCGCGCAGAGGCGCTGCTCGCGCAGTTGGCCTCCGGTGCGACGGGCGCGGCCGCGGCGGCGCCGGCGGCGGCTCGGGAGTCCACGCGGCGCCCCTCTTCGCTCCCCGCGCCGGCCGCGGCCCCGGCGAACAAGATGTGGAGCGGGCGGCTGCGCGTCGCGCGCATCTTCCAGGAAACCCCGGACGTCAAGACTTTCCGGCTGGCGCTCCCCGAGGGGGGCGACGAGTTGCCCTTCACGTTCGAGCCCGGCCAGTTCCTCACGGTCGGCGTGGAGGCGGGCGGGCAGGAGCTCAAACGCTCCTACTCGATCTCGTCCTCGCCCTGCTGCCGGGGGTGGTGCGACATCACCGTCAAGCACGCGCGCGGCGGGCGCGTCTCCGGCCACCTGCACGGGCGCGTGCGCGAAGGCGACCTGCTGAACGTCATCGGCCCGGCCGGCCGCTTCACGTTCCGGGGCCACGAGGCCCCGAGCGTGGTCTTCATCGCGGGCGGCGTCGGCGTCACGCCGCTGATGAGTTCGGTCCGCTACCTCGCCGACCAGAGCTGGGGGGGCGAGATCTTCTTCGTCTACGCCTGCGCCACCCGCGAGGACATCATCTTTCGCGAAGAGCTGGAGCGCCTGTCGCGGCGCCACCCGAACCTGCGCGTGACCGTCACGCTCAGCAAGGAGGAGTCGCCCGGCTGGGAGGGGCGGCGGGGGTACGTCACGAAGGAGCTGCTCCTAGACTTCGTGCCGGACATCGCCGCACGACGCGTACACCTGTGCGGCCCGCCCCCGATGATGGAGGCCGTACAAAAGGCCCTGGCGGAGATCGGCGTCCCCGCGGAGCAGGTCAAGACGGAAGCCTTCCTCAGCCCGCAGCCGCGCCGCACCCCGGCGCACGCGCCCGCGGCGGCCGAGGCCGCTCGGGACGCGCCCGTCTGCACCTTCTCCCGCTCGGGTAAGTCGGCGCCGCTGCCGCCGGACAGGACGGTGCTGGAGGCGGCGGAGGGGGTCGGTGTGGACATAGACAACTCCTGCCGGCAGGGCTACTGCGGGGTCTGTAAGGTGAGGCTGCTCGCCGGGCAGGTGACGATGGCCGTCGAAGACGCGCTCGACGAGGGCGACAGGGCGGGGGGCGTCATCCTGGCCTGCCAGGCGAAGTCCACCGCGGACGTGACGGTCGAAGCGTGAGCCGCGGCCCGAACAAGTTCGACAGGGGTGCGCCGGCCCCGCGGGGCGCGTCCGGCACACGCGGGTCCAGGCGGGGACCGAATAAAACCTCGCCTGATTCATACATTTCGCCGCAAGGCGTCAAGGAGAAGAACGATGCTCAGAACTACAGCCCTTATAACCGTGATCGCCGCCGCGGCCCTCCTGGCCGGCTGCGCCACGTCCAACACGAACACCTCCGGCGGCGCGAACAGCGCGAACGCCGGGGCGAACGCCAACGCCAACGCCAACACGACGGCCGCCGACGCGAACGCCGGCCCGAGCCCGGCCCACGCCGAAGGGGCGAACGCCAACGCGGGCATGGATCACGCAGGCCGCGGCATGGCGATGATGGACCAGGGCATGGAGATGGTGAAGTCCGGCAGGGACATGATGGACAAGGGGAAGGACGCGAAGGACAAGGCCATGATCGACCGCGGGATGGAGATGGTCCACCGCGGGATGGAGATGGTGAAGTCCGGCAGGGAGATGATGGAGAGCGACAAGGGCTCCATGAGCGCGGACATGCACAAGGACATGGACATGATGGGCTCTGGCGTGGACACGATGGGCAAGGGCGTCGACGCGGTCGACAAGGCCGCCGACACGATGAACATGGGGATGATGGACCAGGGGATGGACATGATGGACGACGGCATGGGGATGACGAACAAGGCCAAAGACAAGATGAAGCAGGACAAGATGAAGAAAGACAAGCCGATGGGCGGCCACATGTAACGCCCCCCGTGCAGATCCCGCGCCGCGGGCTCGGGGCCGAAAGTGTCGCGAGGCATGCTGTCGCCCCCGGCCCCGCCGGGGCGACGCCGGTGAAATATGCAAGAGCGTGAGCGCATCGTCATGAGCGGGCTCGTCGTCCTGATGCTCGTCCTCTGGCTGGGCTTCGCCGTCCACCGCTCGCCGCGCTTCGCCGGCGGGCCGTGGGGCGGCTTGCTCGGCGTCTCCGGCGCGCTGCTGATGCTGTGGCCGCTCGGCTATTCGGCGGCGAAGCGAATCCCGGCGCTCAAGGGGAGGCTGAAGAAGCGCCTCCCCATGCGCACGCTGCTGGCGTGGCACGTCTACACCGGCGTCCTCGGGGCCGTCCTCGCCTTACTGCACACGGGCCACAAGTTCGACAGCCCGTTGGGCGTCGCGCTCACAGCTTCGGTGCTCGTCGCGGCGCTGACCGGCTTCGTCGGGCGTTACTTCTTAGGGATGGTGTCGCAGGAGATACGCGAGAAGCGGGAGACGCTCGGCGCGCTCGAAGCGGCCTACCGCCGCACCGCGGAGGAGCTGGCCGCGCGCCCCGCGGCGGCGTCGGGGGTGGCGGCCCGCTCGGGGCCTTGGGGCCGCCTGAGGACGGTCCTCTTCGCCCCGGAGGAGGCGGGCGCCCCCGGCGACGACCTGACGGTCCCGCGCCGCGCAGTCAGGCTGTCGGAGTCGGTGGCCGACCTGGAGTACGCCGTCAGGTCGCACGAGCTGCTCAAGCGCCGGTTCGGCCTGTGGCTCAAGCTGCACATCGCGTCCTCCGTCCTGTTCTACGCCCTGCTGGCCCTGCACGTCTGGGCGTCCATTCACTTCGGGCTGCGGTGGTTCGACTAGGAGGCCGCGTTGAAGAAGCGAATAGCCGCCGCCGCCGTACTCCTCGTCATAGCCGTCGCCTTAGTGGCCGCCGCGCGCCGGACGCCTCTCGGCCGCGCCTCGACCTGGCAGAGGCTGGCGAGCCCGGGCGAGCTGTCGGCGGCGCACGCCTCTCTCGGCGACGATTGCGCGGCCTGCCACACCCCAGCCAGGGGCGTCGAGGCGTCGAGGTGCGTCGCCTGCCACGCCGACAACGCGGCGCTGCTCCAAAGGCAGCCGACCGCCTTCCACGCTAACATTCAGAGTTGCGGCCGGTGCCACGTCGAACACCTCGGGGCGGCCCGCCGGCCTACCGAGATGGATCACGTCGCGCTGGCGAGGTACGGGCTGCGCGAGCTGAACGGCGCCGGCGACGAGGGGCGGCAGGCACGCTCCCGTTTGCTCGGGTGGGTTCGGCGGGGCGGTGTGGGCCGCGGGACGAGTTACCCGAACGTCACCGCCGAGGAGGCCGCCCTCGACTGCGCGGCCTGCCACTCCAACCAGGACGCGCACGACAAGCTCTTCGGGCAGGACTGCGCGCAGTGCCACGCGACCTCGCGGTGGACCGTCGACGAGTTCAAACACCCGTCGCCGCGCTCGACCGACTGCGCGCAGTGCCACCAGGCGCCGCCGAGCCACTACATGGAGCACTTCAAGATGGTCTCGCAGAGGGTCGCCAACCGGCCCGACGCGCAGGTCGGCCAGTGTTACCTCTGCCACCAAACGAACTCGTGGAACGACATCAAGGGCGTCGGGTGGTACAGGCACCACTGAGTCGAGGGGCGCGCAGCGGCGGCGTCGCGGGCCGGCAGGAGAAGGCGGCCGTGAGGTGGCGCCCGGGGCGTGGGCGGGAGCCGGCGACACTCGCGGAGCATCGCCCCCCGGTCGTGCCGCATCGAAACCGGGCGGGCTCATCAAAAAAGGGAAGGGAGACTTTTATGAATAATCGCAACATGGTGTTTAAGAGCCTCGCCGCGGTCGCGTTCGCCGTGGCCGTGGCGGCGGCGCTTTCCGGCGGGCGCTTCGCCCTCGCTCAGGGTCAGTCCGAGGGGACGAAGGAGGGGGGCGTCGTTCAGGTCGAGGCGAAGTACGTCTGCATGATCAACGACCAGCGCTTCAACAAGGAGCAGATCGCCGTCGAGGTCGAGGGGCGGACCTATTACGGCTGCTGCGAGATGTGCAAGGCTAAGCTGCGAGACGACTCGGGGAGCCGCACCGCGAAAGACCCCGTGAGCGGCAAGAAGGTGGACAAGGCGAAAGCCGTGATCGGCGCCGACGCCGAAGGCAAGGTCTTCTACTTCGAGAACTCGGATAACTTGAAGCGGTTCAAGGCCGGGTGGAAGACCCCGGAGAGCCAGTAGAAGGGGCGCCGGTAAGGCGCCGGCCTACGGCCGCGACATCCCCTGCGGCGACACGGCCGCCGCCCGACGAAAGTCGGGCGGCGGCTGTTCATTTGAGTGTTAAAAACCTATTCCGGCCGACGGACGCAGTCCCGCCAAGTCGAAAAGGGGTCAGGCCGGTGGACGTCGATTTCGTGCAGTCGCACCCGATATAAGCACCCGCGGAGGCGGCCCGGGGAATGTGCCGGCGGGCGCGAAGCGTAGGCGCGGCGGGCGGTTCCCGGCCTTTTTACACTCGAGGCCGCCTCCCGGCGGTGGCGGTACGGAATGTGCCACCCGAAGTGTCGGACTCTCCCGACACACGTTCATATTCGCCTGCGGGCGGCTCATGAGCCGCCCCCGGTTCGGGTATCCGAAAAGGGAGGAGATTATCATGTTCGGTCTTAGATCAATGAAGCGCGCGGCCTCCGCCGTCGCGCTGGGCGCGGCGGTGCTCTTTGGGACGGGCGCCGCGGCCTACGCGCAAGAGGGCCACGGCGGCCACGACTCCGGGAGGCATCAGAGGAGCGAGAGGCGTACCCAGAGGAGCCACCAGAGACATGAAACTCGCCACCTCAGGAGCCACCAGCGAAACGGCCGCGGCTCCGCCGCCCACCGCCGTCACGAGCGCCGGGACTTGAGGAGCCATCAGCGCCACGAGAGGCGCGACCTGAGGCGGCACCGGCGTCAGGAACGCAGGAACAACCGTTCGGGCGGCAATCGCCACGACAACGGCCACAACAATCACTGAAGCGGACGGAGACCCCCTCTTCGTAGTTAAGACTCGGCGCGCCGGCCGCAACGCCGGCGCGCCGAGTCTTACTTTGACGTCGCGCACACGCGTACGGGAGGCGCGGGTTAATGCGGAGGCGCGCCGCGCGCGATCTTGCGCAGGACGGTGTGGTCTTCGCCGAACTT
>DAIRFV010000201.1:0-10981 GCA_036794905.1 Pyrinomonadaceae bacterium | reverse complement strand
CGTACTCGGCCGAGAAGGGGTTGCGGTTGACGCGTATCTCGCGGATGGACTCCTTCGGCGGCAGGCGCCCGCCCGTGAAGCCGTCCACGTAAATCTGCGCGCCATCCTCCGAGGAGCCCGCGCCCGGGCCCGCGAGCGCCTGCAAGGCTTCCGACAAGTCTTCCGGGTCGTCGGGCAGCGCGTCGAGGTCTTCGCCGCGCAGCACGACGGCGCCGGCCTGCGACTCGGCCTCGGTGCCAACGGGGGCCTCGGCCGTGACCGTGACCTCCTCCTGTTCGATGGCGACGGTGAGCGTGATGTCGAGCGGGGCGGTGCGGCCCGCCGGCACCTCGACGCCGAGGTTCTCGTAGGCCGCGAAGCCGCCCTGATTAATCCGCACCGCGTAGCGACCGGGCGGCAGACCCGCGAAAGAGTAGTTGCCCTGCTCGTCCGTCTCGGCCGTCTTCTCGACGCCCGCGGCGTCGGCCGCGGTCACCGTAGCCCCGATGATGACGCCGCCCAGCTCGTCCCTCACCGTGCCGCGCAGCGTCCCCAACGACTGCTGCGCCACGACGCCGCAGATGTTAAAGAACAGAACCGCCGCGCACAGGGCCAAGCCCCGGCGCGTCCCCCTCCTCAAATGTCTCATCACCCTCCACCCGTACCTTGTTAAAAAAGTAGACAGTAGACAGTAGTCAGTAGTCAGTAGAAGAACTTTCGTTAGTAGTGCCGTCGGCTGTAATTTACGCAACGCTCGACTGGCGGAGCCTACTGGCTACTGACTACTGTCTACTGTCTACTGCTTTTTACCTTGGCGGCTCGCGCGTGGGGCCCTGGCCGCCGCCGAGGACATCGCCGGGGAGGCCCGGGCTGTTCGGGCCGCGCGGGCCTTCGCCGCCGCGCTGGAACTGCTGCATGGCGCGGATCGTCTCGGGCGCGCCCGTCACGAGCGAGACGGCGGTCGCGCTGGCGGCGTCCGCGCCCGGCGTGACGGTGACGACGACCACGTCGCCCTTCTTCAAATCGGCCAGCGCGACCGCGGGCAGGCTCTCGAACATCTGCTGGAAGTTGTTGCCGCCGCCGGGGCCGCCCCGACCGCCGCCACGTCCTGCGCCTTCACCGCGCCCCTGTCCCTCGCCGCGCCCCTGTCCGTCGCCGCGTCGTCTGCGGCCGCCCTCGCCTTCGCCCTGCGCCTGCCCGCCCTGCTGCTGGCGCTCTGCGCGGCGCTGCTCCCGCCTCTGCTCGAACTCGGCGCGCTGCTTCGCCAACGTCTGCTCGAACTCGGGCGTGAGGCGGCGCAGGGACGAGCGCGCGCCGAACGAGAGCCTGACGCTCGCGCCGTCGTCCGTCTTGACGACCAGCTCGTTGCGCTGCGCGTCAACGCCCGACACCGTGCCGACGAAGCGCGCGAACGAGCCCGTCAGAACCTCCTCGGCCTTGAAGGCCGCGCCTTCGCCCGAGCGCTCGCCCGTCGCGCGAATGTTGTCGCCCGCGCGCACGTCCGCGAGCGTGGCCGCCACGGCGTCGGCCGGGCGCATCGAGTCGGGCGCGTAGCGCATGACTTTCGCCGCCGAGACATCCACCGTCGCCGACTCCTGACCTTCGCGGCCGCGCGTCTGCACGACGATCAGCTTCTTCGCGGCGTCAACCGAGACGACGCGGCCGTTGAGGCGGCGCCCGGCGTTCTGCCTGCCCCCGCCCGCGGCGCGCGCCATCAGGATGAGGCGCGCGACGGGGCCGCCCGCCGTCGAGACGCCCGGCGCGAGCACGCGGTCGCCGACGCGCACCTCCGCGAACGTGACGCGCTCGCCCTGCTTGAGGTCGGTCACGCCCTGCGGCATGCGCGTGTAGGTCGTCTGCCCCGTCGTCGAGAGCGTCACCGTCTCGCCCGTGTCGGCGCGCACCGTGACCGTCTGCGCCGCGGCGTCCACGGCCGTCACCTCGCCGATGACCTGCTGCTTCGCGGCCGGAGCCTGCTGCGCCTGCGCGCCCGCGGGCGCCGGCGCGAGGAGTAAAACAAGTAAGAAGAGGAAAAGCTTTTTCATTTCGTTCACTACCGTCGGTTCGGTCTCGGTTGATGCCGTGTCGGGGTCGTGTTGTCTTAAAACCGTGGGAGTAGCGCTGCTAAAGGTTGAAGACGGCGAATGACAAACGCCGGTTACAGGAAAAAGCCCACGCGCCCGGCGCACGTCCGCCGCGGCCGCGGTCATTCGGGGAAAGTTGTTCAGGGGATACCTGGAATATACAGCACGCGCGCGCGGGACGTAAGTCTTGACGCGCACATACGCGCCCGCGCGGAGGCGGGAAGAGGTTTAACCACAGAGGCGGAGAGACGCGGCTTGCTGACTTAATTGGTCTTCAAGCCGTGTCTCTCCGCCTCTGTGGTTAAACCCTTCGGCTCTAACTTCGCCGCGGTTTCAAAGTCAACAATTAGTTCGGACGAAAGAAGGAAAGTCAGAAAAGGCGGGCAAAAATAAAGCGGGCGCCGCAGGTTTTGGGACCCGCAGCGCCCACTCATGGCAACGGTCACTGTCCTCACCCCAGCAACCGTCTAGGCATTTGGATTCACCGCATGCCCGAAGTGGGCAGCAATATAAATCTTTCCGAGCCCGGAATCAATACCTATTTAAAAAAAATTAGGACGGAAAAATTGCGGGCGATTGGCGGGCGAAATTTTCGCCCGAAATTCCGCCTTCGGCCGCTTCACACTAGAGCCGATAGTAGTTCCGGCGGCGGGGGCGAGGCGAATTCGACCCGCTCGTTGGTCGCCGGATGCCGGAACGCGAGGCGCGAGGCGTGCAGGCAGAGGCGGGCGTGCGGCTCGCCCGCGTACAGCACGTCGCCGACAATCGCGTGCCCCGCGTGCGCGCAGTGTATGCGCAACTGGTTGGTGCGGCCGGTCAGAGGCTCCAGCTCGACGAGCGTGCGGCGCGCGCCCCTCCCGGCCACGCGCAGGCGCGTCTGCGCGTGCTTGCCCGCCTCCAAAACTCTCCAGGGCGGACGCGCGCCCTCATCCCGCCCGATGGGCGCGTCGATGCTCAACTCGTCCGGCTCCAGGAGGCCGCCGACGATTGCCACGTACAGCTTCTCGACGAGGCGGCGCTGGAAATGCTGCGTGAGTCGGCTGAGCGCGCCCTGCGTCTTGGCGACGACCAGAAGCCCCGACGTGTCGCGGTCGAGGCGGTGGACAATCCCCGGACGGATGAAGGGCGCGCCGGACGGAGTCGGACTTCCTTCGGCGCGGTCTCCGTCGAGCAGCTCACGGTTGAGGTGGTAGGCGAGCGCGTTGGCGAGCGTGCCGCGCTTGACGCCGCGCGTCGGGTGGACGAGGACGCCCGAAGGCTTGACGACGACGACGACGTGCTCGTCCTCGTGGACGACTTCGAGCGGCACGGGCTCGGGCGTCATCGAGTTCGGCACGTCGCCCGCCCACTCGACCTCGACCGTGTCGCCCGCACGCAGCCGGCGGCCCGCGTGCGCCGCCTCGCCGCCCACGCGGCACGCGCCGCGCGCGAGCAGCCCCGCGATGTGCATCCGGCTGAGGCCCGTCAGACGCTCCGCCAGGAACTCGTCGAGGCGCCGGCCCGACCCTCCGTCTTCGACGGCGAACTGAAGCGTCCGGGCCGTCACGAGCCCTTCGTGCCCCTCGAACGCAGGCGCCGCTCGAAGCGCCAGTAGACGGAGAGCAGGCGGAACGGCCTTGAGTTGAGGTGCTCGTCGAGCAGCCGACGCATCCCGGCGTGGATGAGGCGGTCGCCGATGTTCCCGTGGCTGCGGATGACCGTGAGGTCGTCGGCGCCTTCGAGCGTGCCGAGCAGCTTGTCGCGGCCGGCTTCGAGGTCGAACGGCTCGGGCGTCGGCTCAAGCGAGGCCGGGCGCGCGGAAGGGTACGAACGACTACGCGACTTGTCCTCTTCGCGCGGCCTTACGTCGAGGCTCGACCGGGCGTCGTGCCAGATGTCGGCCGGGCTGGAGATTTGCACCTGGATGTAGTTGCGCGGGGCGTCCGGCGCGGCGGCGGGGCTGACCGGGTGGTGCGAGCGCGCCGAGCACGGGAAGGCGACCATCAGGTCGGGCCGCGGCCGGACGCGCTTCGGTGCCGCCGGGAGCCGCTCATAGCCCTCGTCACCCCGGAGGAGCGAATAGCCGGTGGGCTCGGGCGTCGGGGGGCAGGCCGGGAACGACTCGGCCAACTGGCGGTAAAGCTCGGGCCGGATGAACTGCTCGTGGACGACGTGAGGGAACGGCCGGTCCTGCACTTCGAGGCGTGTCAAATCACAGACGCCCCGGGTCGGTTCGAGGGGGGCGACAACTGCGTTCATGTAACCTCCCTTTACGAGGCGGGCCGCCGACGTGACGGGTTGTCGCCGGCCCGTTAAGTCGAGACGAGACGCGGGCGTCAGAAGTCTCGGGTCGCGGCCGGGCGCCTACTATACTTCAGTCGCGGAACTCCTGCGAGACCATGATGCCGCGGTAGCCGCCGTCCACGATGCCGATGCCGAGGCGGCCGAAGGCGGGCCGCAGGATGTTGGCGCGGTGGCCGGGCGAGTTCATCAGCCCCGTGTGCGCGATTCGCACGGTCGGCGCCAGCGCCAGATTCTCGCCCGCCGTGCGGAAGCTGACGCCCGAGCGCTTCATGCGGTCGAACGGGTCGAGCCCGTCCGGCGAGACGTGCGCGAAGTAGCCGCGCGCGAACATGTCGGCCGAGTGCGCGCGCGCCACTTCCGTCAGCTCGGGGTCGGGCGCGACGGGGCCGAGCCCTGCCGCCGCGCGCTCCGCGTTGACGAGGTCGAGCATCTGCGCTTCGAGGTCGGGGCGCGGCCGGACGGACTCGACCTGAAAGCCCAGCTCGACGCGCTCGTCCGACTCCGGCCTGATGGTCAGGCGGTTGAGCGTCTGCTGGATGGCGTCGTCGAAGACGGGCGCGAGCTGGTCTTCGAGGCTGTTCGTGTAGGAGGTGAGCCGGTTGGCCACGACGCTCTGCCGCGCCGACTCCTGCAACGACTCGGGCAGCGGCGCGGCCAGCATGAGCGACGCGAGGATGGCCGCCGAGATGAGCCCGCCCGCCAGCCCCGGTATCATCCCGAGCGTCCGGTTCACGCCCCCGCGGTGCGTCTCCTCCGACACGCGCCCGAGCAGCGCCTGCCCCAAGACCTGTATGACGAGCCCCGCCGCGACCGCCGTCAGCAGGAACGCCGCCGGCTCGTCCCACGCCTGATCCCAGCTCACGCGCGGCCCCAGCCACCGCGCCACCGGCTGGTAGAACCTCAGCGCGAACAGCAGGCCCCCGACCCAGCGCACGAGGTCGAGCAGCCCCAGCAGCAGCCCGCGCTGCCACCCCTGCCACACCCCGAACACCACGACCAGCGCCAGCAGCACGTCAACGAAAGTCACTTCCATCTGCACGCCCCCGCGCCCGCCGGAATTAAAGCCGTTCTCATCTCGGCGATTATAGGACAAGCGTCAACCGCGGAGACACGGAGACACGGCCTGATGACCGTTGGGCTCAGGCCGTGTCTCCGTGTCTCCGCGGTCACCTCGTTCGTCTTCACCCTTCGGCGGGAAGACCGGCGGCCGAGGGCCAGGCGCCCTCCTTCGGGTGGCGGCGCGCGTGGCCGTGGCCGTGGCCGTTCGCGCGGCGCGAACGCGTCAGGAGCGCGACGGCGGCGAGGCCGGCGCCCGCGAAGAGCGCGCCCGTGAGCAGCGGGTGGAGCGAAGCCTTCGTGTAGAGGCTCGACTCCGAGACGTACATCGGGTCGCCCGAGCGCTCCTTCAGCTCGCCCGAAGCCTCGTAGAGGCCGGCGTCGCCGCGCGGTCGCGCGGGCTCGTCCTGCTGCTGCGCGTCGAAGATGTAATGCTCCATCACCTTGTCGCCGAGCCGCGGCATGTACTTCTCCATCACCGAGAAAGCCTTGCCGCCGCCCCCGGCGAACACGTCGCGCTCGGGCGTCTCGGCGCAGTGGAGGATGGCCTCGGCCACGACCTCGGGCGCGTAGACGGGCGGCGGCACCGCCGGCTCCTTGTCCATCAGGTTCTTCGCGTGCTTCGTGTACGGCGTGTCGATGGCCGCGGGCTTGATGAGCGTGACGGAGACGGGCGCGTCCTCCTCCTCCAGCTCCATCCGGAGCGCGTCCGTGAAGCCCTTGACCGCGTGCTTCGAGGAGCTGTAGACGCCCTGGATCGGGATGGCGCGGTCGCTCAAGGTCGAGCCGATGTTGATGAGCGCGCCCCCCGTCCGGCGCAACACCTCGGCCGCGACGACCGAGCCGTAGACGACGCCCCAGAAGTTCGTCTCGTAGAGCCGCCGCATGTCCTCGAACGGCGTCTCCAGAATCCTCCCGTAGATGGAGACGCCCGCGTTGTTGACCCACGTGTCGATGCGCCCGAAGCGCGCGAGCGCCTGCTCGGCCACGCGCCGCACGTCCTCCTCGCGCCCCACGTCCGCGACGACGTGGATGGCCTCGCCGCCCGCGCCGTTAATCTCTTCGGCCAGTCGCCGCAGCGCGTCCTCGGCGCGCGCGACCAGCACGAGCTTCGCGCCGCGCCGCGCGGCCTCGCGCGCCGTCACCAGCCCGATGCCCGACGACGCGCCCGTGATGACCAACACCTGCTCGTTCAACTTCTTCAACTTCACACCCATCAACTTCCCCCTTTTGAACCCGACCTTAAAGATTTAACTCTCCCGTCACCGCCTGCGCCCGAGCGCGCGGTGCTCGACCATGAGGCAGAGGTCTTGCACGACCTTGATGCCTGCGCGCGCGAACTGCTCGGCCGCGCCGTCGTGGCGGATGCCGGACTGGAACCAGACCGACTTCGGGCGTGCGGCGAGTATGTCCTCGACGTGCGGCGGGATGTCCTCGGAGCGCCGGAAGACGTTGACCATGTCAATACGGCCGGGCACGTCCGCGAGCCTGCGGTAGACCTTGAGCCCGAGTATCTCCGTCACCTCCGGGTAGTAGACCGGGACGGGGACGACTTCGAGCCCCGCGTTGACCAGATACTGCGGGACGTAGAAGGCCGGCTGGTAAGACTGCCGCTCGGTCTTCATCCCGAGCACGGCGACGCGACGCGTCTCGGCGAGGAGTTCCCGTAAACCCTCGTCGTCCGTAATCAGGTTCCCGCGCCAGTCCGTTTCGTTCGCGGCGCGCGCGACGCCGGCATCTCCTTCGGTCTGCAAGTTAGAAGCCCTCCTGCCTCCGCGGATGTTCAGTTAGGGTACGTGCGCGCCGCCGAAACAGTACGCGCGACGCACGCGTGCCCGGTGCTTTTCCGCACATTCCATTGCCGCCGCTTTTCAGCCGCAAAGAGGCTGCAACCGTGATGCCAGATGCGTCCCCGCGCCGGGGACGGCGCCGCGTTCGCGGCTCCGCCTTGGAGGCTCGGATGGTGAACCGATTACCTGTGACATCGTCAGTTAACGTACTGTCATTGTTTGAGTTATGAACTAAGTGGGGCATTTTTTTTGCTTCCCAAAGACGGAGTTTGTGCTATCATCTCGTCAACTTTCACAGGCAAACTCATTTGCTCTGCGTCGCCTCCAATTCCCCACTCCGGTGGCTACGTGTCGGTTCTTTTCCCGATGGAGGTAGTTATGGTTCAGGCAATCACGGCTCAGAGAGCGGCCAAAAAACCGAGGCCGAGGCTGAGGGAGTTGGGCGTCTACACACTGCCCGACGGGAGGGAGTTCGTCGTCAGCACGATCTATCACGACGGATGCAGCCTCTACACGCCGCAGGCGTGGGAGACGTTCGGCACCGCCGAGTACTGGGTTGACCGCGAGGGGCGTCTGCTCCATCGCGGCGTGCCCAGCATCTGGAAGATGCAGGACTTGAACGACACCGGAGGCACGGCCAGCTACCCGCGGCCCGTGCTCCGCTAACCCCGACAGGCACTCCCCAAAACTTTTCGGCGCGTCGTTAAAGAAGGCTCGGTCACCCGTGAGCCTTCTTTAACGACGCGCCGTTCGCGTTCATCCCGCCAATCTTTTAACGAAGCCTTCGCCCGCGCGTGCCAACACGTATAAACCCGCGCGGCGGTTAATCGCGGGTGTGATTCGAGGAAGTCGCGGCCTATTTACCCTTTACTCTGCGCATGCCCCGGCGAACGTTCTCACTCACACTCCTGTGCCTATTCGTCTTTGCGTCGGGGCACGCCGCGCACGCGGCGCCGGGCGTTAAAGATTCAAAGAAGGATTTGAAGAGGGCGGAGGCCGTGCTCTCGAAGCTCCGGCGGCTCGGAGACGCTTCCGCGTCGGCGGACAAGAACGCGTTCGCCAAAGCCGCGCGCGAACTCTACCCCGATCTCTTCTCGAAGGCCGCGGCGCTGCGCGAAGGGAGTTTGCAGACGGAGTTGACGACGGCCGTCGTCCTCTACGAATCGTCCCTGCGGGCGGCGCGGCGGGGCGGCGCGCAGGACTGCTCGCGCGAACTGCGCGAGTCGGACGCGCGTCTCTGCGGCGAGACGCGCGCGGGCGGGCGCGCGGCCTTCCTGCGCGCGCGGGCGCTGCTGCACGCGCGGCGGGCGGAGGCGGAACTGCTCTACGCGCGCGGCGACCGCACTGCTGCGACGCTCGACGCCGTGTCGCAGACGCGCGCCGAGCGCGCCACCGACCGCGCGCTGGCGTGGGACGCGCTCCGATCCCTCAAAGAACTCTTCGCGTTCGCCGCCGCCACGCCGGAAGACGTTGACGCGCGGCCCTCGTTCGATGTCGCCGGCAAGCTCGAAGCGGTCGAACACGTGCTCGCCTCGCTGCCGCGCGACCGCTCGCAACAGCTTCTGCGCGAGGCGCACGACGCCTTCCGCGACGGCCTCTACTGGCGGCACAGGGCCGCGCCCGCCCTCTCGATGGTCGTAGACGCGGGCTCGTTCGCCCCGCGCGGCGCACTCCCGCGCCTCGGCCTCCGCGCCGACGACGCCATGAGCGCCGCGCAAGCCAACCTCCGCGCCGCGCTCAGGTTCATCGCTAAAGCGGAGGAAGAGTTGGGGAAGGAATTGTAGTCAGTAGTCAGTAGAGGGTAGGTTGAGGAGCCCCGCAGGGGCTCGATGTTTATAGCTCCGGCGTTCTTAAAAACCTCGAGCCCCGTCGGGGGAGACAGGTACATCCCGCTCCTCCGGAGCTTGGACAGTTAATCTCAGCTCCGGGCTATAAACATCCCGCCCCTGCGGGGCTCCTAACTGTCTACTGTCTACTGTATGCGCCCAGCGCTTCGCGCCAGTGGCGCAGGGGCGGGAGGCCGAGTGCGGCGGCGGCCGCGCAGCGCAGCGGCGTGTAGCGCGGGCGCGCGGCGGGGCGTTGGACTTCGGATTCGGTGACCGTCTCGATCAGGCGCGCGGCCTCGTCTTCATCCAGCCCCGCGAGGCGCCCGGCCTCCCGCGCGAAATCCTCGTAGGTGCAGACGCCCTCGTTGACGACGTGGTAGAGGCCGTGCCGGTTCGCGCCGATTAGCTCTTCGACTCTCGACGCGAGGTCTTCGACGTAGGTCACGCTCGCCCACGTGTCGCCGATCGCGCGGACGCGCCGGCCGGCCGCGAGTTCGCGATGCGCCGTCGAAAGAAAGCTCTCCTTGCCCGCCCCGAAAACCCACGAGGTGCGCACGACGTAGCCGCGCGGGTTGGCCCCGAGCGCCGCGCGCTCGCCCTCCTCCTTCGTCCGGCCGTAGACGTTCAGAGGGCGCGGCTCGTCGCGCTCGTCGTAAGGCTCGCGGCCTTCGCCGTCGAAGACGTAGTTGGTGCTGAAGTGCAGGAACTCCGCGCCGACCGCGGCCGCGGCCGTCGCCAGAGCGCGCGGGGCGTCGGCGTTGACGGCGCGGGCCGCCGCGGGGTCGCGCTCGCACTCGTCCACGCCGAGCACGGCGCAGTTGACGACGAGACGGGGACGCGCCTCCCTGATAAAGCGCGCGGCCGCCGCCTCGTCCGTCACGTCCAGCTCCGCACGCCGCGGCGCGAGCACCTCATGCCCGCGCCCGAAGCGGCGCGCGAGGCACCCGCCGACCAGCCCGCCCGCGCCCGTGATGATGACTTTCATAAAAGAAGTAGACAGTAGTCAGTAGTCAGTAGTCGGTAGAAAACCTTTTCGTCGCTCGAACCGTGCGGTTCTCATCGTCAGCGACCGCGGCGCGGAGCGCTACCGTCTACTGACTACTGTCTACTTCCTTCAAGAGAGATGCGCGAGGCGGTTGCGCGCCTTGGCGATTTTGCGCGTGAGGGTGGCGGCCTGCTGCGCGAGTGCGTCGCGGCCGTGGCGCTCCTCTTCGGCCGCCGAGAGCATGATGTGGTAGAGCCTGTCCTGCTTGAGCCGCTTGATGCCGAACTCGATGGTGATGAGTTCTTCCTTGAGGTAGACGAGCCGCGCGGCCGCGTCTTCGGGCGCGTCTTCGCGGGCGCCTGTGGCGCAGTAGGACTGTAGCTGCTCGTCGTCGAGCAGGGTCGAAAGGCCCTCCACGTCGCCGTCGCGGTAGGCGCGGCTGGCCTCGGCCATGATGGCGTGACGGCGGCGCGCCTCCTCCTCGTCGGACGCGTGGTCGGGGTGAAACATGCGCGCGACCGACCAGAAGAGTTTGCGCAGCCCGCCCTTACCCGGCGCGGCCGAGGGCGCCGTCCCCTCGAAGTCGGGTCGGCCTTCCTCCTCCTCGGCTCCTTCTTCGTCGAGCCCGGCGAGCCTCGCCTCGGCGCGCCGTATCTCGGCCTCGACCCCGGCCAGCTCGGCCAGGCGCCCGCCGACCGTCCGCGCGTAACGCTCCTTGAACTCGCGGAAATCCTCCTGCAATGCCGACAGTTCCGCCCGCCGCTCTTCCAGGAGCGCCGCCAGCCGCTCGGCCTCGGCCGCCGCGTCCGGCGCCTTCTCACTCGCGGCAGTCGTTTGCAGATGAGCGCTCATAGCTTTTGAGCGTGAACCGTGAACCGTCAACCGTGACGAGTGCAAGTCAATATCTTCTCTTGTCACGGTTGACGGTTCACGGTTCACGCTCTTCTCACTATATCAACACACCGCGGCCTGCGTCGC
>DAIRFV010000200.1:0-11016 GCA_036794905.1 Pyrinomonadaceae bacterium | reverse complement strand
ATCGCACCTCAGACGGGCAGCGCGATGTCCGCGCCCACCTGAACGTGCGGGAGATGCTCGTGAGGACGCGCGCCGAGTACATCTACTTTGATCGGCGCTCTGACTCGGCGCGAGGGCTCCCGCGGGGGAAGGCTTAGTCGGGCGTCCACGGTG
The DNA here is from genome assembly GCA_036794905.1 of Pyrinomonadaceae bacterium. Lineage (GTDB taxonomy): Bacteria > Acidobacteriota > Blastocatellia > Pyrinomonadales > Pyrinomonadaceae > QHXN01. The sequence continues at coordinate 10,863 of DAIRFV010000200.1, read as the reverse complement.
TCGCGGCGTCGCGTCCCTCCTTCAGTTGCGCGTCTCGGCCGAGGCGTTACTTACATAAAGTTCCGCGTATGGAGGTGCGAGAGGGCGGCGGCTTCGTCAGGGGCGAACCCCAGTTTGATGAGGCGGCTCGTTCGGTCGGCCGACATCTCTCGCTTGAGGGTCTGCACCTTCTCGAATCCCGCCGCGACCGCGTCAGACTCCCATCCGCCCGCCGCGAGTATGACGAGGGCGTCGAACACCTCCTCGTTCAACCCCGCCGTCTGCGCTAAGGCGTCATGGCGCCTGCCGGCCGCCGACGCGAGCCGTTCTTTCAGTGTCGGGTCGAGGGCGATGGCGTATTGCAGATGCCCCATGCCGAAGGCCACGTGGCGCGCCTCGTCCTGCGCGGCGAGCCGCGCGACCTGCCGCGTGACGGGGTCCGGCGCGTGACGTTCGAGGAACCAGAGCAGGTTCAGGAAGGAGCCTTCGCCGAGGACGGAGAGCAGGAAGGAGGCGAGCGTGAAGTCGTGCTCGTCGAAGAGCGTCTTGAGTGACTGCTGCCCGCCCGCGGTCGAGAGCCCCAGCGCCCCCTTCCGCCGCAGCGTGGCCCGCCGGGTGAAGACCTCGACGTGCCTCGCCTCGTCGGCGACCTGGATGGCGAGGAGCTGCATGGCCTCGCGGAAGTGCGGATGCACCTGCGCCAGAAACTTCGCGGGCACGAGCAGCGCCGCCGTCTCGTTCTCGACGAGGTAGGCCATCACCTGCACGACGGCCGACTCGACCTCCGGCGGCAGCTCGAAGGGCGACTCCCAATCGACGGCGGTGGCGGGGTTCCACTGGGCGGCGGCCGCCTGCTGGTAGAGGCGCGGGACGTTCTCCGCCCACACCTGCGCCTTCGAGTCGAGCCGGAAGTTATATTCGGGCGCGCCGGCCTCGACCAGTGCCCCGCGCGCCGCCAGTCCCCAACGCGCAGGGGGGCGTTCGACCACCGCCCCGAACTCGCGCGGGTCTGCCCCGCCCGCCGCCTCCGCGCCGCGCCAACGCCCTCCGGCCGCCGCGCCGCGGACGACCCACGCCACCAGAGGCGAGCCCCCGTCCGCCAACGCCTCGTACGACCCCTGTCCTTCGGCCTCCGCCCCGAAGAACTCGTGCCCCTCAGAGCGGCACCAGCCGCGCAGGTGGACGGCGAGGTCGGGGGCGCTCCCCCTGACGCCGAGCTTCCCGCCGGGCGGCAGGTCGGCCAGAGCCCTCTTGAGCAGGAGGTGCGCCCCGCGGTCGAGCCCCAGCCCCTTAATATCGATAACCGTCGATGGTGATGTTCCCGTCCGCGTCATAGAATCCCGCCTCGTCCACCGCACGTTCGAGCGCCTCGTAACCTTCGAGCCGACCCTCGCGCCACGCCTTGAGCCCTTCGAGGTCGAGGAGCGGTCGCACCTCCGGGTCGTCATAGGACATCCACATCAGCAGCGCGCGGAAGCGCGACACGAGCCCCCCGGGAGCTGCCGGGACGACGGTGAAGTTGCAGTGGTCGAAAGGCTCGGTCTGCGTCAGCACGCGCGTGGCCCCGGCCGCGAGCGTCCCTTCGGAGATGAAGAGGAGGTGGTTGCCGTCGATCATGCAGGCGGCGTCGCAGCCGGAGGAAACCAGTGCGCGCGCCGCCTCGCGCTCACCGCCGATGTGGTCGCCGTGCTTGCCGCCGAGCAGGTCGTGGTAGACGACCTCGAAGTCTGCGCCCGGGACGAGTCCCTGCGCCCTGAGGTGTGAGAGGGGGAGGAGCGTCGCCTGCGGCGAGTCTATCGCGCCGACGGCCACGCGCTTGCCGCGCAGGTCTTCGATTGACCCGACCCCCGAGCCGTTCCGCACGACCACAACCGAGGTGAGGTCGCGGTCGGTGTCGCGCATGGCGACGGCTTCGACCTTAATGCCGCGCGCGGCGGCGAGCCGGCGCGTCCGCACCCACGCGAGCGGCGAGTTCCACGCGACGTGGAAGTGTCCCGCCAGGTGTGACTCGACCTGCCGCTCGTAGTTGGAGAAGAGGACGTAGTCGAAGTCCAGGCCGCGGCGCGAGAAGTAAGCTTTGAAGCCTTCCCAGATCGTCACGACCTTCGGGTCGTAGGCGACCGCCCCAAGGAGAAGTGTCTCTGAATTGCTCATCGCAGTCTTCGCCTCTTTCTCTCAACCGAACAGGGGCAGGCCGCACACGGCCTTGCCGATGAAGTCGTAGAGCACGTCCGTCGTCGGGGCCATCACGGTCGCGGCGCGCGCGTCGCGGAAGTGGCGCTCGACGCCGACCTCCTTGCGGAAGGCCGCGCCGCCGCAGACCCGCATGGCGAGGTCGGTCACCTCCGTGGACGCTTCGCCCGCCGCCGCCTTGACCTCCAGGACGCGCAGCATGGCGTCCTCCCTCCCCGTCTCGACGGCCGTCAGGGCGTCGCCGAGCAGCGCGCGGCACATGTCCGTCTTGATGCGCATCCGCGAGAGGTAGGCGCGCACCGTCGGCAGGTCGGCCAGCGAACTCCCGAGGTGTTCGAGCCTGGTGCCGGCGACGTGCGCGGCGGCCTTCGCCGTCGCCGCCTCCATCGTCCCCGTAGAGAAGCCCGCGCTCATCAACTGGAAGTAGGGGAGCACGACCCCCATCATCACGTCGAACCCGCCGCCGTCGGCGCCGAGCATGTTCCCGAGCGGAACGGTGACGCCCTCGGCCGTCACGGGTGACGAGCGGTTCCCGCGCAGCCCCATCCCGTCGAAAGGCGTCGGGATGGAGAGCCCCGCCGACGCGGCGGGCACGAGCCAGACCGTGCTGTTGCCCTCGGCCTTCAGAGGTCTGCTCGACCAGACGTAGGAATCGGCCTCGCCGGCCGAGGTGACCCAGCTCTTCTGCGCGTCGAGCCGGACGCCGCCCTCGTCCGTCGTCGCCGTGCCGAGGGGCGCCCAGAAATGGCTGCGCGACCCCTGCTCCGAGAAGGCGAGCGTCGTGAGGTGCTCGCCGCGCGCGACCGCTTCGCGGTCTTCGCGCGGCCCGTGCGCCTCGATGACGGCGGAGCCCGCGTAGTGCATGCAGAGCACCATCGCCGTCGAGGCACAGGCCGAGGCCACACGCTCGACGACCTGTGTCGCAGCCCCGTGCGACTCTCCGAGCCCGCCCACCTCGCGTGAGCTGACCAGCCCCAGCAGTCCCGCCTGCCCGAATGCATCCAGGGCCGCGCGGGGAAAGGCTCCGGCCCTGTCCACCTCGGCGGCGGCGGGTGCCACCGTCCCGGCGATAATCTCGTCAACGGCACGAAGGTCGAACGCCTTCGCGCGCGGTTCCGCTTCGCTCATGCTCGTCTCCTTCACAAAGGCTCCGAGGCCCCGGTGCGCGGTCACGCACCTGAGTCGAGGAAAACGCACAACCGCGAGTCCGACCTCGTGAGCAGGTTGAATGTGTCCGCGGGACGCCGGGTCGGCCCCGCTTTGAAGGAGGGGCTACGCGGCGAGCCGCGGGCGGGAAGTGTCGTGTCGCAAAACTTGCGACCACTGCAAGGCGCGGGTTCAATTCTTCGGCATTACGTCACCCGTCCATTTGAAGACATATCTAACGACAGCGCCGTCAGGTCAATTTACACGCGTGCGTAGATGTTACATACAGAGCCGAAAAGCGACAAGGCAATGTCGGCGGAGAACGCCCGGAGGTGGATGGTCTCGGCGGTCGGTCGGTGTACTCCTCGACACCGTCCCACCCGACCTCCGGCCGGTTACCCGAACGCTTTGAGCGTGTCATCGCGGCGCAACGTCATCAGCGGGGCGTATAAACACCCTCGCGTGAAGCGACCGAAAAAGCCTCCCTGTGCCTCCTGCTTAACTCACGCATGATCCGCCTCACGCACGCGCCGGTCTGGAGCCGGCCGCCCCGGCCCGGCTGGACGCCGTACCCATCGCAGATAACCGACAGCGCCTCCATCTCCTCGTCGGGTATCCGCCGCCTGCCGCGTTGAGCGTCAGAAATCAGTGCGGCGTGCGTCAGGCTGTTCCTGGCGACTTCCAAAGCATTCAGCAGCGGGCTATCCGCCGGCAGGATGAAGGTGAGGGCTGTGACCTCCTCCTCAACCGCATGCACGTGCCTCCTCGCGCCCTTGAGGCTCCCGCCGGACCTGTAGACTTCGATAGCGCGCGCCATGCTGTTGATGGCCCGCTTCACCCTCTGACTCGACTGCGCGGGGCCGGCTTTCTGCTGCACGCCAGAGACGGCCACCGGAGTGAGCAGTGCGGAGCTTAACGAGCACAATAGGAGCAGCTTCTTAAACGGCACCCGGACACCTCCATGATAAGACAGTCTGCGGTCAGACATACTGCCACATCCATTCACGCGCCGCTCTCTGCTAGAATGCGGCGCCCGAACTCCACACAGACAAAGTGACCGTGCCTCGAAGCCGTGAAACATCCCACCTCCCGCGCGATAGACCGCGCTGCACCAATTGTCGCGATCCTCGCAATCGCAATCATGGCGGCCGTCTCGCTCGGGAGCTTGTGGCCCGCGACGACGACCGGCGGCGGCCCGGCGGGCTTCTCGGCCGAGCGCGCGATGTCGCACGTCGAGGCGCTCGCGGCCGGGCCGAGGCCGGCGGGCTCGGCCGCGCACCGCGCCGCCCGGGAGTACATCGTGACGGCGCTGCGCGAGAAGGCCGGACTCGAGGCCGAGATCCGCGTCGCCGCGGCGACGAGCACCCGTTACGGCCTGCCGTACGACGCGGCGCGCGTGCACAACGTCGTCGCTACCATCCCGGGGACAGACCCGTCGCGCCGGATCGTTCTCGTGGCTCACTACGACACCGTGCTCACGAGCCCCGGCGCCGGTGACGACGCGGCCGGCGTCGCCACACTCCTGGAGGCGGGCCGTGCGCTCGCCGTCGAGTACGGCGGCGCACCCGAGGTGACGCTGCTCTTCACCGACGCCGAGGAGGTCGGCGCCGTCGGGGCCGAGGCGTTCCTCGCGTCCGGCGGCCTCGACCCGGGGCGGACGACGGTGCTCAATTTCGACGCGCGGGGCACAGGCGGGCCGTGCGCGCTCATCGAGACGGCGGGGGACGAGGGTAGGCTCGTGCGGGCCGTAGCGCGCTCGGGCGCGCCGGTCACGGCGTCGTCGCTCCTGCCGGCGCTCGCGCGGTTCCACGGGGTCGGGACAGACTTCCGCCCGTTCCGCGAGTCGGGCGCGAGCGGGTTGAATTTCGCCATTGTGGACGGCGTCGCGCGCTACCACACGCCGGCCGATGCGCCGCCGGCGCTCGACCGGGAGAGCGTGCGGCGACAGGGCGATGCGGCCGTCGCCCTCGTGCGCGCGCTCGGCGTTGGCGCCGACGACGACTCCGGCGCCGTCTCCTACTTCACGGCTCCGTGGGCCGGCCTCGTCGTCTACGCGCGGTTCCTTGACCTCTTCGCCGCGACGCTGGCGACGGTGCTCGTCGCGTTCTGGGTCGTGGCATCGGTCAGGCGCGGGAACACGTCCTGGGCCGGGCTCGGGGCTTCAGGGCTCGCCGCGGTCGCGGCCGTGACTCTGGCGGCGGTCGCGTGCCACGCCGGGTGGTGGCTCGTGCGCGCGCTCGGGGCGGGGCCTGCGCCCGGGCTGGCGGATCCGTACGATCCGGTCCCGTACCGGCTCGCCGCCGTCCTGCTCGCGGCGGGGACGGCACTCGGCGTTGCCCGCGCCGCGCGGCACATTGGCGTGGCGGCGCCACTCGGCATCCTCCCGGCCATCGGCGTCGCAGCGCTCTGGGGACTCGCTCTCGGGCTCCCCGGTGCGGCATACCTCCTCGCCGTCCCGATGCCGTTCGTTGCGCTGCACGCGGTCGCGTCGGGCGGCGGCCGCGGCGCGGCGGTCGCGCGTGCCCTCGGCGCCGCGGCCGCTTCACTCCCGGTCGTACTCGTCTGGGCCCCGGTCCCATACATCCTGCTCGCCGGGCTCCGGCTCTCCGCGGCGTGGGCGGCCGGCGCGGTCGCGGCGTTCGCCGTGCTTCTCTGCGCGTCGGTGTTCGAGCGGGCGCGCTTCGCGGTGGACGGCCGCGCCGCGGCGGCGCTGGTCGCGCTGGCGGCCGTCGCGGCGGGTGTCGGAGTCTCGCGTGCCGGCGCCTCGCCCCAGACGCCGCGCCCTGTCTCGGTCGCCTATGCGCTCGACGCGGACGCCGGCCGCGCCTTCCGGGTCTCAGACCGCGAGAGCGCGGGCGGACCAGAGGATAAGATTTTCGCGGACGCGCTGACGACCGAAGCGCTCCCGCGGTTCCTCGGCGAGGACGGCGCGCTCACGCGGGCCGCGGCGGCGGATACGCTCGCCGTCCCCGGGCCGGAGGTGGCACTCGTCGGCGACGCGGCCGGGGACGGGCGTCGCGAGCTGACCGTCCGTGTGAGATCGCGCCGGGGGGCGCCGTGGCTCCATGTGTTCGTCGAAACGGGCAAAGTCATCGGCGCGGCGGTGGACGGCACCGCGTTCGAGAAAAGGGCCGGCGGCGCTGGTGCGGCCGAAGGAGCCGTCTGGGGGTTCCGACACGTCGGCGCGGGCGACGAGGGCTTCGAGTTGAAGCTCGTCGCCGACCCGGCGGCCGGCCCGGTACGGATCACGGTCGTCGATCAATCTCCCGGGGTCGGCGACCCGGCCGCGGCGCGGCTCGGGCCGGACGCGATGTACGCCCGCTCGTGGGTCGCGGGTACGACGCTCGTGCGGCGCTCGTACGCGTTCTGAAGCCGCGTGCCAGGACGGCGCTGGCGCTCATTGCGGCGGCAGTATCTCATACGACTCATTTCCGCTTGGCCGGCATACTGGCTATTTGGTGTCCTCCGGTTCAAGCCTCTTCTGGCCGCAGCCTTGATGGCCGACGGCTGCATCCGGCCCGACACGAACACGCACGCTGGAGCCCTGCGGCTTCAGCCCTTCCAGTAGCCGAGGCGTCCCAAATAAAGGTCGATGTGAGCCCGCTGCCTCTCGTTCATCGCGGAGGATTCTAACACCCGCCCCGCCACCGCCGCTCCGGACATGCCCACCCGCGGAAGTGTTCGTACTCTTGACTCCACCTCCGGCTCCGTCCTCCAAGTGATGAGTTGAAGTGCCGCTAGTACATCGGCCAATTCAAGAGCTTGGCTTCCTTTATCATATGAGTTTCGCGCATTCATTTGATGAAAAAGATGCGTTTGTATCATGTAGGGCTTGCCCTTATCATGTCCCCTCGCGTCAGGTGCGGCGGCGACCGGGCGTGGTTGAGACGGTCACAAGTCGGCGGCGTTTGATGCGGTCGGCGCCGCTCCCGACGCAATCGTCCGTGCTGGGGATGGCCGTCGTGTTGAGGGGGCAGAGGTTTGCAGTCGAGGCCGGGTTGAGAGGAGAAACGTGATGTTGCTCAGGGATATTCATTACGCCGTCCGCATGCTCCGGCGGCGGCCGGGCTTCTCGTCGGTGGCCGTCCTCACGTTGGCGCTCGGCATCGGCGCGAACACGGCCGTCTTCAGCGTGGTTCATGCGGTGCTGCTCTCGCCCCTATCTTACGGAGACCCGGAGAGGCTGGTCGCCGTCTGGGAGAGGCAGGCCATCGCCAACCTCAATCAGCAGCCGGTGTCGCTGCCGAACTTCGAGGACTGGAAGCAACAGAGTCGGACCTTCGAGCAGCTCGCGGCGTCGAGGAACGCGACCTTTAACGTGACCGAGGGCGGCGAGACGCAGCGCGTCGCGGGCGCGCGGGTCTCGACTAACCTTTACTCGCTTCTGCGTGTCAAGCCGGTTCTCGGGCGCGAGTTTCTGGAGGAGGAGGGCCGGGCCGGGGCCGCGCCCGTGGCGCTCATCGGTCAAGGGCTCTGGCAGAGGCTGTACAACTCCGACCCGCAGATCGTCGGAAAAGCCATTCGCGTAGACGGCAGCGCATGCACGGTGGTCGGAGTCCTCCCCCCGAAGCTCCATTACCCGTCGGCCGACACGGAGCTGGTGATTCCGTTCATCCCGCAGGGCAGCGAGGTGCAGCGCTCCAATCACTTCGCGCGCGTGCTCGGGCGCCTGCGCCCTGGCGTGCCGCTGTCGGAAGCGAGCGCGGAGATGGAGACGATTGCGGCGAGGCTCGAACAGCAGTACCCGGGCAGCAACACCGGATACCGGGTTCAACTCGTGCCGCTGTCGGAACAACTCGTGGGCAACATCCGGACGGCGCTGCTCATTCTACTGGGGGCCGTCGGGTGCGTCCTGTTGATTTCGTGCGCGAACGTCGCCAGCCTGATGCTGGCGCGCGGCGCCGGGCAGCAGATGGAGTTGTCGGTGCGCGCGGCCCTCGGGGCGAGTCGCTCGCGCATCGTCCGCCAGCTTCTGACGGAGAGCGTCGTTCTGAGTTTATGCGGCGGGCTGTTGGGGCTGCTCTTGGCCCTCTGGGGCGTGTCGGCCCTGACGCGGCTCGGGGCCGGAAGCATACCGCGCGCCGACGAGATCGGCGTCAGTTACGCGGTGCTCGGATTTACTCTCGTCGTCTCGCTGGCGGCGGGCGTCCTCTTCGGCCTCGCGCCGGCCTTACAGTCTTCAGGCGGCCGGATGACGAACTCGCTCCGGGAAGGCCGGAGGGGCTCGACCGGTGGGCTGTTGCACAGGCGCATGCTCAACGGGCTCGTCATCGCCGAAGTCGCCGTGGCGCTCGTGCTGCTGGTTGGCGCGGGACTGCTGACCCGAAGCTTCCTCTCGCTCCAACGGGTCTCGCCCGGCTACGACCCGAAGGGGATTCTGACCGCGGGCGTCGGCCTGTCGCCGAGTAAATATCCGGAGCTACGTGACCAGACGGCTTTTTACGAGAGACTGCTCGACGAGCTGGGGGACGCGCCGGGCGTCGCGTCCGCCGCGGTCGTCTCTAAACACCCGGTGACGGGCTTCGCAACTTCCACCTTCACCGTCCAGGGGAGCCCGGTGGCCGCGGGCCACGAGCCCAACGCGCACTACCGCGTCATCAGCCCCGGCTACTTCAAAACGATGGGGATTCCCTTCTCGGAAGGGCGCGACTTCACGAGGCGCGACGGTACGGACGCGCCCGACGCTCTCATCATCAACAAGGCGATGGCCGACCGTTTCTGGCCGGGCGAGAGTCCGCTCGGCAGGCGCATCCAACTGGCCTCGGAAAGAACCCGTTGGCGCGAGGTCGTCGGCGTCGTGGGCGACGAGAAGCTCTCGGCGCTCGACAAAGAGACGGGGTCGGCCGTCTACGTCCCCGTGCCGCAGAACACCGTGCCGACGGCCATCCGCTCCGTCACCCTCGTCGCGCGGGCGGGGGGCGACCCGTCGGGCCTGCCGGCGGCGCTGCGCGCGGCGCTGCGCGCGGTGGACGGCGAGCAGGCACTCTTTCAAATCCGCCCCCTGTCTGAAGTGATTTCAGACTCGCTCGGCCAGCCCCGCTTCAACAGCCTGTTGATGGTCATTTTCGCGGCGCTGGCGGGCGCGCTGGCCGCGGTCGGGGTCTACGGCGTGATGGCCTACTCCGTGGCCCAGCGGCGGCAGGAGATTGGGATACGACTGGCGCTCGGGGCGCGGCCCCGGAACGTGATGACGATGATCCTGGGGCAGGGGATGAGGCTCGGCGCGGCGGGTGTCGCCGCCGGCCTGGTCGCGGCCTTCGCCCTGACGCGCGTCGCCGTGACCCTGCTCCACGGCGTGAGCCCGACCGACCCGTTCACCTTCTCGACCATCTCTCTAATGTTACTGGCCGTGGCCTTCCTCGCCAGCTACCTGCCGGCCCGCCGGGCGACCAGGCTCGACCCCTGCGTGGCGCTCCGGCACGAGTGAGGACGGCGGCCGTCGCGGGCGCGGGCGGCCGTGGTAAACTCGGCCCGGTGTGTCGATCCCGCCGACATCTACGCCCGGGGAGGGCCTACGGCTAACTGAGTGATGGTATTCGTATGATCCTGGAGGTGCGCCACCTCATGCTGCTTGTCGCGGTGGCCGAGGAGCGCAGCGTCACGAAGGCGGGTCATCGCCTGCACCTCACCCAGTCGGCGGTCAGCCACCAGTTGAAAGACATCGAGGAGAGACTCGGCACCAGACTTTTCCACCGCGACCGGAAGGCGATGGTCTTGACGGCCGCGGGCGAGAGGCTGCTGGAGACGGCCCGCGGCGTCATCGCACAATTGCAGCGTGCCGAGGAGGAGACGCGCGACATCGGCGCGCAGCGGCTCGGCCGGCTGCGCATCAGCACGCAGTGTTACACCTGTTACAAGTGGCTGCCCGACCTGCTCAAGCTCTTTAATAGAGAGCACCCGCGGGTCGAGGTCGATATCGTCGTCGAGGCCACAAGCCACCCGGTTCAGGCCCTCCTTGAAGGCAGGCTCGACCTCGCCCTGGTCAGCAGACTCGCGCGTGACCGCAGGCTGGTCGTCAAGCCTTTATTTAAAGACGAGCTGGTGGCCGTGATGAGTCCCGCCCACGGGCTGGCGTCGAAGCCTTACGTCACGCCTGACGAGCTGGCGGGCGAGCGACTGCTCATCCACAACTCGCCCCGTGAGAGCACAGTCTTCCAATCCCTGTTCGCCCCGTCCGGCGTCTCGCCCCGACACGTCTCCCAGGTGCAGTTGACCGAGGCCATCACCGAAATGGCGAAGGCGGGACTGGGCGTCGGCGTGATCTCAAAGTGGGCCGTCCGCGAGGAGCTGGAGGCCGGGACGTTGCGTGGCGTGCGGCTCGGCCCGAAAGGTCTCTACAGGCAGTGGAGCGCGGTCTCCCTCAAGAGCGAGCAGAACCGGCCCCACCTCCTCAAGTTCGTACACCTCCTGGCGGATAACACGGAGCGCATCACCGGGGAGCGGCCACCCGCGGGACGCGGCGCGCCACGCAACCGTGGGGGTGACCTCCGGCGTTCACACGAAAAAGACCGGACTCCTACCAACAACTCGCCACGTCGGTCATAG
>DAIRFV010000026.1:34060-41244 GCA_036794905.1 Pyrinomonadaceae bacterium | reverse complement strand
CTAACAACGGCCTGCACCCGACCGCCGACACGCTACTTGTCATCTACTTTCAGAGGCTTGGGGCGGCGGTGATGCCGGGGGTTAGGCGCTCAATAGCTAGGCGAACCTACAACTCTGAGTTACCAATCATGAATAGGGGAGAACATCAGTATTGCCCGATCTGCCGTGTAAAGGTGGCGCAGAGTCCCAGATACCCTCGTTACCTCTGCAATAATTGCGCTGCAAAAGCGGCGGACGAGAATGGCCGCCGGTTGAAGTTTTACAACGAGTCATTCTCTGGTGGCTTCATCGCCGAATATGCGGATTCGGGTGAGGCGCGTGATAGCCACATCTGTTTTATTGACGGTGTTAAGTGCTGGGCAGATGAGGCCCACATGGGAGGCATTGTTATTCAGCCGGTTGGAGATTCAGTGGCAGGCCGCGCCTGACAGCGGCCTGCATCCGACCCGCGACACGAAACGTCCCTGAAGCCCCCGCCGCCGAAGCCACGACGCCCGCCTGACCTGAGATTCACCCACAAGAGTCCCGCAGCATACCCGGATTCAGCACAGGGCATTTAAACGCGAAGCCTTGGAAGGTGAGTAGGGAAGGGGCGCGATTTGCCCCCGCCCCCCCCGTCGCCCACGCCCGCCGCACACGCCCATGCCCCCGCGACGTGCGCCCGCACGGCGCGGGAAGATTGTGGGCTGAGTCGGAGAAAACAGCCCCCGCCCGCCGGGGAGATGGCGGGCGGGGGCCGATCTGTTTACCGGTGCGGTCTGACCCGACTCGGTAGGACTTCTACGCCTTGCGGCGCCTGCGGACCTTGGCGGCTATCCCGGCCAGTCCCGTGCCGAAGAGCAGCATCGTCATCGGCTCGGGCACCGGGTTGGTGGCCGGGCCGTCGCCGTCGATGCGGATCTGCCGGATGAGGTTGATCTGCGTGTCGCCCTGCGCCGCGATGGTGATGCCCGTCAGCAGCTGCCCCTGGACGGCCATGATGTTGGTGATGTTCGAGCCGGCGGCGCCGGCTGTGAAGTCCAACACGAGCGTGGTGTTATCCCCCAAGCAGCCGCTGACGCAGGTCACGCCGGCGCTTGAGGAGGTGTCGAAGCTCAGGCCGACGCCCGTGATGGTCAGCCGCAGCAGGCCGGTCTGCGTGGCATCGACGTTGAACTGCGTCGAGGTGAACGACAGGTTGTTCGCCAGACTGTAGGACAGGCTGTTGATGTTGGCGTCCGAGTTGTTGTTGCCCGGGGCCGAGATGATGGCCGCGCCCGACTCGGCCTCGAGCTGGGTGCCGCCGCCGGCCGTCGTCCCGGTGAAGTTCACCGTGTTGCCGGCGGCCGTAGTGCCGATGACGGTCGTGGCGCCGGCCGTGCCCGTCAGGTTGACGGGCGACCCGCCCTGGTTCGTGTTCAGCATGACGATGACGTCGGCGCGCGCCGTCGCGGCGCCGGCGAAGGTTAAAGCGAGGAAGGCGAGGGCCATCAGGCCGGCCTTGCGTATGTGGGACAAGAGATATTCCTAACTTGAGACCGAAGACACTCCGGCGAGTCCCCACACGCGGGGCACCCGAGGGCGGGCGGAGGGTCCCGGGCAAAGAGACCTCAGCGTCCGTAGATTTGTAACGGTAGGCGACGGACGACGGGACCCGGGGCAAGCGGGTCGCCGACGCCGTCGTCTGCAGTTTGGCCGGCGACGTCGCCCCGCACCCTAGCGGGCGGGACAGGTCGTCGGACGGGGGACACCATCCTTGATTCGATGGGACGAGAGTTTGTAACACACGGGCCAGACATTTGCACGAGCGGAATGTACTAATTTATATTGCCCGATTGCGCCACATATCGCTCAAGCCGGGCGCGCCTGATTATGCGAGGCGTGCAAAACATGATTAACTAAGAACTCGAGCCCCGAAGACCCGTGCGGCGCGTCTGTTCGGGGCTCTCAATCATGAGTGCTTCGGCATGGCTGGTGCGATCTGTTCTCTTAAAGAGTCGGGGCTATTCCCCGCGCCGTGTTCGACGGTGAAGGTCAGGGGTGCGCCGTCGCCCTGGGAGACTGTTACGTCAAACGTGAAAAGCCGGATGTCGTTGCGCTCCGCGCCCAGCACTATCGCCCGGACGCCTGACTCCTGCGCGGCCCGCGACACCGCCGTCAAGACCTCTTCGTTAGTCAACCCGTGCGCCCTCCCGCCGCGAGGGTAGGGCGCGCACAGACAGGGGGATGTCAGCCCAGCCAAGTACACAACCGGTACGTTTTCAGCCGGGGCGGGTCTCTTCGGGGTCCGCCCCTTCTTGCCTCACGGTCCTCGGCAGTGGTATAAGGCGCGGCCGCAAAATTCGGCGGCAAATTTTGTTGCATTCTCTGCCGCGCGGCGTTACTCTCCCGCCTGTGGGCGGCGCCTCTGCTTTCCGCCGCCAGCAGGGCACACTAATCCCTAGCCGCCACTAGGACAGCTTGCTCCGGTTGAATTAGCGCGGGCTTAGAGAATCGCCGGCAGAACCGCGAGTAGTTCCAGCGTGATCTGCGTCAGGCTCTCCGACAGGCCGGGGGACGCGGGCACCTCGCCGTTAAGTGTCGTCCCGTCCGTCGGCGCTTGTATGGGGCTCGCCGGTGGCGGCGCGGGTGCGGGAGGGATGTGTATCTCTCCACCTAACGCTGTGCAACTCAGGGCAAGTAACAGCGCAACGGTCGTCAGGGTCTTTCGCATCGTTCTTTGTCTCTTTCCGTTATGAGTTGTCGAATGGTCAAACCGTCGCTCCCGCTCGGAGGTGACGGTTTTTGCATGGTAGTCAAAAATTTGACTACCACAAGAAAGGTTGGCCTCACATGAATTTAGCAGACGACCGCTTGAAGGAACTAGGTAATCGCTCACTTGTCGCCGACGAGCGGGCCGCGCTCCGCGCCGAAGTGGCGGCAGACCTTATCCACAAGGGCCAATATGAGGCCGCGCGCGAGGCTTTAGGGGAACTGTGGCGCGGAGTGGGTGAACGCCCGAACGTGGAAGGGCTGGGAGACAGGGCGGCGGCAGAGGTGCTTTTACAGGCGGGCGTGCTGTCGGGCTGGCTCGGCAAGGTGAAGGGGGCGCAGGACGCCGCGAAAGACCTACTCAGCGAGAGCGCCGCGCTCTTTGAGAAGACGGGGGAGGCAAAAAAGGCGGCTGGCGCGCGAGCGGACTTGGCTATCTGCTACTGGCGCGAGGGCGCGTACGGGGAAGCGCGGGCCGTGCTGGAAAGCGCCGCCGCGCTCGTCGAAGAGAATACGGAGTTGAAGGCGAAGACCTTACTATGTTTCGCCGTAGTCGAGTCTTCGGCGGGCCGGTACGGTGACGTGCTCCGACTCCTGACCGAATCCGCTCCCCTCTTCGCGGAGGGCTTGAGTCATCGCCTGCGCGGAATCTTCCACAACGAACTAGCCATCGCTTTGAGGAGGTTGGGCACGGCGGAACGCCGTCCGGAGTACCACGACCGCGCCATCATCGAATACACGGCCGCCGCCTACCACTTCGAGCAGGCGGGGCGCGAGCAGTACGCCGCGTCCATCGAAAACAACCTCGCATTCTTACTCTACAAGCTGGGCCGCTACGCGGACGCGCACGAACACCTGGACCGGGCGCAAGCCATCCTGACGAGACTTAAAGACGCCGGCACGCTGGCACAAGTAGACGAGACGAGGGCGCGGGTGCTGGTGGCGGAGCGGAAGTACGTGGATGCCGACCGCACGCTGGCGCGCGCCCTGAAGACTTTGGAGCAAGGCGACGAGTCCGCTTTGCTCGCGGAGGCGTTGACCGTGCAGGGCTTCGTGTGGGCGCGTCTGTCGGCTCACGAAGAATCTATCAGCGTCCTACGCCGGGCGGCGGAAGTGGCCGAAGCGGTCGGGGCGCTTTCCAGCGCGGGGCAAGCCATACTCACCCTCATCGAAGAGCACGGGGCGTCTCAGCGCCTGACCCCGGCCGAAGTGTCCGACGCTTACCTGCGGGCCGACAGGCTTCTCAGGAATACGCAGGACGCGGAAGACAAGGAGAGGCTTCGGGCGGGCGCCCGCGTGGTCATCCGGCGCCTGTCAGACACGCCCATTCACGATAAGAACTTTAGCCTGTACGGGGCCGTCAACGAGTTCGAGGCCAAGTTGATCGGGCAGGCTTTAGACCAGGCGGGCGGGAGCGTGACGAAGGCGGCCCGCATCCTCGGGCTGTCTCACCAAACGCTCATCGCCATACTGGGCACCCGGCACAAGGCGCTCGCGGCGAAGCGGACGCCCGTGCAGAAGAGATTAAAGAGCATTATCAAAAAGCCCAAAGAATAGGCTGCCTCACAATTCCAAATCCTGCCTCACGAGTCAACCCTCAGATGGCATCATGAGGCAAATCCATCCGCCTCTGGAGCCTATGCCCCACGCGCCACGCCGGCGCGGGCGGAACGATTGAGCCAGGGACGGCCCCCGGCCTGGGCGAATCCAAACTGAGGCGAACACGCGCGAAGTTCTAGCAGGATGAGCCGTCCGGGCCGGGCAGATAAGGATGGACGGGGCCGGACCGTTGTAGTAGTCTCCCGCTCTATGAGCACCACCACACTGATTATCATCATCCTGCTGGTACTCCTTCTCGGCGGCGGCGGCTACGGCTGGTCACGCCGCAGGCGTTAAGGAACTACCCGCGCGAATGTAGAAGAGGGGGCGGGGCTTAACTCACGCCCCGCCGGTTCGGCGCGCTCCGGGCCGCCACTTGGATGGCCATTGCTGATGGCTCACTCACCATTCAGAGGTCTTCGCAAGTTCCCTCTTTACGCTCAGGCGTAAGCGGAACCATTCAAAATCTTGCAGAACCTTGCTCAGTATTACCGGTCGCCGTCGTAATACTCGCCCCGGCAATACTCTGGAGCCGCACCACACCCGCCGCGTCTCCGACGGCGGGCCTGACCACCCGCGGTGGGTCGGCGGAATCTGCCCGAACTGTCACAAAGAGATTCACTACGGCGCGAATGGCCAGGCCATCAACCGCAGGCTTCAGGATCGCCTTTCAAAAATCGAGCAGGGCTAGTGAGAGTTTGAGATTTGGCTGAACCCCCTGGAAGCTGCCGCGGGAACTTTTCGAGGGGGCGTATGTCTAACGAGGCATGCGCCGCAACGTCCTGCACATTAGCGCCGCGTCGGTGACGTTCACCGCCGGGTTTTTAACGGCCGGGGAGTTTGAATATCTCGCGGAGGCGCTGCCGCTGGCGTTGTGCGTCTTCGTCCTGACCAGTCACCTCCCGGAGTTCAGTTTTCCGCTCCCGGGTGATTTCGACTTTCACAAGGTTAAGGTGGCCGCGATAACGTTCGTGCTCTGGATTCCGGTGCTTGTGGTCTACCTGCCGCTGTTGATACGGCCGTTAATACCGCCGAGCGGCTTGGGCAACTGCACATCCGACGCGCCTTGAGATGCCGGGGGTCGTGAGCGGAGGGGTGCGGCGTGTCGTGAAGAGAGACCGGCGGCGGGTTGATTCCCGCCGTCTTTCTTTTTGCTGTTAACATACGGCCGAAGCCCTACCAAGCCTTTTAGTTCGAGGAGCAGGACGGATGAGGCAGTCGTTCAGAATCTCTCTTTTCAGCGGGGCCATGCTCCTGTGTGTCGCACTCTTGTCAGGCGCCGCGGACGGCTCCGGCGCGGCGGAGGCCGACCGCGTGAAGACGACGGGCGGCGTGGTCGAGGGCGCGGGCCGCCTGCCTTCGGGCGTGCGCGCCTTCAAGGGGATTCCGTACGCGGCGGCGCCCGTGGGGGAGTTGCGTTGGAGGCCGCCGCAGCCCTCGAAGGGGTGGGAGGGCGTGAGGCGTGCCGAGAAGTTCGGGCCGCGTTGCATGCAGCATCCGGTGTTCGGGGACATGAACTTTCGTTCCGACGGGATGAGCGAGGACTGCCTGTACCTGAACGTGTGGACGCCCGCGAAGAAGGCCGGCGAGAGGTTGCCGGTGCTGGTCTACTTTTACGGCGGCGGCTTCGTGGCGGGCGACGGGTCGGAGCCGCGCTACGACGGCGAGGGTATGGCGCGGCGCGGCATCGTCTCCGTGACGCTCAACTACCGGCTCGGGCTCTTCGGCTTCCTCGCGCACCCGGAGTTGTCGAAGGAGTCGCCGCGGCGCGCCTCGGGCAACTATGGGCTGCTCGACCAGGCGGCGGCGCTGCGCTGGGTGCGCGAGAACATCGCGGCCTTCGGCGGCGACCCCGGGCGTGTGACCGTCGCGGGCGAGTCGGCGGGCTCGGCGTCGGTCAGCGCGCAGATGGCTTCCCCGCTGTCGAGAGACTTGATCGCGGGCGGCATCGGCGAGAGCGGGTCGGTGCTCTCCACCATGCGCGCCGTGCCGCTCGCGCAGGCCGAGGCCGACGGGACGAAGTTCGCCGCCGAGGTCGGGGCCGCCTCGCTCGCCGCCCTGCGTGCGCTCTCGACCGAGAGGCTCATGGAGGCGACGGCCAAACAGCCCTTCGGCCGCTTCCCCATCGCCGTGGACGGATACTTCTTCACGGAGCCGCCGCACGAGACCTACGCCGCGGGCCGGCAGGCGCGCGTGCCCCTGCTCGTCGGCTGGAACTCGGAGGAGATGACCTGGCGGTTCCTTCTGGGCGGCGACGAGCCGACGCCCGAGAACTACGAGAAGGTCGTGCGCAAACTCTACGGCGCGCGCGCCGAAGAGGCCCTGAGGCTCTACCCCGCGAAGACGCGCGAGGAGGTCTTGGAGGCGGCGACGGATTTGGCCGGCGACCGCTTCATCGGCTACAGCACCTGGAAGTGGTTCGACCTGCACACACGGACGAGCGGCAGGCACGTCTACCGGTACCTCTACGCGCACCCGCGCCCGCCGATGGTGCCCGAGATGGGCGACGCGCGGCCGGGGCTCGCCGGCGGCGTCGTGCGCGGGCAGAACCCGGGCGCGGTCGCGATGCCGCCCGCGCGCGGCGCGGTGCACTCGGCCGAGATCGAGTACGCGCTCGGCAACCTCGCCTCGAACAAGGTCTACGCGTGGACGCCCGACGACTACAAAGTCTCCGAACTTCTTCAGGGCTACTTCGCGAACTTCATCAGGAAGGGCGACCCGAACGGCCCGGGACTGCCGAAGTGGCCCGCCGTCACGCGGGGCAGCGCCGTCCGGGTCATGCGGCTCGCCGTGGACTCGCGCGCGGAGGCGGACAAGCACCGCGCGCGCTACCTGTTCCTCGACCAGTTCTGAGG
>DAIRFV010000026.1:21857-33960 GCA_036794905.1 Pyrinomonadaceae bacterium | reverse complement strand
TCTGAGGGGCTCGTCCGAAAAATTTTTCCTCCCCGCCCTGATCTGCCTCCCCCGCGTCTTTCGCGTTAGGGGTTGGGAGGAGAAGTGTCAGATGAGCACATCCATTACGCCGGACTACATCATGCAGTTGGGGCTCGGGTTCTGGGCGTCGAAGACTTTGCTGAGCGCCGTCGAGCTCGACCTTTTCACGGAGATCGCCAGGGGGCCTGCGCCGGCCGAGGCCGTCGGCCGGCGGCTGGGACTGCACCCGCGGGGCACGCGCGACTTCCTCGACGCGCTCGTCTCCTTGAAGGTGCTTGAGCGCGACTCGGAGGGGCGCTACTACAACTCGCCCGAGTCCGCGACCTTCCTCGACCGCTCGAAGCCGTCTTACATGGGGGGCATGCTTGAGATGGCGAACGCGCGGCTCTACCCCTTCTGGGGCTCCCTGACCGAGGCGCTGCGCACGGGCCGTCCGCAGAACGAGGCCAAGAGCGGCGGCGACTTCTTCGGCGCGCTCTACGCCGACCCCGCCCGGCTCGAAGGTTTCCTGAGCGCCATGTCGGGCCTGAGCCTCGGCGCGGCGCGCGCCATCGCGCAGAAGTTCCCGTGGGGCGACTACGAGACCTTCATCGACGTGGGCGGCGCGCAGGGCGGGCTGCCCGTGCAGGTGGCGCTCGCGCACACGCACCTGCGGGGCGGGAACTTCGACCTGCCCGAGGTCGGCCCCGTCTTCGAGAAGTACGCGGCCGCGCACGGAGTCGCCGACCGCCTGAAGTTCTACCCGGGCAACTTCTTCAAAGACCCTATCCGGACGGCCGACGTGCTCGTGATGGGTCACATCCTCCACGACTGGGATTTGGAGGAGAAGCGCGTACTCCTGAAAAAGGCTTACGACGCGCTCCCCGCGGGCGGCGCGCTGCTCGTCTACGAGGCGCTCATCGACGACAACCGGCGCGAGAACGCGACGGGGCTTTTGATGAGCCTCAACATGCTGATCGAGACGCCGGGCGGGTTCGACTACACGGGCGAGGACTGCCAGCGCTGGATGCGCGAGACGGGCTTCCGCGAGACGCGCGTCGAACACCTCGCCGGCCCCGACTCGATGGTGGTCGGCATCAAGTGAGTCGCGCGTAGCTGCCGCCGAACTTAACCGCCGCGGACACGGAAACACAGCTTGTAGATTTATATCTATGAAGCTGTGTTTCCGTGTCCGCGGCGGTTACCCCCTTCGCTCCACGCCCGGGCGTCGAGAGCAATGAAGTACCTGTAAAACCTCGCCCGGAAACAAACGGGCAACCTCTCACCGGCGCAGGCCATCAATCGCTGCTGAACCCGCCGCTCTCCCGCTTGCCAAAGCGCGTCTCTCTCTGTTTACATGTGGCTTCGCGCTGAGGCCCGCCGCCAACCCCGGGAGGAATTATGAAAGTAGTCAGACTCTTCAGGCCGCTCGCCGCCTTCGTCGTCGTCTTCGCGCTCGGCGCGTCGGCGCTGGCCGACACCATCCGCATGAAGGACGGGCAGGTCATCCGCGGCCAGATCGTCGCCTTCCGCGACCAGCAGTTCACAGTCCTCATCGGCTCGGCGCGCGGCGGCGGCAACCGCCGCAGCCGCATCACGCTCTACATGGAGGACGTGGAGTCCATCGAGTTCGACGGGGCCGACGGCGGCGAAACCTCTTCCGTCAACGACCCGGGCACCTACAGCCCGCCGGCCGAGACGACGCGCACGCAGCCCGCGCCGCAGCCGACCCCGCGCCGCGAGGAGCCGCGCCAGGCCGAGACGCCCCGACAGACCGCGGGGCAGCGCCCGCCCGTCCTCGGCAACGACACGGGCTCGAACCCCGCACGCACACAGACGCCCGCGAACACGCAGACGCCCGCGCGCTCGGGCGGCGACTCGCCCTTCTTCCCCGTCCGCGTCCGCGTCCGCGCCGACAACGCCGCCAACGGCTGGACGGACTCGGGCCTGATGGTCAGGAAGGGCCAGCGTCTGCGCATCACCGCGACGGGGCGCGTGAGCCTGGGCGAGGGGCGCTTCTCGACGCCGACGGGGCTGCCGCGCGTCGTGGACACGGAGAAGCTGATGCGTACCGAGCCGACGGGCGAGCTGATCGCGGTCATCGGCGACGACAACGACGAGTTCATCGCCGTCGGCGCCAACCGCGAGTTCCACGCGCCGCGCGACGGGCGCCTCTTCCTCGGCGTCAACGAGGGCAAGCTCGAAGACAACACCGGCAGCTACGACGCGCTCATCGAGGTCGAGCCGTTGGCGGGCGGCAGCGGCGGGCGGTAGTTCCAGCGGATTTGCGATTCGCCGGGAAATAAGTTAACCACAGAGACACAGAGACACGGCTTTAAGACAAAAAGCCGTGTCTCTGTGTCTCTGTGGTTAACTCCTTCCCCATAGGGGCGAGAAACCATTTGCCCGCCCCGTTCATCTAAAAAACTCTGGCCCTTGTTTTATTTGACCGTGCCCGCGGGCGCGCCTTATAGTCTGGGTCGAACCCTTGCAGAGGACACGCCCGGCCCTTCAATCCGAGAGGTTTACGGAATTATGAACACCCGCTTTACGCGCCGCGCCGCCGCCAGCGCCCTCGCGCTCCTCATCGGTGCCGGCGCCTTCGTCGTGCCCGCCCTCGCGCAGTCGCGCCGCACCCCGCCGCAGGCCCCGCAGAAGAAGAACCCGCGCCCCGACGAGACGCAGACCCCCGACCCGCCGAAAGCCCAGGAGCCGCAGGAGCCCATCTCGCCCGACACGCTCAAGGAGCAGGAGGTCGTCAAGGTCGCCTCCAACATCGTGCAGGTCGAGGCCGTCGTCTACAACAAGAAGAGCGGCCAGATCGTGATGGGTCTGAAGAAGGAGAACTTCGCCATCTTCGAGGACGGCATCCAGCGCGACATCTCGAACTTCTCGACGCCCGACGCGCCCATCACCGTCGCCGTCGTGATGGAGTACAGCAAGCTCGGGCAGGCCATCGGCTACTACGGCTCGGGCGGGCAGGAGGCCGGGCAGCTCGAAGTCTTGAGGCCCATGGCGACCTTCCTCTCGCAGTTCATCAAGCCGCCCGACGACTACGTCTCCGTCATCGCCTACGACATGCGGCCGACGCCTCTGACCGACTTCACCAACGACCCGGCGCGCATCAACCAGGTCATCACGCTGCTGCTGCGCAACCAGCCGGCCTTCACCGAGACGAACCTCTTCGACGCGCTCAAGCTGACGCTCGCGGGCGGCCGGGCCGACTCGGTCGTGCTGGAGAACTCCGAGAAGCGCTGGACGGAGTACGGCGGGATGAAGGACATCCAGGGGCGGCGCAAGGCCGTCTTCCTGATTTCGAGCGGCCTCGACACCTTCAGCAAGATCAACTACGACGAGGCGCGCAAGATCGCGCAGAACGCGGGCGTGCCCATCTACATCGTCGGCACCGGCAACCTCTTCCTCAAGAAGTACGATGGCGAAATGTCGGCCCAGGACGGCATCGGCGGCTCGACCCAGCCGGGACGGATGTCCTTCCTTCAGGCGCAGAACGCTTTGAAGACGTTCGCCGACGAGACGGGCGGCGCCTACTTCCCGATGACCTTCCCCGGCGAGATACCGACCATCCTCCAGAGCATCAACGCCATGATGCGCAACCAGTACAGCCTCGCCTACAGCGCGGGCGACCGCCGCGACGGCAAGCGCCACAAGATCGTCGTCAAGGTCGATGTCAACGGCGACGGCACCTACGACGACAAGGAGTTCGTCGTCAAGGCGCGCCAGTACTACAACTCGCCCAAGGCCGACAAGGGCGACAAGGGCGACAAGTAGTAGGCAGTCGGCCGTCGGCCGGAGGCAGTTCAGGCAGAAAACCTGCTTAACGAAGTCGGTTTTAAAGAAGCGGAGGCGGCGAGTTGCGAATCTCGCCGCCTCCGCTTACTTTAGACCGCTCTCACAAAGTCTTCGCCGCGGGTGCCCATGAAGAGTCTACGAATTCTCATCACTTGTGAAATGCTCGACCGGCGCGGCGGCAGCGAGTTGTACGTCCGCGACGTGGCGCGCGCGATGCTGCGCGCGGGGCACGCGCCCGTCGTCTACGCCAGCCGCCCGGGCGGCGTCGCGGCCGAGATACGCGCCCTGACCGTCCCCGTCCTGAACAGGCTCGACGCAGTCACCTTCACCCCCGACCTCGTCTACGGCCAGCACCACCTGCCGACGATGGCGGCGCTCCTGCGCTTCCCCGGCGCTCCGGCCGCCTACGTCTGCCACGACTGGTACGGGCAGAACGCCTTCGCGCCGCGCTTCCCGCGCATCCTGCGCTTCGTCGCCGTGGACGAGCCGTGCCGCGACCGCCTCCTCTACGAGGACGGCGTCGAGGAGTCGCGCGTCCGCCTCCTCCCCAACTCGGTTGACCTCGAACGTTTCGGGCGGCGTCCGCCGCTCCCGCCGCGCCCGCGCCGCGCGCTCGTCTTCGGCAACTACACGAAGGAGAATCCGCACCTCGCGGCCTTGCGCGCCGTCTGCGCGAAGCTCGGCGTCGAACTCGACGCGGTCGGCGAGCAGATGCACAACGCCGTCGCGCGGCCCGAAGACGTGCTGAAGGAGTACGACGTGGTCTTCGCCAAGGGGCGCGCGGCGCTCGAAGCGGCCGCGGTCGGCGCGGCCGTCATCGTCTACTCGGGCGTGCGCTACCTCGGCCCGCTGGTGCGCGCCGAAGAGGTCGAGCGCCTGCTCCCGCTCAACTTCGGGATCCGCCTGATGGGCGACGCGCTCGCGCCCGAGGAGCTGGCCGCGCGCGCCGAAGTCGAGCTGAGTCGTTACGACCCCGAAGACGCGGCGCGTGCCTCCGCGCTCGTGCGCGCGCGCGCGGGGGAGGCGGCGGCCATGCAGGCGGTTCTGGAACTGTGCGAGGAGGTGTTCGCCGAGTACGAGGAGACGAAGGGCTTACTCGACCCGCGGCTCGAAGGCGCGGCGGCGGCCGCCTACCTCGAACGCCTGGGCGCGCACCTCGAAGCGGCGCGGCGCGGCGCCGAGGGGTCGGCCGCCGCGCGGCTCAGCGCCCGCCTCGATCAATACCCGCGCGCCGCGCGGCTGCTACGCCGGCTCGGCCGCGTGCTCGTACGTTGAGCCTCCGGGAGTGTGCCCGGCGCGCGCCGACCCGACGCGCCCCTCGGCCGTCATCATCAAATGCCCTTTCGGGTGCAGGAAGTGCGTGGCGAGCAGCTCGACGCGGCCCCCGCGCGGGTCGAGCCGGAGCCGCCAGCGCGAGGCGAGCGTCGCCAGCATCAGCACCCCCTCCATGTACGTGAAGCCGTCGCCGATGCAGCGGCGCACGCCGCCGCCGAAGGGGAAGTAACTGTAGGCCGGGCGCGCGCGCTTCGCCTCCGGCGCGAAGCGCTCGGGGTCGAAGCGCTCGGGGTGCGGGAAGAAGCGCGGGTCGCGGTGCATGAGGTACTGGCTGACGACGACGAGCGCGCCGGCCGGCACGGTGTAGTCGCCGACCTGATAATCTTTGAGCGCCGTCCGCACCAGACGCGGCACGGGCGGGTAGACGCGCATCGCCTCCTCGAAGACCATGCGCGTGTATGCGAGGCGGGGGACGTCCGCCGCGCCGGGCGGCCGGCCGCCGAGCACCTCGTCCAACTCCGCGTGCAGCCTCGCCTCGGCCTCCGGGTGCTGCGCGAGCAGGTACCACGTCCACGTCAGCGCGGTGGCGATGTTCTCGAAACCGGCGATGAAGAGCGTGACCGCCTCGTCGCGTATCTGGCGGTCGCTCGTCAGCTCTTCCCCCTCTTCGTCGGGGCGCGACAGCAGCAGCGAGAGCAGGTCGCCCCGGTCCTCGCCCGCGCGCCGCCGCTCCGCGATGATCCGGGAGACCAGCGTCTCCATCGTGTCCCGCGATTGCCGCGCGCGCCGACGGCGCGCGGGCGAGAAGCGGTCGCCGAGGCGCGAGCCCGAAGGCTTGAACCACCTGAAGAGGCTCAGCCCCGCGCGGAACGCCTCGATGATGCGCTCGTGTTCCGCGTCCACCTGCGTCCCGAAGAGCGTCTGGCTCGCGACGGGCAGCGTGATCTGCCGCATCGAGTCCAGCACGTCCAGGCTTTCGCCCGCGCGCCAGCCCGCGGCCGCCTCCGCCGTCAGCCTCACCATCGTCTCGCCGTAGGCGTTGAGGCGCTCGTGGTTGAACGCGGGCTGCGTCAGTTGGCGCTGGCGGCGGTGGAACGTGCCCTCGCTCGTGACGAGCCCCAGCCCGAGGAAGTTGTCGCGGCGGGCGATGCCGCGCCCCTTGAGGAAGTTGTCGTAGTGGCTGAGGAGGACGCCCTTGACGTGCTCGGGGTGGTTGAGCAGGTAGACGTGGCTCCGCCCGAGTTTGAAGTGGACGATGTCGCCGTACTCGCGCGCGAGGCGCTCCATGAAGCCGAGCGGGTCGCGCCGGATGGCGAGTTGGAGCCCCGCGCCGAAGAACGCGTCCTTCGGCCCCGGGGGGTAGACAGGTCTGGTCGTCGCCGATGTTTGTGTCGAAGCCTTCGTCGGGGATGTTTGTGTCAAGGCGTGTACCGTGTACTGCTCCTTCGTTCGTTTTTTACTTCCCTGCGCCGGTGACTGCGCGCGGGCGTCCGGCCCTTCAGCGGCCCGCGCGCATCTGCCGCGCGAACTCCGCGGCGATGATCTGGTTGACCCAGGCGCGGTGGTGCCCGCCCGAGTGCTGGTTGTCGAGCGTGAGCTTCGGCATCACCCGCCTGACGGAGTGCGCCCTCGGCGCCCAGTCGGCGAAAGCGACCGCGCGCGCCCCGGCCCAGGACTTGAGCCACGCGTAAGACTCCGACTCGTCGCTCCAGCCCACGACGAGCACCGAGCCGCGCGCGTCGGCGTAAGCCTTCAGGCGCTCGAGCACGGGCGCCTCCAACTCCGCGACCGAGGGCTTTCGCCCGAGCGCGGCGGTGGCCTCCGCGACCAGCCGGCCCCGGACGCGCCCCCTGTACACCTCGCGCGCGAGCAGGCCGAGGTGCGTGCGCTCGAAGACGAAGCGCAGCGGCCCCGTCAGCCTCCCCCACGCGGGGTTGCCCCTGACGACCGTGCGGTGGCGGTCGCCGCTCCGGAACGCCGCGTCGTCCTCGAAGTCGTTGTCGCACCCGAGGTAGAGGATGAAGGCCGGCGCCCCGAGCCGCGCCCCGAAGCGGCCGAGGTTGGCGAGCGACTGCTCGCCGCCGAAGCCCGCCACGCCGAGGTTCACGACGCCGAACCGCTTCGCGTAGAAGCCCTCGGCGTCGCGGTTGAGGATGAGGTCGAGCTGCGCCGGGTAGGACGCGTCGGCCGGCAGCCCCGTCCCCTGCGTGTACGAGTCGCCGACGGCGAAGACCAGAGACTCGTAGCCCTCGAAGCCCTCCTGGAAGTTGGCCGCGCCTGACGCGTTGGCGACCGACTCCTGCTGGTGGTCGGTCGTCGCGAAGAGGTGCGCGCCGGGGCGCAGCCTGTACGCAAGCTCCGCGTCGTACTCGAACGCGGCCGGGATGACCGGGTAGTAGCGCGGCGAGAGCAGGCGCAGCGCCACCTCCGCGACGATCAACCCGGCGGCGGTCGCCAGCAGGACGGCGGAGATTTTTTTCAGCAACCTCTTCATCGAAAACGCATTCCCGAATCTGTAGCAGTTAGCAAGTCGTGTATAACCGAAAGAGGGGTAACCACAGAGGCACAGAGGCACAGCTTAATAGTTTTAGCTGTGCCTCTGTGCCTCTGTGGTTACCCCTCTTCCCTCAAGCGCCGTAGAGCCTGACGCGGAACTCGTCGTTGACGGCGTGCACGTCCGTCTTGCGCCCGGAGAAGAGGCGCGACTCGCGCAGGAGCATGGGCAGGCCGCCCGCGTGGAGGCGCAGGCCGTAGGCCGGGCTCTGGAAGATGGAGGCCGTCTGCGGGTTGAGCCGCTGCTGGACGCCGTAGCGGATGGCGCGCTGCGCGGCGGGCGCGAACCCGGCCGTGCGCCGCGGGTTGGTGATCTCGATTGACTTGTCGAAGACGTTGACGCGCGTCCGTATGCCCGGCAGCGCGAGGTCGCGGTGGACGAGCGCGTTCGCCAGCGCCTCGGTCAGCGCGCCGCGGTGGTAGTTGGCGCGCGGCGCCACGGGCGACTCCGCCGGCTCGTCCGCGCGCAGACGGTTCGGCCGCTTCTCCCAGAGGTCGCAGTAGCGCTCGACGAAGCGCACGGCCGACTCGAAGAGCGTGTGCAGATTCCCCTCCAGCTCGACCGACTCGACCTTCGGGGCCTGCGTGTCCGAGCCCGCGTAGCGCGCCGCGACCACGGTCGAGCGCGGCAGCAGTTCCGCCACGCGCTCGTCGCGGCCGAAGAGGAGGAGGCCCGCGACGGTCGGCGCCAAGCGCTCCGTCAGAGAGCCGGCGGACGCGGGCACGGCGAGCAGCAGGTCGCGCTCCAGCACCTCGGCCGTCGGGTAGGCCGCCCCGGCGCGCGGGGACGCGTAGGCGTCCGGCTCGAACTCGCGCACGAAGCTCCAGAGGTGCGCCTCGTCAATGTCTTCGACCCCGGAGCCGAGCGCGGCGACGTTCTCGTAAGTGAGGGGACGCGACTCGTCGAGGAGCGCCGACAACTCCTCGCGCGACGCCTCGCGCTTCTCGGCGCCGAGGCGCAGGAAGTAGCGCCCGTCCGTCGTCCGGTACGGCCGCCGCTTCCCTTCAATGTCTAAGGCGACGACGCGCGTGCCGTTGTCGAACGAGATGATGTCGATGAAGGGGAAGAGCGCGGGGTACACGTCCTCGCGGCAGATGCGGACGAGCTCGTCGCGGACGGCGTCGGCGTCGTCCACGCCCTCGACGCGCAGGTTGTCGTTGACGCCGAAGACGATGACGCCGCCGCCCGTGTTGGCGAGCGCGACGATGCCTTGCGCGATGCGCTCGGGGTTCGAGAGTTTGACTTTGAGTTCGAGGAAGGTGTCCTCGCCGCCGCGGACGAGCGCCATCAGCTCGGAGCGCGAAGTCTGCGGCGCGGGCGTGGTCAGGTAGTCCTGAAAAGAGCGAACCGGTGAGGGCTCGTGACGCTGGTTACGGTATTTTCTGCGAGCCATTTGTGTAGGGGCGGGGCTCTCATTCACCCGCCCGGACGCCCTTCGGGCGGCGTCACTGGAATGTGTGGAGTAAGCAGTAGACAGTTAAGAGCCTTAATTCGAGCAGTCGAAATTAAACCTTCAACTAACATTACGCGGAGCGACTGCCGACTGCCGTCTGCCTACCGCCTACTCCTAATCAACCTATGATTTGCTCTTCCTCGCCGCCGCCGCGGCCGGTGACGGCTTCGAGGATTTCCAGCTCGCGCCGCTCAAGCTGGCGCCCCTGGCGCGGGAGCACGAGCGCGTAAAAACCGACCGAGAGCAGCGCGAACGCGGCGAGTATAACATACTTGACGGCGTGGCTCGCCGCGAAGTACGCGGCGGCGATGGCGGCCGCGGGCGGCAGCACGAGCACGAAGAAGAGCGGCACCAGCAGCAGCCCCGCGAGCCCCGAGCGGTTCATCCTCTTGCCGAACTCGACGCGCTTCGGGAACTGCATCGAGAGCCAGTTGCCGAAGGGCGCGACGAGCGCCGCCGTCGTCACGAACGAGAGCAGCGCGAAGAGCATCACCGGCGGCGAAAGGTCGCCGACGATCAACCCGCCGACCGAGACGCCGACCGCCGCCAGCAGCAGCGCGACGAGCGTGACGGCCGCGTTCTTCGCCAGCAGCACCGTCCGGCGGCTCGCCGGCGCGAGCACCAGCGCGCGCATCCCCGCCCCGTCGTACCCGAACAAATTCGTCGAGACCGGCGCCACGAGCATGAAGATGTAGATCACGCCGAAGACCGTGCCCGCCCCCTCTGCGTACGTGGTGAGCGGCCCGAGGAAGCGCTGCCCGCTCGTGCCCGCCGGCCCCATCCTCAAAAGCATCGTCAGCGTCACCGCCATCAACGCGATGACGCGCAACTGCGCGTTCCTCGACGCGTAGCGCAGCTCCTTCTCGAAGAGCGCCGAGAACTCCTGCGACACGAGAGGCAACTGCCAGCCCGCGTAGCCCGCCCCGCCCGCGGCCGCAGCCGTGCCGGCCGCCGGAGCCCGGGCAGCCGCGCGTTTCGCGCCGCCTCCCCCGCCCCCCGCGCCGAGCGCCGTGCGGCGCGCGACGCGGTACGCGAGCAGCACGCACGCGGCGGCGTACGCGGCCAGCGTCAACGTCGAGATGACGAGCGCGAACGAGTCGCCCGCGAAGAGCCCGCGCACGAGCGCGTGGGCGGCCGCGCCCGGCGGCGTCCAGCGCGCGCCCTCCAGCAAGCCCGGGTGCCTCTCCAGCAGCGGCAGCAGCTTCCCCATCAACCCGCCCGTCATGCCGAACGCCACCCCCATCAGCCCGAGCACCGACCCGAGCAGCGCGACCAACGTCTCGCCGCGCGTCCGCCGCGCCTGGATCAGCGCGCCGACGCCCACCGACAGCAGCTTCGAGAGCGAGAGCCCGAACGCCACCGCGACGAACGCCACCCAGAGCCCCGCCGCGAGGCGCCCGCGCCCGAGCCCCACGCCCACGCACAGGGCCACCAGCGACGGCACGACGAAGACCGACGTGAGGTTCAACAGGTCGCTCAGGAAGTCGAAGGCGAAGAGTTTGCCGAGCGAGACCGGGTAGAGCAGCATCCTTGTGGGCTCGAAGCGGCTCCCGCCGCCGAGCGCGAGCGGCGTCAGCGACCACATCGTGAAGAAGATCGTGAAGAGCAGGAGCAGCACCGCGAAGCCCGCGCTCAGATGGCGCGCCTGCACGTCCCAGCCCCGCGTGGACGCCGAGAGCATGTATGCGCCCGCGCCGACGCCGGCCGCCGCCGCGAGCGACAGCACGAGCCCCGCCAGCGCGCCGAGCGCCGAGGCCACGCGCCCCGCCGCCGCCTTCCGCGAGCGAAAGGAGTTGCGCACCAGCGTCCACTTCAACCAGAACAGCGCCAAGAGCTGTGACATACGTTCGACGGCCTCCGAACCCGCGGTATTATATCTTCGCATACGACCCGTTGACGTATCGCATGCGGGGATGTAATAGGTAGCCGCGTATTTCCCGAAACCATTTCAGCAGAGGAGAAGCCATGACCGACTCGCTCGCCGAACATTACTTGAAGGACGCCGTGCGCGTCTTCCGCACTCAGAAGAAGCTCGCCGACGGCGCCGCCGCGCAGGTCTCGGACGAAGAGTTCTTCCGCACGATTGACGCGGAGTCGAACAGCATCGCCCTCATCATGAAGCACATGGCCGGCAACATGCGCTCGCGCTGGACGGACTTCCTCACGTCCGACGGCGAGAAGCCCGACCGCCGACGCGACTCGGAGTTCCTCGTCGAGGGCGAAGACCGCGCCGCCGTCCTCGAACGCTGGGAGGCGGGCTGGCGCACGGTCTTCGACACGCTCGAATCCCTCAAGCCCGAGGACATCGACCGCACCGTCACCATCCGCGGCGAGCCGCACACGGTCGTCGAAGCCGTCAACCGCCAGCTCTCGCACTACGGCCAGCACACCGGCCAGATCGTCTTCCTCGCCAAGCACCTCCGCTCGTCCGGGTGGAAGACGCTCAGCATCCCGCGCGGGCGTTCGGAGACCTTCAACCGGGAGATGGACGAGGGGCGGCGTTGACGGCGTCCGCGCGCGGAGACCTTACGGGTCGCGCCTACGTCGGGATGGGCTCGAACCTCGGCGACCGCGCGGGGCACCTGCTGCTGGCCCTGCGCGGGATGACGCGGGCGGGGCTCTGCGTCCCGCGCTTCTCTTCCGTCTACGAGACCGAGCCGGCCGGCGTCCTCGAAGAGCAGCCGGCCTTCCTCAACATGGTGGCCGAACTCTGCGCGCCGCTCCCGCCGCCGCCGACGCTGCTCCGCCTCCTGCTCGACATCGAACACGCCCTCGGCCGCCGCCGCGAGCGCCCGCTTCAGGCGCGCACGCTCGACCTCGACCTCCTGCTCTACGGCGGCGAGACGACCGCGACCGAGACGCTCACGCTCCCCCACCCGCGCCTGCACCTGCGCCGCTTCGTCCTCGCCCCGCTCACCGAGTTGATTCCCGACTCGCGACACCCCACGCTCGGCGCGACCTTCGCCGAACTCCTCGCCGCGACCCCCGACCGTCCCTACGTCCGACTGTGG
>DAIRFV010000026.1:0-21757 GCA_036794905.1 Pyrinomonadaceae bacterium | reverse complement strand
GACCTTCGCCGAACTCCTCGCCGCGACCCCCGACCGTCCCTACGTCCGACTGTGGGCGCCCGGGTAAAAGGGTTTTGGGTGTTAGGTGTTGGGTGTTGGGTGGGAAGGGGTGCCGGGTGCCGGGTGTTAGGTGTTGGGCAAGAAGAGACTGTTTTTCCCCCAACACCCAACACCTAACACCCAAAACCTTTCTTCCCCAGCACCCAACACCCAACACCCAACACCTAAAACCCAAAACCCCTCAGCCGCCCTTTCCCCTTGCCCCCCCGGGCGGCGCTGCCTATAATTTGGCGCACTCAAATTTGCCGTCTCCAGTAACGCGAGCGTAAGATACGGACAACATGCGCCGCCGAACACTTCTGCCGTCAACCCGATTCCTCGCCGCACCGGTCTGCACCGACTGACTCGCCGACAGCACAGAGGGAACACACACACAATGGTCTATCTCAAACAGCAGCGCCCCGAGAAGGTGACCGTGCCCGCCGTCCGCCAGAGCAAGGAGCGCGGCGAGAAGCTGGTCTGCCTGACGGCCTACGACTACCCGACCGCGCGCATCGTGGACGAGGCCGGCACCGACATCATCCTCGTCGGCGACAGCCTCGGGAACGTCGTGCTCGGCTACGACTCGACCGTGCCCGTCACGCTCGAAGAGATGCTGCACCACACGCGGGCGGTGCGCCGCGGGACGGAGCGCGCGCTGCTGGTCGCCGACATGCCCTACGGCACGTATCACACCGGCCCCGAGGACGCCGTCCGCGCCGCGCTCCGCCTGGTGAAGGAGGGCGGCGCCGAGGCCGTCAAGCTCGAAGGCGGGCGCGCGCGCGTCGAGACCGTCCGCCGCCTCGCCGCCGCCGAGATTCCCGTGATGGGGCACCTCGGGCTGACGCCGCAGTCCCTGCACAAGCTCGGCAGTTACCGCTTGCAGGCGAAGACGGCCGACGCGGCGCGCGCGCTCGTCGAGGACGCGCTCGCGCTCGAAGAGGCGGGCGCCTTCGCCGTCGTCCTCGAAGTCGTCCCGCGCGAGATCGCGCGCGAGGTCACCGCGGCGCTCCACGTCCCGACCATCGGCATCGGCGCCGGCGCCGACTGCGACGCGCAGATCCTCGTCACGCACGACCTGCTCGGCCTCTCCTTCAGCAAGACGAGCCCGCGCTTCGTGCGCCAGTACGCCAACGTCCGCGAAGCGATGAACGAGGCTTTCCAGGCCTACGCCGACGACGTGCGCTCCGGCGCCTTCCCTTCCGACGAATACTCCTACCCACTCCCCGCCGACGCCGCCGCCGAACTCGGCCTCCAGCGCGACGCGGGCGACGGGGAGAAAAAGACTTCGTGAACCGTGAACCGTCAACCGTGACGAGAAGGAACTGCTTTCCTCACTCGTCACGGTTGACGGTTCACGGTTTACGGTTCACGAACACATGGAAATCATCAACCGCAGACAGCGGATGGCCAGCGTCGCGAGGAAACTCCGGCGCGAGGAGGACAAGACCATCGGGCTCGTGCCGACGATGGGCGCGCTCCACGAGGGGCACCTCTCCCTGGTGCGCGAGGCGCGGCGGATGTGCGACGTCGTCATCGTCTCGGTCTTCGTCAACCCGGCGCAGTTCGGCCCCGCCGAGGACTTCGCGCGCTACCCGCGCGACCTGACGGGCGACACGACCAAGCTCGCCGACTACAACGTCGATTACATCTTCGCCCCGCCCGTCGAGGAGGTCTACCCGAAGAACTTCTCGACCTACGTCACCGTCGAGGGGCTCTCCGAGTCGATGGAGGGCACGGCGCGCCCCGGCCACTTCCGCGGCGTCGCCACGGTGCTGACCGTCCTCTTCAACTCCGTCCGCCCCGACTTCGCCTTCTTCGGGCAGAAGGACGCGCAGCAGACGCTCGTCGTCAAGCGGCTCGTGCGCGACCTCGCCTTCGACATCGAGGTCGTCGTCCTCCCCACGGTGCGCGAGCAGACGGGGCTCGCCCTCTCCTCGCGCAACGCCTACCTCTCGGACGAGCAGCGCCGGGCGGCCGCCGTGCTCTACCGGGCGCTCTCGCAGGCGCGCGAGGTCTACCTCGAAGGCGAGCGCTCGGCCCGGCGCCTCGCCGAGGTCGTGCGCGCTCAGGTGGAGGCCGAGCCCCTGACGCGGCTCGAATACGTCGGGGTCGTGGACGCCGAGACGATGGAGAAGTACGACCGGCTCCCCGAAGACCGCCCCGTCCTCATCGCGCTGGCCGCGCAGGTCGGGAAGACCCGCCTCATCGACAACATCGTCATCCACCCCGCCCGCCCGAAGGCCGGCCACACCGGGCGGCTGACGCCCCCGGCGCGTGAACCTTGAAAGGCCGTGAACCGTAAACCGTAAACCGTGACAAGAAAAAACTCTCTGTTAGAACTGTCTGTAACCCGTCACGGTTTGCGGTTTGCGGTTTACGGCCTTTTCTTGTCACGATTTACGGTTTACGATTTACGCCCCGAAGGGCTTGCGGACGCGCGGCTTTGCTGTATAATCTGCCGCCGTGACAGAGGCAGGACGAGCGATCCCCGACGCCGCCCGCCGCCCTTCGCCGTTTGAAGGCGCGCGGGCTCACATTTGAATTTCAAGCATTCGCTTTACCCGCCCGCGGTAACAATCTTGAAACAGCACGTGTAAGTCGCTCGCCACCGCCGCCTCGTGCGTCGCCCCGTGCGGTGCGCCCTTCAACCCTGAAAAAGGTTTGAGCCCGCCCGCGCCCTTTTCACGCGTTATCAATCGACACAGGCAAGACCGCCGCCGCCGTACCTTTCGAGTGATTGAAGCCGCCAGCTATGATGTGCAGCGAGCCGGCCCCGTACGGCGCCCCGGCGGCGCATGACCGTCCAGAGCTAGACCCTGAAGGAGACCACCAATGGAACGCATCGTTCTCAAGCACCTTAGCGGCTCGAAGGCCAATCAGGTGGAAGAGTTCCCGCTCAACCACGTCAAGGAGTTGATCCTCGGGCGTGATCCCTCGTCAACGGTGAAGTACGACCCCGACCGCGACGACCTCGTCGGGCGTCAGCACGCCAAGATCACACAAGACCCGAACGACCCCTCGCAGTTCATCGTCTCCGACATGAACAGCCGCAACGGGACGTTTGTGAACAGGCAGCGCATCACGGGCACCGTCCGCGTCAACCCGGGCGATGTCGTCCAGTTGGGGCCGGGCGGTCCCGAGTTCGTCTTCGAGGTCGAGCCGCGCCCCGCGGGCTCGACCAAGGCCACGCGCGTCGCTTCCACGGGGCCGATGGCCCCGACCATGCCCGGCGCGCCGGCCACGCGCGTCCCCGGCGGCCCGCCGCCGCCGCAGCCGACCTTCCCGCCGACCGGGCCCGCGCAGGGGCCGCCGCCGCCGCCGCACGGCGTCGGCAAGGCCACGGTCGAGCGCATCGTCGCGCAGAACGTGCAGCAGGCCAAGAAGAGCCAGAGCCGCACCTACCTCGCCGTCATCGCGGCGGTCGTCGTCGTCTTCATCGGCATCGCGGGCGTCGGCGGCTTCCTCG
Source organism: Pyrinomonadaceae bacterium (assembly GCA_036794905.1). Lineage (GTDB taxonomy): Bacteria > Acidobacteriota > Blastocatellia > Pyrinomonadales > Pyrinomonadaceae > QHXN01. The sequence goes on along the minus strand of DAIRFV010000026.1, from coordinate 18,249 downwards.
TCTGGCGCGGCATGTCCAGCACCTCCTCGCAGACCTCGTCCGAGATCGCCACGCTCAAGAAGGGGCTCGACGAGGCGAAGGCGACCGAGGCGGCCGCCGCGCCGGTCCGCGCCGCCGACATCGTCACCAACTACGGCAAGGCCGTCGTCAAGATCGACGTGGCGTGGAAGCTCGTCACGCAGCTGGGCAACGGGCTCGTCTACCACCAGTACGACGTGTACAACGGCCGCAAGGTGGCGCTCTACGTCAAGGTCGGCGACCGCTCGGACGGGACCCCCATCATCGAGCCCTACCTGACCTACAACTCGAACAACTACAGCGTCGGCATCGGCGGCCGCCACACCGGCTCGGGCTTCGCCGTCTCTTCGGACGGCTTCATCCTGACGAACCGCCACGTCGCCGCCGCGTGGGAGTCGGCCTACCAGTTCCCGCCCTCGGCCGACAACGGCATCCTCGTCGCGGCCGGCCCCGACGGCAAGCTGACGCCGGTGGCGGTCGTGCAGAACGCGCCGACCACCTGGATTCCGTCGCAGTCGAAGCAGGATCGCATCCAGTACGACGGCCGCAACGACCACCTCGACGTGCTCTTCGCGAAGTCGGAGCGCAAGCTCTCGGCCAAGCTCTCGGCCGTCAGCCCGCGCCACGACGTGGCGCTCATCAAGGTCGATAGCCCCGGCACCGTCCCGGCCGTCGAGATCAACGACAACTACGACTCCATCTCGGCCGGCGAGACGGCCATCGTGCTCGGCTACCCCGCCATCTCGCAGCCCGTCTACGGCATCGTGCGGTCGCAGGACGCCCTGAACCCGACCGACCACGGCGTCGAGATTCCCGACCCGACCGTCACGGTCGGCAACATCGGGCGCGTCTACCGCAGCTCCGAGGGGAGCGCCGGCGCCGACAAGTCGACGGTCAGCGTCATCGGCGACTCCTACCAGTTGCAGATCAACACGACCGGCGGCGGCAACTCGGGCGGCCCCGTCTTCGACGACAAGGGTCGCGTGATCGCCATCTTCTTCGCCGGCCTCTCCGACGGCCGCACGGCCGTCACCTTCGCCGTCCCCATCCGGTACGGCAAGGAGCTGATGGGCAAGTAGGAGAGCAGTAGGCCGTAGGCAGATGGCGGTAGGCAGCCGCCCCGCGTGACGGACGTCGAGGGGTTAACCCGACACGTTGACATTCGGGGTCTTCCTACTGCCTACTGCCTACTGCCACCTGCCTACTCATTCTTATGGGCCGAGTTTTCGACTCCAACCAGACGGTCGGCGAGTACCGCGTCGTGGACTTCCTCGGCGCGGGCGGGATGGGCGAGGTCTACCGCGCGATGCACTCGAAGATCGGGCGCCTCGCGGCCGTGAAAGTCCTGACGCAGGCGACGCAAAGTAGCGGCTTCGTCGAGCGCTTCTTCAACGAGGCGCGCATCCAGGCCAGCCTCCAGCACCCGAACGTCGCCACGCTCTACGACTTCTGCGAGGTCGGGGGGCAGCCCTGCATCATCATGGAGTACGTCGACGGCCAGACGATCTCCGAGCGCATCAGCGCCTACCAGGCGGCGCTGCCGCTCTCCGAGACCGTCTACGTCTTCGAGAAGGTCTGCGAGGCCATCGACTACATCCACCGCCACGGCGTCATCCACCGCGACATCAAGGCCAACAACATCAAGATCAGCTCGAAGGGGCAGGTCAAGCTCCTCGACTTCGGCATCGCCAAGGGTCAGGACTCGCGGCAGCTCACGCAGGCCGGCTCCGTCATCGGCACGCTCCAGTACCTCGCCCCGGAACTGATCCGCGGCGGCACGGCCGACGCGAGCGGCGACGTCTGGGCCCTGGGCGTCCTGCTCTACGAGATGGTGACGGGGCGGATGCCGTTCGACGCCGCGACCGTGGGCGACCTCTGCGACCGCATCGGGCGGGTCGAGTACGCGCCGCCCGCGCAGGTCAACCCGAGCGTGCCGCGCGAGGTCGCGGCCGTCATCGCGCGCTGTCTGCGCAAGAACCCTCTGGAGCGCTACCGCACGGCCGGCGAGCTGCTCGCCGACGCGCGCAAGCTCTCGACGGTGGTCTCGAAGCCCGGCGTCAGCTCCGACGTGAGCGAGGCCGCGACCGAGTACGTCGAGGAGAAGGCGGCGGGCGGGTCGAAGAGTCTCCCGCTGCTGGTGGGCGGGGCGGCGGCCGTCGTCGTGCTCGCCGTCATCAGCGTCGCCGCGTTCCTGCTCCTCGGGTCTTCGGGGGAGGCCGGCGGGGGCGGCGGGGGCGCCGCCGTCGCCAACACGAACACTTCGAACACGACGAACACGGCGCGCGGCCTCAAGCCGGCGCCCGACCCCGCGGCGAGCCGCGACACCGGCGAGCGCGACGTCGTCATCACGGTCAACGACGGCAAGGCCGACGTGTACCGCGGCGCGGAGAAGATAGGCACGACGCCCTACGCCGTGCGCGGGCGGCTCGGCGAGAGAGTTCAGCTCACGCTCAAGCGCGAAGGCTACGCCGACGCGCTCGTCGATTTCGTGGTTACCGAGAGGAAGTCTTTCATGTTCGAGTTGGACAGGAAGTGAGCCGCGACGACCGCGCGCCCTTCCGTCAGCGGAATCATTCACACAAGGGGATCATGCATGTTCGGTAAAAAGAGGGCGTCCGCTTCCGTGGCGAAGGAGACGGGGCTGCACGCGCCGCCGCCGCCGCCCTTCGAGATCGACGCCAGCGTCCAGACCGACAAGGGCTGCGTGCGCGAGATCAACGAGGACTCCGGCCGGATGGTGCGGCCGGCCGACCCGGCGCTGCTCGCCGCCAAGGGCACGCTCGTCGTCGTCGCCGACGGCATGGGCGGCCACTCGGCGGGCGAGGTCGCCAGCCAGATGGCGGCCGACGTGGTCGGCCGCGTCTACTACGAGGCGCGCGAGGAGCCCGGCAAGGCCCTGCGCCACGCCGTCGAGGAGGCCAACCGCCGCATCCACGCGGCCGCCGCCGAGGACGCGAGCAAGCAGGGCATGGGGACGACCTGCACGGCGCTCGCGCTCTGCGGCGGGCGCGCCTTCGCCGCGCACGTCGGCGACAGCCGCCTCTACATGCTGCGCGACGGGCAGCTCTACCAGCTCTCGGAAGACCACTCGGCGGTCAACGAGATGGTCAAGCTCGGCATCCTTACCAAGGAGCAGGCGCGCACGCACGAGGACAAGAACGTCATCCTGCGCGCGCTCGGCACCACGCCCGAGGTCGAGGTCTCGGTCATCGAACCCTTCCGCGTGCGCGCGGGCGACCGCTACCTGCTCTGCTCGGACGGCCTGCACGACCTCGTCCTCGAAGACGAGATCGCCTCCGTCCTGACGGAGCTGACGGACATCCACGCCGCGGGCGAGCGGCTGATCGCGACGGCGAAGGAGCGCGGCGGGCACGACAACATCACGGTGGGCATCATCGCAATCATGCCCGAGGGCACGGCGGCCGCCGAGGCCGGGAACATGCGCGCGACGCGCGAGCTGGAGGCAATATGATCGGACAAGTTTTCGGGAATTATAAGATCGAGCAGAAACTCGGCGAGGGCGGCATGGGCGAGGTCTTCCGCGGGGTGGACATGATGCTGGAGCGCGAGGTCGCCATCAAGTTCCTCCGCCCCGAGCTGGCGAGCCAGGCGCAGGTCGTCGAGCGCTTCCGGAGTGAGGCCGTCACGCTCGCGAAACTGAACCACCCGAACATTGCCACGCTCTACAACTTCATGCGGCAGGGCGACAGCTTCATCATGGTGCTGGAGTTCGTCCGCGGCGTCACGCTCGACCACGTCATCCAGCAGCGCGGCGTCATCCCCGTCGAGTCGGCCATCCCCATCTTCTGCCAGATGCTCGACGGCATCCAGGAGGCGCACGACTTCGGCATCATCCACCGCGACATCAAGCCCGCCAACATGATGGTCACCGAGCGGGGCACGCTCAAGGTGCTCGACTTCGGCATCGCGCGCATCCTCGGCACCGCCCGCATGACCCGGCAGGGCAACATCATCGGCACCATCGAGTACATGTCGCCCGAGCAGGTGCGCGGCTTCGAGACCGACGCCCGCTCCGACATCTACTCGCTCGGCATGCTCCTCTACGAGATGCTGACCGCGCGCTGCCCCTTCGACATCACGAACGAGTTCGAGCTGATGAAGGCGCAGATCGAGCAGTACCCCGTCCCCCCGCGCCAGCTCAACCCGGCCATCCCCGAGGTGGTCGAGCAGGCCATCTGGAAGGCCATCCACAAAGACCCGGCGCAGCGCTTCCAGAGCGCGGCCGAGTTCCGCGCCTTCCTCTTGAACGCGGGCTTCGCCGCCACGGGTCGCATCGAGCCGCTCGCCGTCGGCGACCCCGCGGCCTTCGGCACGCGCCCGACCTCGACCCCGCCTTCGAGCTACCCGCCGTCGCCGTTTGCGACGACGCCGATGCAGCCCGGCTTCATGACGCAGGGGCAAGCCCCGTCGTCGCCTTCGAACCCCGGCGCGACTCCGCCGCAGGGCGCGACCGTCCCCTCGCAGCCCGGCCTACAGCCCGCGGCGCCAGGGTCGAACCCCGGCCTCGGCGCGACCGACCCGATGGCCGCGACGCTCATCGACCTGCCGAAGCAGTCCAACTCCAAGGAGACGCGCGTCGGCACGCCCGCCCCGGCCCCCGCGGCGGCGGCGGGGGGCGGGGCCGCCGCCGCGAAGGAGACGCGCATCGGCGCCCCGCCGCAACCGCAGCCTTTCATGCCGCCGCGCCCGGGCGTCGCGCCGCCGCCGCCGGCCGCGCGGCCGCAAGCCGCGGGGAGCAAGAAGTGGATTTACATCGCGGGCGCGGGCGTCGCGGCCGTCATCATCCTCGGCGTGCTCACCGTCGGCGGCGCCTTCTTCTTCCTCCGCGGGAACAGTGCGCCCGCGCCGGTCAAGCCGGCCGCGCTCGCCGACCAGCCCGCCGCGCCCGCGCCGCAGCCGACGGCCGAGCAGACGCAGCCGGCGGCGCCCGCCCCGACGGACACCGCCGCGCAGCCCGCCGGAGGCGTGCAGGCGCCCAACGGCGGCGGCAGCACGACGCCGCCCGACACGACCGCCCTCCCCCCCGGCACCCAGGGGACGACGCTCACGCCCCTCGACCCGCCGTCTACGGGTGGCGCCACGACTGTCAGTTCCGGTTCGCGCACCGCGCCGCCGAGGCCCGCGCCCACCGCGAAGCCCAAGCCCGCGCCCACCGCGAAGCCCAGCGGAGCCTGCAACTGCGCCAACCCACAGGGCGCGCGCTGCCGCGCTCTCTGCGCGCTCGACCAGTAAACATGGGCACGACGAAGTGTGAACGCCGAACGTTGAGCTGAACACAATTTGCCTTCTCTTACAGTTCAGAGTTCGGCGTTCACACTTCATCGTTTAAGGCACGAACAAGATGTTGACGGTTAAGCTCAAAGCAGAAAAGTTGAAGCGTCAGAGTCTCGGCTTCGCGCTGCTGGCGGCGGCGCTGCTCCTCTCCCCCGCCGCCTCCCCGGCGCAGGCCAAGAAGCCGATCACGCGCGAGGGGCTCGTCAGGGCCGTCCGCATCAACGGCCTCTCGACGGCCGAACTCGTCCAGCAGGTGCAGTCGCGCGGCGTCTCCTTCCAGATGACCGCGGACGCCGAGGCCGAGCTGCGCGCGGCCGGCGCGCGCCCCGAAGTCATCGAGGCGGCGCGCTCGAACTACCGCGCGGGGTCGGCGCCCCTGACGAACGCGTCGGGCCGCGGCGGCTCGAACGTGCCCGCCGGCCCGCCGCTCTCGAAGAGCGAGATCGTCACGATGCTCCAGGCCGGGACGCCGCCCGCGCGCGTCGAGCAGTTCGTCGAGCGGCGCGGCGTCAGCTTCCAGTCGAACGCGCAGGTCGCCCGCGAGATTAAGGCCGCGGGCGGCACCAACTCGCTCGTCGGCGCCGTCGCCGCCGGGTACGTCTCGCCCGGGCGCGGGGCGCGCCCCGGCACCGCGACGCGCCCCGCGCCCGCCGCCGCCCGGGGCCCCGACTACGACGACCTGACAGACCAGGCGACGGCGGCCTACGACGCGCGCAACGCGGCGCTCGCCACGCGGCTCCTCACGCAGGCCATCGCGCTCGACGCCGCGCAGCCGCGCGCCCACCAGCTCCTCGGCTTCACGCGGCTCTACCTCCAGCACGACATCGAGGACGCCGAGCGGCACATGCGCAGGGCGATTGAGCTGGGCGGCTCGGCCTCGTTCCGCGTCTTCCACGACCACGCCAACGGCTCCTTCAAACAGACCTGCGCCGGGACGCTCTTCGTCACGAAGTCCGACGTCACCTTCAAGGCCGACAACGGCGGCGACACCTTCGAGACCGAGGACGTGAACATCCGCGAGATCAAGACGAACAACATCGCCGGCGGCGCCTTCGGCGCGCTGCTCGGCGGGAAAGACCTCGGCGCTTTTCACATCAAGGTGCGGCGCGGCGGCGACACGAAGAACTACAACTTCGCCCCGCTCACCAGGAAGCGGAACGAGTCCGAACTCATCATCGCCCTCGTCAAAGCCTACGGCGGCGTCCAGGGGTAAGAGGCGGGTCTTTAAGTAAAGAGGTATCAGCCATGTCAACACGGATAATCTTAAGAGGCAGAGTTTCGCTCGTCGCCCTCCTCGTCGCCTGCGCGGCGCTCCTGTTCGCGGGCGCGGCCTCGACGCAGACGAAGAAGCCCATCACCAAGCAGGGGCTCGTCAACGCCGTCAAGATCAACGGCCTGACCACGCGCGAGCTGGTGCAGCAGATCGAGCGGCGCGGCGTGGACTTCGAGTTGACGGCGGCCGACGAGTCCGACTTGCAGTCGGTCGGCGCGCGCCCCGAGATCATCGCGGCCGCGCGCGCCAACTACCGCCCCGCGGTCGCGGCCGCGCGCCCGACGCCCGCCGCCACGACGCCGCGCGTCAACAGCACGGCGCCCGCGGCGAACGTGCCCGCCGGCCCGCCGCTCTCGAAGAGCGAGATCGTCACGATGCTCCAGGGCGGCATCGCGCCCACGCGCGTCGAGCAGTTCGTCGAGAAGCGCGGCGTCAACTTCCAGGTCACGCCCGAGATCGCGCGCGAGATCACGGCCGCGGGCGGCAACCGCTCGCTCGTCGGCGCCATCACCGAGAAGTCGACGGCCGCGGTGGCCTCGAACGGCAACAGCGGCGGGGACGACTCGCCCTTCGGCCCGGCGACGAACACGTCCGCGGCCGCGGGCGCGCCCGACTACGACGACCTGATCGACCGCGCCACCGGGGCCGTCTCCACGCAGGACTTCAACGGCGCCATCCGCTACGCGCAGCAGGCCGCGCAGCTCGACCCGCAGCAGCCGACGGCCTTCTCCATCCTCGGCACCGTCGCGCTCTACTACAGCCGCAACGTCTCGACCGCCGAGCAGGCCATGCGCGCCGCCATCGAGCGCGGCGGCACTGCCGCCTTCCACGTCTACCACGACCACGCCAACGGCAGTTTCAACGAATACTGCGAGGGCTCTTTCTTCGTCACCAAGACCGGGGTGAGCTTCAAGGCCAACGACGGCCGCGACACCTTCGACGCCGAGGACTCGAACATCAAAGAGGCGAAGGTCAACGCCTTCGTCGGCTCCGAGTACGGCGCGTTCCACATCAAGCCGGTGCAGAAGATCAACGGCCGCGACAACTTCAACTTCGCCCCCAACACGCGGGACAAGGCCGAGGCGCAGCTCCTCATCCGCCTCATCAAAGGCTACTGAGGAGGAGGTAGACAGTAGTCAGTGGTCAGTAGCGCTCCGCTTGAGAATGTTGAGACTGACACCTAACGGTTCAACTGACGAAGGTTGTTCTACTGACTACTGTCTACTGTCTGCTGACTACTGCTTTTCGCGCCCGCGCGCGCGTGAAACTAGAAGCGATGAAAATGACCAACACCTTCAGGGCGGCCGGCCTCCTTCTGCTGGCCGCCTTCTTCTGTCCGACGCACGCGGGCGCCGCCCCGCCCCCCCAGAACGCCGAGGCCGACAAGCAGGCGCAGAGGGGCGCCGAGTACCTTTCGAAGAAGGACTGGCGGCGCGCCACCGACAGCTACCAGAAGGCGCTGCGCGCCGACCCGCGCCACGTCGAGGCCAACTACGGCCTCGGGCTGGCCTACATGAACCTGGAGCGCGGCAGCGAGGCGCTCGCGGCCTTCGCCAACGTCATCGCCGCGCAGCCGAACCCGCGGGTCAAAGAGGCGTTCGTCTACACGGGGCTGATCCACTACGCGCTCAAGCGCTACGACGCGGCCGGCGAGTCGCTGGGGCGCGCCGCCGCGCTCGGCGACCTCGGCCCGGGCCCGCACTACTACCTCGGCAAGGTCTACCAGGAGCAGGGGCGCGACGCCGACGCACTCGCCTCGCTCCGCAAGGCCACCTCCGAGCCGCAGTTCGCGGCGGACGCGAACCTCTCGGTCGGCTTCCTGCTGCTGAAGCAGAACAAGGCGGCGGAGGCCGTCGCGCCGCTGGAGCAGGCCGTGCGGCTGGGGGCGCAGCCCCCCGCCCTCACGCAGATGCTTTTGGGGAACGCCTACGTCGCCCTCGACCGCCCCGAGGAAGGGCTCGCGGCGCTGCGCGCGGCCGACCCCAACCAGTTCTACACGCAGATGGGGCTCGGCTACGCGCACCTCTCGCTCTACCGCAACGAGGAGGCGGTCGCGGCCTTCACGGCGGCGCAACGGCTCCAGCCCGGCACGCCCGAGGCGTTCGTCGGGCTCGGCAGCGCCTACACGCGCATGACGCGCTACCGCGAGGCGGAGGACGCCTTCGCGCGCGCGCTCGCCGCGAAGTCCGACAGCGCCGAGGCGCTGATGGGGCAGGCCGTGCTCTACTACTTCCAGGGGCAGTACGCGAAGCTCGTCGCGACGGCGCAGCAGGCCGCCCGCCTCGCGCCGCAGAACGCCGGGGCGCAGACGCTGCTCGGCGCCGCGCTCGCCACGACGGGCGACATGAACGGGGGCCTGCGCGCGACGCGCGAGGCCGCGCGGCTTGAGCCCGAGAACTACTGGCCGCACCACGTCCTCGGCTTCATCTTCGTGCGCGAGGACAAGCCGCGCGAGGCGCTGGCGGAGGCGCAGACGGCCGCGCGCCTCCGGCCGAACGACCCCGGCACGCAGAACCTTCTGGCCTACGTCCTCAACCAGCTCGGCCAGCACGCGGAGGCTTTGCAGGCGGCGCAGGCCGCCCTGCAGCGCGCGCGCGAGCCGGCCGACGGGGGCTGGGCGCACTACAACGTCGCGACGGCGCAGGAGAAGCTCGGCCGCGCCGAGGAGTCGCGCGCCGCCTACGCCGCCGCCATCCGCGCCTACAACCAGCCCGGCCGCACGCTCGACCCCGACGACCTCTACCTGATGGGCAACGCTTACCTGCGCCTGGAACAAGACCCGGCCGCGGTCAAGGCGTTCCAGCAGGCCATCAAAGTCCGCCCCAACTTCGCGCAGGCGCGCTACAACCTCGGCGTCGCCTACTTCGCCACGGGCAACCGCAAGGGCGCGCAGGAAGAGCACAACGCGCTCCGCCGCCTCGACCCCGCCCGCGCCGCCAAGCTCCAGGCCGTCATCACCGGCAGGAAGTAAGAGGAGGTGTTGGGTGTTGGGTGTTGGGTGCCGGGTGCCGGGATTTTAGCGCTGTGTGCCCGCTGCGTTTAAGGCGGCCAACACCCGACACCTAAAACCCAGCACCCGGCACCCTCCCCGCTTAATCCTCACACCCAAAGCTGCTATCATCTCCTGTCACCGCAACACACGCCGTCGCGTCCGTCGCGGCGTACTCGTCCCCGGTGAAGAAAACTGACTCTGCGGGCACGCCGTTAACCGCTTGCGGGCGTCGTGCGCCGGGAGTTTTTTTGAGTCCGAACGAAATGACAACCAGACAGAAAGCGCACATCAGTTTCACGCTCAACGGCGAAGAGACGGAGGTCGCCTTCGCGCCGCACAAGACGCTCCTCGAAGTGCTGCGCGAAGACCTGAATTTAACCGGCACGAAGCACGGCTGCGAGCTGGGCGAGTGCGGCACCTGCGCCGTGCTCGTGGACGGCCGCTCCGTCCTCTCCTGCCTCGTGCTCGGCCTCGACGCGGAGGGCCGCCGCGTCGAGACGGTCGAGGGGCTGGCGAACGAGGACGGCCTCCACCCACTGCAAGCGACCTTCGCCGACACCGGCGCCGCGCAGTGCGGCTACTGCACGCCCGGCTTCCTCCTCGTCGCCAAGGAACTGCTCGCGCAGAACGCGCGCCCCTCGCGCGACGAGATTAAAGAAGCCCTGAGCGGCAACCTCTGCCGCTGCACCGGCTACGTCAAAATCTACGAGGCGGTCGAGCTGGCCGCCGCGAGGCTGCGCGGCGAAGAGGCGGAGCTGCCGAGAGAGAGCGTCTATGGCTACGAATAACGGTCACGAGGGCCACGGCAAGGGGCGCGGCAGTGTCGGCGGCGCGAAGTCGAACGGGGCGGGAGCGCGGCCGGAGGACTTCAAGGTCGTCGGCAAGCCTTTCCGCAAGGTGGACGCGCGCTCGAAGTGCGTGGGCGCGACGAAGTTCGCCGACGACATCAGTCTGCCGCGGATGCTCTACTGCAAAATCCTCCGCTCGCACGTCCCGCACGCGCTCATCAAGTCCATCGACGTGTCGAAGGCGCTCGCCCTGCCCGGCGTCCACGCCGTCATCACGGGTAAGGATGTGCCCACCCCTTACGGCATCCTGCCCGTGAGCCAGGACGAGACGGCGCTCTGCGTCGAGAAGGTGCGCTTCATCGGCGACCCCGTCGCGGCCGTCGCCGCCGTGGACGAGGACACCGCCTTCGACGCGATGAACCTCATCGAGGTCGAGTACGAGCCGCTCGCCGCGGTCGCCACCATCGAGGAGGCCGTCGAAACGAGCGAGCCGCGCATCCACGACTACGGCGACTACAACAACGTCCACAAGAGCGTCCACCTCGAATTCGGCGACCTGGACGAGGGCTTCCGGGCGGCCGACCTCGTCCGCGAGGACACCTTCTTCTACGAGGGCAACACGCACCTCCCGATGGAGCAGCACGCGGCGGTCGCGCACTACGACGCCGACGACAAGATAACCCTGTGGTCTTCGACGCAGACGCCGCACTACGTCCACCGCGCGCTCGCCAAGACCCTGGGGATGCCCGCCGCGCACATCCGCGTCATCGCCACGCCCAACGGCGGCGGCTTCGGCGGCAAGAGTGACCCCTTCAACCACGAGATCGCCGTCTGCGAACTGTCGAGAAGGACGAAGCGGCCCGTCAAGGTCACGCTCACGCGCGAAGAGGTCTTCTACTGCCACCGCGGCCGACACCCGGTCTTGATGAAGAGCCGCATCGGCGTGAAGAAAGACGGCTCGATCACGGCTCTCGATTTTCAGTCGTTCCTCGACGGCGGCGCGTACGGCTCCTACGGCGTGGCCTCGACCTTCTACACGGGCGCGCTCCAGACCGTGACTTACGAAGTGCCGCGCTACCGCTTCCGCGGCCTGCGCGCCTTCACCAACAAGCCGCCCTGCGGCCCGAAGCGCGGGCACGGCACGCCGCAGCCGCGCTTCGCGCTTGAGATTCAGCTCGACAAAATCGCCGAGGAGCTGAACCTCGACCCGGCCGAGATGCGCCTCAAGCACCTCGTCCAGCCCGACACCGTCACCGCGAACTACCTGCGCGTCGGCTCGATGGGTCTCGGCGCGTGCATCGAGAAGGTGGTCAAAGGCTCCGACTGGAAGAACAAGTTCCGCCAGTCGCCCGAGGGGCGCGGCTTCGGGCTGGCGTGCAGCTCTTACATCTGCGGCGCGGGGCTGCCCATCTACTGGAACTCGATGCCGCACTCGGGCGTGCAGCTCCGGCTCGACCGCCAGGGCGGCGTCTGCGTCCAGTGCGGCTCGACCGACATCGGCCAGGGGTCTGACTCCGTCCTCGCCTACGTCGTCGCCGAAATCCTCGGCATCGACCCCTTCGACATACGCGTCGTCACCGCCGACACCGACCTGACGCCCGTCGACCTCGGCAGCTATTCGAGCCGCGTCACCCTCATGACCGGCAACGCGGCCCTCCAGGCCGCCGACCGCGCGCGCGAGCTGCTCGCCTCGGCCGTCGCGGAGAAACTGGGCGTGCCCGTCGATAACCTCTCGTTCGCCGAGCGGCGCGTCTTCGACGTGGAGAACCCCGAGACGGGCGTCACCTTCGCCGAGGCGGTCGTGCTCGCCGAGAGCAAGTTCGGCACCATCGGCACGGTCGGCTCCTACGTCCCGCCGCGCTCGCCGGGCAAGTTCAAGGGCGCGGGCGTCGGCCCCTCGCCCGCCTACAGCTACTCGGCCGCGGTCGCGGAAGTGGAAGTGGACGCCGACACAGGTTACGTCAACGTCCCGCGCATCTGGGTCGCGCACGACATCGGCAAGTCAATCAACCCGATGCTCGTCATGGGACAGGTCGAGGGCTCGATCTACATGGGTCTGGGCGAGGCGCTCATGGAGGAGATGGTCTACCGCGAGAACCGCAACGTCGTGCACAAGTTCCCCTCGCTCCTCGAATACAAGAGCCCGACGACCCTGGAGATGTGCGACGTCTTCACCTACCTCGTCGAGGACGCAGACCCCAACGGCCCCTTCGGCGCCAAGGAGGTGGGGCAGGGGCCGCTCCTCCCCGTCATGCCCGCCATCGCCAACGCCGTCTACGACGCCGTCGGCGTGCGCATCGACGAGGTGCCCATCACGCCCGAGAAAGTCCTCGCGGCCCTCAAAGCCAAACGCCAGGGCAGGGACGCGCGCTACGGCCCGACCCGCGTGCCCACGCCGGCCTGGCCCGACCCGCTCAAGGTCTTAACGCCCGCCGAAGGCGGCGACGGCAAAGAGTTGCCCCGCGTGGCCGTCCACTCGTGAAAGCAGAAGGGTTGAGATAAGCCTTTATGATGAGACTTCCGAAGTTCGCCTACCTCGTGCCGAAGACGTTGGGCGAGGCGGTGAGGATGATGGGCGCGGCGGGGCCGTCGGGGCAGTTCGTCGCGGGCGGGACTGACCTGTACCCGAACATGAAGCGGCGGCAGCAGACGCCGCGCACGGTCATCTCGGTCGGGCGGCTCGCAGAGTTGCGGAGGATCGAGGGCGACGGGCGCGAGGGGCTGAGGATCGGCGCGGGCGTGAGCCTGACCGAACTCATCGAGCACCCGGTCGTCAACCGCGACTACCCATCGCTTGCGCGCGCGGCGCGGCTCATCTCGACGCCGACGCTGAGGAACATGGGCACCGTCGGCGGCAACCTCCTGCTCGACACGCGCTGCAACTACTACGACCAGAACTACGAGTGGCGGCGCGGGATCAACTTCTGCCTGAAGAAGGACGGCGACGTGTGCTGGGTCGCGCCGGGCAGTGCGAAGTGCTGGGCCGTGCAGTCGTCAGACCTCGTGCCGCTGATGGTGGCGATCGGCGCGCGCCTCCGGCTGGTCTCGACGGTGAGCGACCGCCTGGTCGAGGCGCGCGGCTTCTACAACGACGACGGCATCGACTACCTGCACAAGCGCCCCGACGAGCTGCTGGCCGAGATCGTCCTGCCGCCCGCCGCGGGCTGGCGCGCCGTCTACAAGAAGCTGCGGCGGCGCGGCGCGTTCGACTTCCCCGTGCTCGGCGTCGCCGCGCGCGTTGACGCCGAAGGCGGCGGGGCGGTGCGTGAGGCGCGCGTCGTGCTCGGCGGCATCGCGCCCGCGCCGCTCGAAGTCGTGGCGGCCGGCGCCGCGCTCGCGGGCTCGCCGCTCAGCGATGAGACCATCAGCGCCGCGGCCGAGGCGTGCTACCTGCGCGCGCGCCCGCTCGACAACACAGACCACCTGATGAACTACCGCAAGCAGATGGCCCGCCCCTTCGTCCTCCGCGCGTTGCAGGAGTTAGTAGTCAGTAGTCAGTAGAAATACAGTCGTCGCTCGAACCGTGCGGTTGTCATCGTCAACGCCAATAAGGCGTTGCCGTACTGACTACTGACTACTGACTACTTCTTCAATGACTGAGATCGCAGCCATACTCCTCGCCGCCGGGCGTTCGCGGCGGATGGGGGCGTTCAAGCCGCTGCTGCCGTTCGGGGGCGTGAGCGTGGCGGAGGCTTGCGTGGCCGCCCTGCGCGCGGGCGGCGCGTTCGAGGTTGTCGTCGTCGTCGGCCACCGCGGCGCGGAGGTGCGCGCGGCGCTCGCGCACCTGGAGGGGCTGCGGTTCGCCGTCAACGAAGTCGAGGGCAGCGAGATGGGCGTTTCGGTGGCGCGCGGCGTCGCGGCGCTGTCTGACGAAGCGGAGGCGGTGCTGATCGCGCTCGTGGATCAGCCGGCGGTGCCGCCCGAAGAGATCGGAAAACTCGTCGAGGCGCGCGGGCGTTCGGGCGCGCGCCTCGTCTTGCCCGAGTGGGAGGGGCGCGGCGGCCACCCCTTGCTCGTAGACCTCTCGCTGCGCGAGGAGTTGTCGGGCGTGGTCGCGGAGAAGGGCTTGCGCGCCCTCTTCGACGCGCACCGCGCCGAGGTGCTGCGCGTCCCCGCCGGCTCCCCCTACGTCGCGCGCGACATGGACACGCGCGAAGATTACCTGGCGCTCCACGCCGAGGTCTTCGGCTCGACGCCAGAGGACGGAAGACAGTAGAAAGAGAAAGCGGCGCGCCCGGCCTGAAGGCAGAAGGCGCGCCGCCCGTTTTTTCTACTGACTACCGTCTTCTCTCCGCTTCTTTACTCCCCCGCCCCCGCGGCCTTCTGCGCGCGGTGGGTGCCTTCGGCGAACTCTTCGATCATCTTCTCGTTGAAGGCGGGGATGTCGTCGGGCTTGCGGCTGGTGACGAGGCCGTTGTCGACGACGACCTCCCGGTCAACCCACTCGGCGCCGGCGTTGACGAGGTCGGTCTTGATCGAGGGCCACGAAGTCAGCGTGCGACCTTCGACGACGCCGGCCTCGATGAGCGTCCACGGCGCGTGGCAGATGGCCGCGACCGGCTTGCCCGCGTCGAAGAAGGCGCGGACGAACGCGACCGCACGGGGCTGCGTGCGCAATTGGTCGGGGTTGGCGACGCCGCCCGGCAGGAGCAGCGCGTCGAACTCGGCCGCGTCGGCTTCGGCGAGCGGCACATCCACCTCGTACAGGTCGCCCAGGTCGAAGTGCTGCCACGCCTGCACCCAGCCCTCCTCCGCGGGCGACACGATCAAAGCCTCTGCGCCGGCCTCTTCGAGCGCCTGCTTCGGCCCGTCCAGCTCCGACTGCTCGAACCCCTCCGCGACGAGGATGGCGACCCTCTTTCCGTCCAGACTCTTCTCCATGCTAATGCTCCTCCTTGATGGCTCGGGAATTGAAATAAGGGACAGAGTCTAGCGCCCCGACTTTGCGGTTCACGTGCGGGGAGTTCACAAAAGGTTGGCGCGTTAAGAGAAGGTGACGGCGGGCGAAAACGCGTATAAAATCGGAATTCTTACCGGCGGGGCGCACGTCCGTTTGACCGGGTCTTCGGCGTTGTAAAACCAACCATTCTATTTGACCGCACATCCAATGTCCGTCAAGATTGCCCGCGCGCACGTTCGAGGCGCGGGGCACAAAGGAGATGAAGATGTCACCCAACAAACGGCGTCCGGCCTACGCACTCGCGCTCGCGCTCCTGCTCGTCGCGCTCTCGTGGGTCGCGCCGGTTTCGAGCGCGCAGTCGCCGCTCGACTTCAGGCTGAAGACGACCGACGGCGGCGAGATTACCTCCGAGATGGTGCGCGGCGACGTGGTCGTCCTCGCCTTCGGCTCGTCGCTGCTCGGGTCGCTCTCGCGGCAGCAGGCGCAGGGCGTGCAGGAGTTGGCCGACGAGTACGGCGCGCGCGACGTGCGCGTCTACTGGGTCACGACCGACTCGGACAAGCCGCAGGCGAAGACCTACGCGACCGACGAGCAGCTCCGCGCCTTCGCGCGCAAGGCGGGGCTGAAGTCGGCCGTGCTGCGCGACCCCGAAGGCTCGCTCTTCAAGAAGACCGGGGCCGACCAGATTCCCGCCGTCGTCATCCTCGACCGCCGCGGCGCGGTCACGGTGCCGATTGTCGGCGGCTACGACCCAGACCCCAAGCACAGCCTCGTTGACGTGCTCGCCGGCCGCCTCAACAAGATGCTCGCGCAGTAAGGCGGGAATCGTAAACCGTAAACCGTAAACCGTGACAAGAGAAAGGCGACCTGCCTTCTTCTTGTCACGGTTTACGGTTTACGGTTTACGTGCCTTATGCTTCGGAGCCGCGCGCCAACTCGTAGACCAGCCGGACGGGCAGGCCGACGACGTTCCAGTAGTCGCCCTCGATGGCCTCGATGAAGAGGGCGGCGCGGCCCTGTATGGCGTAGGCGCCGGCCTTGTCGAGCACGTCGCCGGTCGAGACGTGCCAGTCGATCTCCTCGTCGCTCGTCTCGGCGAAGCGCACGCGCGTGCGCTCCAGACCCGCGGAGACGTGCCCCGTCTCGGCGCGCACCAGCGCCACGCCGGTCAGAACCTCGTGCCAGCGACCGCTCAGGCGCCGCAGCATCCGCCGCGCCTCCTCCGCGTCGCGCGGCTTCTCAAGGATTTCGCCGCCCACGAGGACGGTCGTGTCCGCGCCCAGCACCAGCCCGAAGAGGCGCGTGCGCGCGACCGCCTCGGCCTTCTCGCGCGCGAGGCGCGTGACGAAATCTTCCGGGCCTTCGCCCGCGAGCCGCGTCTCGTCCACGCCCGCCGGGTGCGTCTCGAAGGGCCAGCCGACGGCCGTCAGAATCTCCGAGCGGCGCGGGCTCGAAGAGGCGAGGACGAGCGGCTCCAACGCCGCCAGCCGCGCCGTCCCCGCCACGTGCGCCGCTTGTGACACGCGTTCGTTTTCCATTACACTCCTTTGAAATAGCTGTTGGCTGTTAGCTCTTAGCTGTTAGCTTAATGTAGCAAGCTGACAGTAAAAAGGCCGCCGTCCGAAGTCAACGGCTAAAAGCTGAAAGCCAGAAGCTAAAAGCCAAACATGGAAGATTTATTTCAGTCGCTCCCGAAGCTGCTGCGCGCGGCGGGCGAGAGCGAGGAGGTGCTGGAGGCCGCGAGCTTCGCCGCGTGGCGGCGCGTGGCGGGCGAGGCGCTGCGCGGCTGCGCGGTGCCCTTCCGCCTCTTCAACCGGCGGCTCATCGTCTCGGTGCCGGACACGACCTGGCGCAAGCAGCTCGAACAGGTGAGCCCGCAACTCGTCTTCCGCCTCAACTCGCTGCTGGGGCAGGCGGTCGTCACCTACGTCGAGTTCCGCGTAGACCCGCAGACCGTCCGGCAAGAGCGCGCGCGCCTCGGCCGCACGCAGTACGAAAGACTCACGCAGGAGGAGTCCGCCCTCGACCGCGCCGCCGAACTCGGCGACGCGGCCGACGCCATCCACGACGACGAGCTCCGCCGCCGCTTCCTCCTCGCCGCCGGGAGCTGTTTGAATCGTAAACCGTGAACCGTGAACCGTGACAAGATAGAACTGGCTTAAACCTCGTCACGGTTCACGGTTCACGGTTTGCGGCTTTCTCTTGTCACGGTTCACGGTTTACGAGCTTTTATGCCTATCACCGAATCAGACATCCGGAAGATCGCGGCGCTGGCGCACCTTGAGGTCACGGACGAGGAGGTGCGCACGCTGGCGCCGCAGGTCGCGTCCATCGTCGCCTACGTCGAGCAGTTGAACGAGCTGGACACGAGCGCGGTCGAGCCGGCCTTGGGCGGGCTCACCCCCGAGGGCGAGCGCACCGAAGGCTCGCGCGAGGACGCCACGCGCCCTTCGCTCGGCCAACGGCTCGCGCTCGAACAGGCGCCCGACCCCGCGCACGGACACTTCCGCGTGCCGAAGGTCATCGCCAGCTCGGAAGAGAGAGAGAACTTTTAAAGTCCCGCCGCGCCCCCTTTCATCAAACATGCCCGCACCTGACAGAACAATCGAATCCATCTCGTCGGAACTTTCCGCCGCCGGTTCGACGGCGCAGGCCGTCGTCGCGCGCTCGCTCGACGCCGCCGAGCGGCTGAACGAAACGCTCAACGCCTTCCTGCAAATAGACCGCGCGGGCGCGCTCCGCCGCGCGAAGGAGTTAGACTCCGCGCCGGCCGGGGCGCAGGCGCTGCGCGGCGTGCCCATCGCCGTCAAGGACAACATCTGCGTGCGCGGGATGCAGGCGACGTGCGGCTCGCGCATCCTCGCCGGGTACCACCCGCAGTACGACGCGGCGGTGACGGAGCGTCTGCACGCCGCGGGCGCCGTCATCGTCGGCAAGACCAACTGCGACGAGTTCGCGATGGGCTCCTCGAACGAGAACTCGG
>DAIRFV010000472.1:0-2947 GCA_036794905.1 Pyrinomonadaceae bacterium | reverse complement strand
GTCCGAAGCGGCTCTGGTACTCGATGGAGGTGATGAAGGCTTTCACCATCTCGGCCTCGATGTAGTTGCCGTTGAACTCGTTCAGTTTGCCGAGCCAGAAGTTGTAGCCGTTGAAGTTCGGGTCGGGCTGCCCGTCGAACCCGATGTCGTCCGGGTTCCGGCGGAGGTAGCCGAAGTACTGCGCCAGCACGAAGGCCGGGCGGAACTCGCTCTGCACGAGAGTCGCATCCTCGGCCACCGCCCGCAAGACCTGCGCGCGCGTCTTCGCAGACGAGTTCAGGTCGGCCACCAGCGCGTCCCGCTCCGCGGTGGAGAGCGCCCCGCCGGCGTTCTGGTTGAGCGCCTCCACGAACGCCGCGTTGGTCATACTCTGCGGGTAGAGCGTGGCGAAGCGCGTGTCGGCGACGAACTCGTTGAAGAAGGCCACCTTGTTCGCTTCGAGCCGCGCCTCCCAGTCCCCGACGTTGACCTGCACGCCCTCGCCGATGCGCCGCGCCCCGGCCAGAAATTCCCTGAAGGTCAGCGGGACGGGCTTGTTGGGGATGTTCCCGAACGCCGCCTTGTAGGCGCGGTGGACGAGGTAGCCGGTCTGCTGGAACTCTATCGAGAGGAAGAAGGCCGCCGAGACGTTCACGCGGCAGACGAGCAGGTCGGGGCTGCCGCAGTTCGTGGTCTGGTCAACCCAGAAGTCGAGCCCCGACTGGTCGGGGACGCGGTTGAGGAAGTCGGCGTAGTGCTGCCGGACGAAGAACTGCGTGTCGATGGAGCCGTCCTTGACCGGGCTCGGGCCGTCGGCCGCGTCGTTGTCCGTGATCGTGACGGTCGCGCTGCCCTGCGCCCCGAGCGTCGCGCCCGACGGGGCGGAGAGTGCGACGTTGAACGTCTCGTCGTTGTCGTCGAAGCGGTCGTCGGTGATGAGCACTTCGAAGGTCTTGCTCGTCTCGCCTGCGGCGAAGCGGAGGCGCCCGACCGCGGCCGTGTAGTCCCTGCGTTCGGAGGCCGTGCCGTCCGTGGTGGCGAAGTTGACGCCGGCCTCGCCCGTCGCCGGGCCGGTGCGCGTCACGGTGACGGTCACGGCGTGGCCGCCCTCGGCGGCGGCGAAGCTCGCGCCCGAGAACTGGAGCGTGGCGGCGGGCGGCGCCGGCCCCGCCAGGCTCAGCGTGTAAGCGCCCGCCGCGCCCACGTCGAACGCGTTGGCGAGGATGGAATAAGTCCCCGTCACCGGCAGCGTGATGAAGCCGCTCCCCGCGGGGATGCGCGCGTTCGTGCCGCCGCCGCCGTCGTCATTCTCGGCGACGATCTCCGCGTCCGGGCCGACGAGGTAGAGGTAGGCGTCGAAGGCGGTCGAAGACATCGAGACCGCCACCTGCTGCCCGGCCGTGCCGCTGAAGGTGTAGAGGTCGAAGGGCGTCTCGTCCGGCAGCTTGCAGTCGCCCGAGGCCAGAGAGCCGTTGCCGACCGTCTGCCCGACGGTGATGGGCGTGCTGGGGCAGGTGCCGCCGTCGGTCAGCGTCAGCGTGTAAGAGCCGGTCGGCGGCGCGACGTCAACGTCGTCCGGCGGGATCTCGCCCGCGACGACGTAGTAAGTCCCCGTGTAGGGCAGCGTGATGGCGCCGCCCGTGGCCGGCAGCCGCGCGTTCGTGCCGCCGCCGCCGTCGTCGTTCGCGCCCAGGATGTTCCGGTTGTCGTCGAGCAGGTAGACGACGGCGTCGAAGCTGGCGGACGTGAGCAGGAGAGAGACCTGCTGCCCGGCCGTGCCGCTGAACGCGTAGGCGTCGTAGAAGGTGTCGTCCACGAAGCGGCAGTCGCCCGGGGCCAGCGCGCCGTTAACGGAGCCGAAGCCGATGGAGCCCGGCGTGCCCGGGCACGTGCCGCCGGCGGTCGTCACCGACAGCGTGTAGTTGCCGAGGGTGTCTTCCGGGTTGAACGCGTTGGCGAAGATGAAGTAGGTTCCCGTGTAGGGCAGCGTGGCGACGCCGCCCCCCGAGGGGATGCGCGCGTTGGGAGCGCCGGCGCCGTCGTCGTCCTCGCCCAGTATCAGGGTGCCCTGCCCGTCTTCCAGCCCGAGGAAGAGGTAGGCGTCGAAGTCCGACGAAGTCAGCGTGACCGAGACCTGCTGCCCGGCCGTGCCGCTGAAACTGTAAACGTCGTAGACCGTGCCGTCCCCCAAAGGGCAGTCGTCCGCCGTCAGCGCGGAGTTGACGGTCGTGGGGATGCTGATGGGCGTCTCGACGCAGGCGGCGAGGGCCGCGGGCTGTTCGACCGACTTCGCCGAAGCACCCTTGGAGGTCTGTCTGCCGGGGCGCCGCGCCGCGCCGCGCGCGAGGCGGGTCTTAACGTCCGCCCCGCCGAGTTGTGCGGCGCGGGCGCCGCCGGATTTCTGCCGGGCCGCCTCCGCGCGCGACGTGGCGAAGAGGATCGCGCCGGCGACGCTGAAGATGACGAGCGAGAAGAAGAGTGCTTTGACGTGTGACGGTCTAACGGGACGAGGCATGACGAGGCTCCTTACTGTGCTGATTACCACACGGGTGTCTTTGGGGAGGGTGGTCGGGTTTCGGCCCCGGCGTCCCTGTCGTGCTGTCGGGACGCCGGGCGAACGCACATCTTCCCCCGGCTCGCAGGATTTTGCAACGGCCGGGCGAGGCCGGGCCGCCGTGAAACGCGGGAGGCGCGGTCGGGGAGGCGCACGCCCCGCCCGGGGCTTTAAAAACCCCGCCGACTCTCAGCCGTCGTTGCCGATGGCCTCGACGGGGCAGGCGAGGAGCGCCTCTTCGCAGAGGGCGCGCTCGCCGTCGGTCTGGGGCTGCCTGAAGACGAAGGAGTAGCCGCCGCGGTCGGCGCGCGTGAAGTTGTCGGGTGAGGTGTCGCGGCACACGTCGCAGTCGATGCAGTTCGTGTCCACGTAATAAGTGCCCGGCACGTTCTCGGGCACGCGGTCGTTCGGGTC
>DAIRFV010000025.1:6188-41372 GCA_036794905.1 Pyrinomonadaceae bacterium | reverse complement strand
CGCCTACATGTCGCCGGAGCAGGCGCGCGGGCTCGAAGTGGACGCGCGCACCGACGTGTGGAGCCTGGGGGTGGTGCTGTACGAACTGGTCGCGTGCGCGCCGCCGTTCGAGGGGCCGACGGCGAGCGACGTGATGGCCGCCGTGCTCGCGCGCGAGCCCGCGCCGCTCTCGGAGCGCGCCGGGGGCGTCCCGGCCGAGCTTGAGAGGATCGTGACGAAGGCGCTCGCCAAGGAGCGGGAGGAGCGCTACCCGACGGTTAAGGATTTAGGGCTCGACCTCCGCCGCCTCAAGCAGCGGCTTGAGTTCGAGGCCGAGATGAGGCGCAAGGCCGAGGGCACGTCCGCGCTCTCATCAGTGGTCGAAGCCGCGCGCGAGTCCGCGCGCACGGAAGACTCGGCCGCCGCGCCGGCCGCCGCGCCCGCGCGCTCGCATGCCTCGGCCGAACAGCTCAAGCAGGTCACAGTCCTCTTCGCAGACCTCTACGGCTTCACGGCGCTCGCCGAGACGCTCGACGCCGAGGAGGTGAGCGAGGCGATGGCCGCGCTCTGGCAGCGCGTGGACGCGGCCGTCATGGACTTCGGCGGCACGGTTGACCGGCACCTGGGCGACCAGATGATGGCGCTGTGGGGCGACCGCGTCGCGCACGAGGACGACCCGGCGCACGCCGTCCGCGCCGCGCTCCGAATGCAGAGGGACGTGTCTGATTTCTTCTCTTCTTCTTTGCGCGGACTGTTCGACGGGATTGAGCCGTCGCCCCTGATGCGCGTCGGCGTCAACACGGGCGCGGTGCTTTTGAGCGCGTCGGGCGCGCGCGAGGGTTTGACGGCGACGGGCGCGGCCGTCAACGTCTCGAACCGACTCTGCCAGGCCGCGCCCTTGGGCGGGGTGCTGATCTCGCACGACACGTACAGGCACGTCCGCGGCATCTTCGACGTGCGCGAGACGGAGCTGCCGAACGTGCGCGGCGGAGGCTTACCCGTCCGCACGTACCTCGTCGAGCGCGAGAAGCCGCGCGCCTTCCGTCTGCTGACGCGCGGCGTCGAGGGCGTCGAGACGCGCATGGTCGGGCGGCAGGCCGAGCTGGCGCGGATGAGGGACGCGCTGCAAACCGTCATCGAAGACCGGGAGCTTGAGGCCGTGACGGTCGTCGGCGAGGCGGGCCTAGGCAAGTCGCGCCTGCTGTACGAGTTCAGCAGCGAGGTCGAGCTGTTAGGCGGGCCGCTCCAGGTCTTCAACGGCCGCGCGGGCCAGCGCACAAGGGGCTTGCCGTTCGCGCTCGTGCGCGACGTGTTCAGTTTGCGCTTCGGCATCAACGACAGCGACCCGGGCGAAGTGGCGCGCGAGAAGTTCGAGCGCGGGATGCTCGACGTGTTCGGCGGAGAGCCGGACGCGTTGATGCGCGCGCACTTCGTCGGCCACCTCGCGGGGCTCGACTTCGCCGCGAGCCCGCACCTCGCGGGCATCCGTCAAGACGCGAAGCAGGTGCGCGGCCGAGCCTTCCACTACGCCTCCGAGTTCTTCCGGCGCGTGGCGCGCGCCGCGCCCGTCCTGCTCTTTCTCGACGATCTGCACTGGGCCGACGACGGCTCGCTCGACTTCGTAGACCAGCTCGCGCGCGAGTGCGCGACCGCGCCGCTGCTCGTCCTCTGCTTCGCCCGTCCCGAGTTGTTGGAGAGGCGGCCCGCGTGGGGCGAGGGACAGCAGGCGCACGCGCGCCTGACCTTGCAGCCGCTCACGAAGCGCGAGAGCCGGCAGCTCGTCGAAGAGATTCTTCGGCACGCGCAGGCCATCCCGCACGCGCTGCGCGAGCTGGTCGTCGGCGCGGCCGAGGGGAATCCGTTCTACGTCGAAGAGCTCATCAAGATGCTCATCGACCAGCGCGTCATCATCCCCGCGGCCGAGCGCTGGCACGTGGACGCGAGCCGTTTGGTCGAGGTGCGCGTGCCGCCGACGCTGACGGGAGTCTTGCAGGCGCGGCTCGACCGCCTGACGCCGTGGGAGAAGACGGTGCTGCAACGCGCCTCCGTCATCGGCCGCGAGTTCTGGGACGGCGCGGTCGAACAGTTCTCGCGCACGGCCGCCGCGCGCGGCGCGGGCGTCGAGGGCGACACGGCCGAGGCCCTGGAGACCTTGAGGCGCAAGGAGCTTGTCTTCCGCCGCGAGGCATCGAGTTTCGCGGGCGCGCGCGAGTACATCTTCAAGCACGCGCTGCTCCGCACGGTGGCCTACGAGGGCGTCTTGAAGCGCGAGCGGCGGCGTCTGCACGGCGAGGCCGCGGCGTGGCTCGTCGCGCAGGGCGGCGGGCGCGTCGAGGAGTACGCGGCCGTCATCGCCGAGCATCTGGAGCTGGCGCGAGAGCCGCCGCGCGCCGCCGAGTGGTACGGCCGCGCGGGCGCGCAGGCGCGCGCCACCTACGCGCCCGACGTGGCGATTGGCTTATACCGCAAGGCGCTCGAAAACCTCTCGGAGTCCGAGCGCGCGGGCGAGGCGACGGGGCCTTTGCGTTCTCAGTCAATCGCTTGGTACGCGGGGCTCGGCGAGGTCTTGACGATGCAGGCGCGCTACGGCGAGGCGGCCGAGGCATACACGCAGATGCTCGGGGCGGCCGAAGGTGCGCGCGACGACGTGGCGCAGGCGCGCGCGTGGAACGGGCTGACCGCGGTGCAGGAGTACCAGGGCGACAACCGCGCGGCCCTTGAGAGCGCGCGCCGGGCCGAAGCCCTCGCGCGCCGCGCGAAGACGGCGGCGGGAGCGCGCGCCGAGCTCGCGCTCGCGCTCAACCGGCAGGGGCTCGCCTCGCACCGTCTGGGCGACGCGGCCGCGGTCGAACGCCTCGGCGCGCAGGTGTTGGCGCTGAGTGAAGAGATGACCGAGGGCGCCCGCGCGGCGCGCGCCAACGGGCTGAAGCTGTTGGGCGTGGCGCACGAGGTCTCGGGCCGCTTCGACGCAGCGCAGGAGTGCTTCGAGCAGTCGCTCGCGCTCCTTAAAGAGCTGGGCGACCGGCGCAACTTCGGCTTCATGCTCAACAACCTCGGCGTCATCGCGCACCTCGGCGCGGACTACCCGGAGGCCGTGCGGCGCTACACCGAGGCGCTCGAAATCTTCCGCGAAATCGGCGAGCGCACGTGGGAGCTGCCGACGCTCGGCAACCTCGCGGGCGCGCAGATCGGGCTGGAAGACTACGCGGCGGCCGAGTCGAACCTGCGCCACGCCGTCGCGCTCGCGGGCCCGGCCGGCCACTTCGCGCTCTCGATGATCTACTGTTACCTCGCCGAGAGCTTCTGGGGGCAGGGGAAGAACGAGGAGGCTCTGACGACTGCTCTGACTGCTCTGGAGTTGGGTCAGAAGACTGAGAATCAGGACTACATCGCCAACGCGTGGCGCACGCTCGGCCTCGTCGCGTCGCGTTCCGCCAGCCGTCTTCTCGTCGAGGGCAAGTCTTACGACGCGGCCGAGTGCTTCGCCGAGAGCCTGCGCGTCTACACGTCGATGGGCGCGGCCGCCGAGCGCGCGCGGACGCTGCGCGACTGGGCGTGCCACGAACTCTCTTCGGGCGACCCCGTCCGCGGGGCGCAGATGTGGCGCGAGTCGCGCGAGATATTTACTCGGTTAGGGATGACACGAGAATTGGAGCGCATGCCGGGATGAAGGGCAGTAGACAGTAGACAGTAGTCAGTAGTCAGTAGGAAAAGTGGCGGCGCGTCTCAACCTTCAGATCGGGCGCACCGCTCTGTCTTCCTACTGACTACTGTCTACTGCTCTTTATTGGCCGAAGATCGTCGGGCCGAAGTAGCTGGCGTTCATCGTCTCGCTCCGTTCCGGGGGCGGGGAAGGTCTTCCGGGCGGGGCCACCCCACGCGCCCGGCCGCGGACATCCGAGAGGTCTTGTGCGCGCGGAGCGGGCGGGCGCGCGGACGAATCTCCCCGTGTTCGTTTGACGCGCGCCGCGACCCGCAACCCGCAGCTTGCAGACGGCTTCGGAGGCCGCCGGGAGGGGCGCCGGCGGCCGTGCCCAGCGCGAACACGGCCGCCGTAATCCCCCTCTTAACTCTAAACGCGTAACTCGGCGCGAAACTCCCACACGCCGCGGGGAAAAATTTTCCGGGCCGAAAGGAAAGAGGCTCAAAGGCGAGTCGCGACTCGCCTTTGAGCCTCCCCGGGCTCCTGACTGCGCCGGCCTACTTCGCCTCGGCGAGCTTCGCGACGTGGAGCGTGTCGCCGTCGAGCGTGCCCTCGACATCCACCTTCAGGCCCTTCTTCGTCTTCGCCGCGCCGAGCGCCTCGGCGGCGAGCTTGTTGCCCTGCTCGTCGAGCTTGTAGGTCTTCTCGCCCGCGACGACGACGAAGCCGCTCTTCTGGCAGTTCTCCATCAGCGCGCACGCGTTCGGGTGCTTCTGCGCCTCCTCCTCCGAGCCGTGCATCCCCGCGCACATGTGGTCGAGGACGTAGCCCGTCACCTTCAGAGTCTTCTGCTCGCCCTGCGCGGAGGCGAACACGGCGGCCAGCGCGACGAGCGCCGCGACGAGGGAAACTTTACGAATCATTGTAGGGGTATCTCCTTCGACTGTTTGAAAGTTGGACTGTAAGGTGGCGAACCTCGGACGGGCCGGGGCGTCGTTCGTGCCTTCCGTTGCGTGCGAATGTTAACACCCCGCGTGCGCGAACTCGAAACGCGCGACCCAGGTCTTTAAAGTCGAGTCGGAAGGCTTCGCGCATGCGGGGCAAGGCTCCAAAGGCGCGCCGTCATAGTTTTTCCGCACGCAGGAAAGCTTGAGCAACGCGCCGTTAAAGCCTTCCTGCGAGAAAGAAAATCTTAACCACGCAAAGAAGAAGCTTTCCGTCGCGCGGTTAAAGCCTTCTTTCGCAAGTGTAAAAGCGAAACATGCGGCGCCCGGACGATTACTCGCGCCGTTTCCCGCCAAACTCGCGCTGTCAGGGTCGGGCGGGGCGTTTTATAACGGGTTGCCGTCGCGTGTGACTGCCGCGGGGCAACAGGTCAGAACCGCCCGCGGTAGCGGGTGGGTCGGGCTTACATCTCAAGGACCGACTCAGTTACACTCACCCACCCGCTACCGCGGGCGGTTCTGAACGCTCTGGCGTCGCACCCGCATGCACGTCGCTGTAAGCGTCCTAAGGCTGCTCGTCGCTCTCCTGACTCTCCTGTGCCTCCGCCTCCGCTGCCTGGCGCGGGCGCATGTGCGGGAAGAGAATCACGTCGCGGATGGAGCGGCGGTTGGTCAGAAGCATCGTCATGCGGTCGATGCCGATGCCGATGCCGGCGGCGGGCGGCATCCCGTAGGAGAGCGCGCGGACGTAATCGAGGTCGGTCTGCATCGCCTCCTCGTCGCCGCCCTCGCGCTGCCTGGCCTGCTCCTCGAAACGCCCCAACTGCTCCGCCGGGTCGTTCAACTCCGAGAACCCGTTCGCCACCTCCATCCCCATGATGTAAAGCTCGAACCGCTCCGCGACCGCCGTGTCGTCGGGCGAGGCTTTGGAGAGGGGGGAGACGGATTTGGGAAAGTCCGTGATAAATGTCGGCTGAATCAGGTCGGACTCGACCGACTCCTCGAACAGGTCTATGAGCCTGCGGGCGTCGGCCTCGTCGCCGCCGAGGTTCTTAACATCTTCGGGCCGACGTTCGGCCACCGCCTCGCGCATCGTCAGCCGCCGAAACTCACGCCCGAAATCAATCTCCGTCTCCTCGAAGGTGGCAGTCGTGCGCCCCGCAACCTCCGCAGTAGTCTGTCGAATCATCTCCTCGCAGAAGTCCATCATCCAGTTCACGTCCTTGTAGGCCGTGTAGAATTCGAGCATGGTGAACTCGGGGTTGTGGCGGGTGGAGATGCCTTCGTTGCGGAAGTTGCGGTTCAGCTCGTAGACCCGCTCGAAGCCGCCGACGAGGAGGCGCTTGAGGTAGAGTTCGGGCGCGATGCGGAGATATAAATCTATGTCGAGCGCGTTGTGGTGCGTCGTGAAGGGGCGCGCGGCGGCGCCGGAGGCGATGGGCGAGAGCATCGGCGTCTCGACCTCGATGTAGCCGTTCTCGTCGAGGTGGCGGCGCATCGCCGTGATGAGCTTCGAGCGGCGCTCGAAGACTTCGCGCGTCGAGAGTTCAGGTTGAGAATCCTCGGGCTCCTCGTCGGTCTTGACCTTCAGGCTCGACGCGATGAGGTCGGCGTAGCGCTGGCGCTGGCGTATCTCGGGGTCGTTGATGCCGTGCAGCTTGTCGGGCATCGGCAGCAGCGCCTTCGAGAGAAACTGAATCGTCTCGACGTGGACGGACAGCTCCCCCGTCTTCGTCACGAACAACTTGCCCTCGACGCCGACGAAGTCGCCGTGGTCGAGCAGTTGGAAGAGCTTCCAGCCGCTCTCCGTCTCTTCGGCCGGCTGCAAGGAGTCGTTGCTGATGGCGACGGCCTCCTGCTTCTTGACGTAGATTTGCAGGCGCTCTTTGCCGTCGGAGAGGTGGACGAACGCGGCCTTGCCCATCACGCGCGGCGGCGTCGCCAGCCGCCCCGAGACGCGCACGGTGAGCCCACCGAGTTCGGCGTTGGCGGCCTCCAACTGCTCGGGCGCGGGGCGCTCGCCCGCCTGGACTTCGGGCTCGTGCCGGCGGAACGCGCCCGTGACGGAGGTGATCGTGTCCTCGCCCTCGGCGCTCTCGGTCAGGGCGGTGCGCGCGAACTTGTTCGGGTACGCGTTGCCGACGAGTTCCTGAATCGACAGAAGGTGCTGCTGGCGCGCGCGCGTCTGGTCGTTGTCGGGGACGATGTCCTCTGGAAGCCTGCTCGTCATGATTAGTAAATAGTAAATGGTTAAGAGTGAATAGACAAAACTCGGCCTCGGCGATTTACCATTTACCGTTTACCATTTACCATTCACTAAAACCGATGGGCGGCAAGGTCATTCTCGATAGGGGGGAACTGTTGCGCGTCCGCGCCGAACTGCGCGCGGCGCGGCGCACGCTCGTCTTCACCAACGGCTGTTTCGACATCCTGCACGTCGGGCACGTGCGCTACCTCGCGGCGGCCAGGGCGTTGGGCGACGCGCTCGTCGTCGCCGTCAACAGCGACCGCTCGGTGCGCGCGCTCAAAGGCGCGGGCCGCCCCGTGATGAACGAGGGCGAGCGCGCCGAACTGCTCGCGGCGCTCGCGGCCGTGGACTTCGTGACCGTCTTCGAAGAGGAGTCGCCGCGCAAGCTCATCGCGGAGCTGCGGCCCGACGTGCTCGTCAAGGGCGGCGACTACGCGCCCGAAGAGATACACGGCCGCGAGGAGGTCGAGGCCGCCGGCGGCCGCGTCCTCGCCTTACCCTTTGTCGAAGGTGCTTCGACGACGGGCGTCATCGAAAGAATAAAAGGCGTAAACCGTGAACCGTAAACCGTGACCGGAGGAAGGCGGTTTTCACCTGTCACGGTTTACGGTTCACGGTTCACGAGGATTTATGAGTAGTTCTGTCGAGTCAGTCCCGGTTTTGCCGGGCGCGCTGCGGCGCGTCGTGGAGGGCGAGGAGTATCGGCGTCTGGCGGCGGCGGTGGCCGCGGGCGGGCGCGTGGTGTCTGTGGCGGGGCTCACGTCGGCCCCCGCGCGCGCGCTGGCGCTGGCCGCCTTGCAGCGCGAGACGGGGCTGCGCTTCGCGGTGCTGGTCGCGGCCAACCGCGACATGGAGGCGTGGGAGCGCGACCTCTCCTTCTGGTGCGCGGCGCTCGGCGTGGGCGGCGGGGACTGCGAGGCCGTTCTGAGTCTGCCCGCGTCCGAGGGCGACCCGTACGCGGGCGCGTCGCCGCACGCGGAGACTCTGGAGCGGCGCGCGCTGACGTTGTGGAACCTCGCGCGCGGGCGCGGGCGGTTCGTGCTGCTCTCTTCGCGCGCGCTGGCGCGGCGGACGGTGCAGCCCGCGCGCCTGTTGGAGGCGGGCGCGCCGCTGCGGAGGGACGAGGACTACCCGCCGGAGGACTTGGTCGAGGTGCTGCTGGCTTCGGGCTACGTGCGCGAAGACCCGGTGGGCGCGGTCGGCGAGTTCTCGATGCGCGGCGGCATCCTCGACGTGTGGTCGCCGGGCGAGCCGCTGCCCGTGCGCGTCGAGTTCTTCGGCGACACGGTCGATTCGATCCGCAGGTTCAACCCGGAGACGCAGCTCTCCGTCGAACAGTTGCAGGCGACCGAGGTCGTCCCGATGCGCGAGCTGGCCGTCGGGCGCGACGACTTTCGTTTGTGGGCCGAGTTCGCGCGCGACCGCTGGGGCGACGAGGCACACGCGCGCGCGCTCAAAGACCGCACCGTCCACGCCGAGGAGGGCGAGACGTTCCCCGGGTGGGAGTGGCTCATCTCGCTCGTCGTCAAGGCGGACGCGACCGTGTTCGACTACCTGCGCGACACGGTGCTCGTCGTGGACGAGCCGGCGGGCGTCGAGCAGCATTTGGGCAACAGTCTGGAGGCGGTCGCCGCGCGCCACGCCGAGAACGACGCGGCGGGCGAGATCGGGCTGGGGCCCGAAGAGATTTACCTGACGCCCGAGGAGCTGCGCGAGGGGTTGGGCGGCATCCCTCGCGTCGAGTTCCGCGCCCTGGGTCGCGCGGCCGCCGCGACCGACGAGCGCTTCGTCGGCGAGTCCGAACAGCCCGCCGCGCAGATCGGGCGCGCGCGCAAGACCGCGCCCCCACTCTTCCTCTTCCCGGCCGTCGAGCAGGCGCCCGAAGTCGAGTGGCGCTCGCTCCCCGCGAAGCGCTACCACGGACGCATCCCGGACCTCGCCGCGGACGTGCGCCACGCGCGCGCCGAGGGTCAGGCGCTCACGCTCTTCGCCATGCCCTCGGCCGGCGTCGCCGAGCGCGTGGGCGAAATGCTCTCGGACTACAACGTCTCGGCGCGCGTCGCGCTCGCGGGCGAGGGCGGCGCGAACGTCGAAGACTACGCCGCGGTCGTCACCGTCGGGCGGCTGTCGGGCGGCTTCGAGCTGCCGGGCGCGCGCCTGAAAGTCCACGTCGAGACAGACCTCTTCGACGAGGCGAGCGGCTCCACGGTCGAGCAGCGCGCGCCGGGCACGGGCGGCGCGACGACCGCGTCGGCCAAGCGGAAGAAGTCGAAGACGGCCGCCTTCCTCTCGGACTTCCGCGACCTGAAAGTCAACGACTACGTCGTCCACATCGACCACGGCGTGGCGCGCTTCGGCGGCTTGCAGACGCTGGAGCTGGGCGGGCGCAAGGGCGAGTTCATGCTGCTCTACTACGCCGACGACGCGAAGCTCTACGCGCCGGTCGAGCGGCTCGACTTAGTCCAGAGGTATTCGTCCGCGGAGGGGCACGAGCCGACGCTCGACCGGCTCGGCGGGCTCGGCTGGCAGAAGACGAAGGCCAAGGCCAAGCGCGCGATGCGCGACATGGCCGACGAGCTTCTGAAGCTCTACGCCGAGCGGAAACTGGTGGCGGGCTACGCCTTCTCCGGCGACAGCCCGTGGCAGCGCGAGTTCGAGGACGCCTTCGAGTACGTGCCGACGGCCGACCAGGACACGGCCATCGAGGACGTGAAGCGCGACATGGAGGCCGCCACCCCGATGGATCGCCTGCTCTGCGGCGACGTGGGCTACGGCAAGACCGAGGTCGCCATGCGCGCCGCGTTCAAGTCCGTGATGGACTCGAAGCAGGTCGCCGTGCTCGCGCCGACGACCGTGCTCGCCTACCAGCACTACGAGACCTTCCGCGCGCGCTTCGCCGCCTTCCCCGTCACGATTGAACTCATCTCGCGCTTCCGCTCGCCCAAGGAGCAGAAGGAGATCGTCAAGCGCGTCGAGTCGGGCGACATCGACATCATCATCGGCACGCACCGGCTGCTCTCGAAGGACATGGCCTTCCGCGACCTCGGCCTCGTCGTCGTGGACGAGGAGCAGCGCTTCGGCGTCGCGCACAAGGAGCGGCTCAAGCAGTTGAAGAAGCGCGTGGACGTTTTGACGCTCTCGGCGACGCCCATCCCGCGCACGCTCAACATGTCCCTGATGGGCTTGCGCGACATGTCGGTCATCGAGACGCCGCCGCGCGACCGCCTCGCCATCCAGACGCAGGTCGTGCAGTTCTCCGAGTCGGTCATCAAGTCGGCGATTGAGCTGGAGCTGGGGCGCGGCGGCCAGGTCTTCTTCATACACAACCGCGTGGAGACGATTGAGACGGTGGCGGCGCTCGTCAAAAGGCTCGTCGGTCAGGCGCGCGTGACGGTGGCGCACGGGCAGATGAACGAGAAAGAGATGGAGCAGGTGATGCTCGATTTCGTTGATTTTAAGGCGGATGTGCTCGTCGCCACCACGATTATCGAGAACGGCATAGACATCCCGCGCGCCAACACAATCATCATAAACCGGGCCGACAACTACGGCCTCTCTCAGCTTTATCAACTGAGGGGGCGCGTCGGGCGCTCGAACCGCCGCGCATACTCCTATCTCTTGATACCTTCGGAGGCGGAGCTGACCGCCATCTCTCGCCGGCGCTTGGCGGCCATCCGCGAGTTCTCCGACCTGGGCGCGGGCTTCCGGGTGGCGGCGCTGGACTTGGAGCTGCGCGGGGCGGGGAACTTGCTCGGCGGCCAGCAGTCGGGGCACATGGACGCCCTCGGCTTCGATCTTTACACGCAGATGCTTGAGCGCACCGTGGGGGAACTCCGCGGCGAGCAGGCCGAGGACGAGACTTCCGTCTCGATCAACCTCGGCGCGGACGTCTCCATCCCCGAGGACTACATCAGCGACATGGGGCAGCGGCTGCGGACTTACAAGCGCATCGCGTCGGCGCGCGACGACGAGGCCCTGGAGGTCATCCGGCGCGAGACGGAAGACCGCTACGGACGGCCGCCCGAGTCGGTCGAGCGCCTGTTCGCCTACGCGCGCCTGCGCCGCACGGCCGAGGAGACGGGCGTCATCTCCATCGACCGCACGCCCACGGGGCTCGCGTTCAAGCTGAAGGAGACGGCGCGCGTCTCGCCGGAAAAACTTTTAGCTCTCGTCGGTAAAGGTGAGGGCGCGACGTTCAGCCCGAGCGGCGTGCTCAAGGTCGAGGCCGAAGGCTCCGGCCTGATCGACAGGGCGCGCGGCGTGTTGCTCGGCATCCGCGCCGGGGGTTAGAATACGCGACTTCGCCCGGGGCCTTGCTTCCCGACCGTAACGCCCGACGACGACCTGCGCTCGAACGCAAACAGATAGAGGAGTGATAACAGTGCTTTTGAAAAACATCCCGGCGCGTCTCGCCCTCGCCTTCGCGGCGCTCGTGCTCTCGGCCGCCGCCGCCGCGCCCGCGCGCGCGCAGGAGGAGGCGCCGCCCGTCGTGCTCGACGAGCCCGTCGCGCAGGTGGACAACTACGTCATCATGCTCTCGCAGCTCAAGCGCGAGAACAACGAGTTCCGCGAGGTGCTCACCAAGCAGCGCGGGATGACGCCCGAGCAGGCCGAGGCCGAGCTTCAGAAGAAGCAGCCCGAAATCATCATGAACCTCATCAACGAGGCGCTGCTCGTCCAGAAGGGCAAGGACATGCCGCGCCTGCCCGAGGAGGTCGAGGCCGAGGTCAACCGCGAGGTCTTGCGCGTCGCCCGCAGCTCGAACATCCCGACCATCGAGCAGCTCGAAGACGCGATGCGCCAGGAGGGCATGCTCCTCGCCGACGTGAAGGAGACGCTGCGCCGCCAGTTCATGCGCCAGGCCGTCCTCCAGCGCGAGGTGGACGCGAAGGTCTACTACGGCCTGACCGACAAGGAGCTGCGCGACTACTACAGCGCCAACCGCGCGCGCTTCATGAGCGTCACGCTCTCGGAGCTGTTCCTGAGCCTCGCCGGCCGCACCGAGGATGAGGTCAAGGCCAAGGCCGCCGACCTCGCCACCCGCGCCCGCGCCGGCACCGCGACGACCTTCGAGGAGCTGGTCGAGAAGAACTCCGAGCACGAGCCGACGAAGAAGGCGAAGGGGCAGTTGGTGGACGCCGACGGCAAGGCGCGCTGGTTCCTCGTCTCCGAGCTGACGAAGGAGATCGCGGCGGCGGTCAAGGACTTGAAGGCGGGCGGCGTCAGCGACCCCATCAAGACCGACGAGGGCTACATGATCCTGCGCGTCAACGAGCGCGACGACGCCTACAAGGAGAACTTCGTCCGCGGCGCGCTGACGCAGGAGCGCGCCGACAAGGAGCGCGAGAAGTACCTCCGCACGCTCCGCAAAGAGGCTTACATCAAGCCCGCCGAAGCCTTCAAGGACGCCGTCCAGCCGATCCTCGACAAGGACAAGCAGCAGACCGCCGACGCCTCCGGCGCGCAGGCGCCCGCCGCCGACGCCAAGAAGGACAAGGCGAAGAAGCAGTAGAGGGGCGTGAAACGTCAACCGTAAACCGTGACAGGAAGGAGACACGCGCTTCCTCTTGTCACGGTTTACGATTTACGGTTTACTGTCTGATCACGGTTCACGGCCTTTATGCGTCTCGACCTCTTTCTGCGCGCCAGCCGCCTCGTTTTGCGACGCACGGTCGCGCAGGAGTTGTGCGAGGCCGGGGCCGTCTCGGTCAACGGCGCGGCGGCTCGCGCCTCGCGCGCGGTGCGCGAGGGCGACGAGATCACCGTCCGCCGCCGCACCCGCGCCCTCACCGTACGCGTCCTGACGCTCCCGCAGGCCAAACAGGTCTCCCGCACCGACGCCACCTCCCTCTATGAAGTCGTCAGCGACATCAATGTGAACGAAGACGTGACGGATTGAGTCACCGGGTCGTTGATACGCTTCGTGTGTGAATCAACGACTCCTTGACTTAATTCTGCAACCCCTCGTTTCGTTTCCGTTCGCCTTCCAAGCGCCCGCGGCGTGTACCGTCCGCGGGTTCGTCTGGAAACGAAACGGCGGGCGGCGGGCCGTTTTTGGAAAAGCGGCCGATATGCGTCTCTGTTTAAGTGGAACGCCACTTGCCCAGCCTCAGTTGACCTCGGCGGATAATGTCCACAAGCGAAGCAGTGACGACCAGTGGGGGAGCTATGAACATCCTGAGCAGTATCTTTACGGACGATTTGGCGATAGACCTGGGTACCGTTAACACGCTCATCTTCGCGCCCGACCGCGGCGTCGTCCTCAACGAGCCGTCGGCGGTCGCCATCCATCGCTACACGGGCGAGGTCTTAGAGGTCGGCGCGGAAGCCTACAAAATGCTCGGCCGCGAGCCGAAGGACGTCGAGGTCTTTCGCCCCGTCCGCGGCGGCACCATCGAAAACTTCGACGCGGTCGAGAAGATGCTCAAGGCATTCATCGGCCGCGCCAACGGCGGCGGCCACCGCCGCAGCCACGTCATCATCGGCGTGCCCGGCTCCTCGACGACCCTTGAGCAGCGCTCGGTGCGCGACGCCGCGCGCGACGCCAAGGCCACGCGCGTCGACCTCGTCGACGAGGGCCTGTGCGCCGCCTTCGGCGCGGGGCTCCGGCAGGATGACGAGCGCGCGCACCTCGTCGTCGACATCGGGGGCGGCACGACCAACGTCGCCATCATCGCCTCGGGCGCGGTCGTCTCGTCGCACAGTCTTCCCGCCGCGGGCAACTCGATGGATCAGGCCATTATTGACTACGTGCGCTCGAAGTACGAGATGCAGCTCGGCGAGCGCACGGCCGAGAACATCAAGAAGCAGTTGGGCAACGTCGGCCCCGACTGCGAAGGCAGGATGGAGATTGTGGGCAAGCAGGTGACCGACGGGCTGGCCAAGGTCGTCGAGCTCGAAGCCTCCGAGGTGCGCGAGGCGCTGGAGCCCGTGGTCGCCGAGATCATCGCGGGCGCGCGCCGCGCCATCGAGGAGTCGAAGCCCGAAGTGACTGCCGACATCTACCAGACGGGGTTGATTCTGACGGGCGGCGGCGCGCTCCTCGGCGGGCTGGCCGAGCGTTTGCAGAAGGACTTGCGCCTCCACGTCGCCGTCGCCGACGACCCACTCGCGGCCGTCGCGCAGGGCGCCGGCCGACTGCTCACGAACAAGGTGCGCCTCAACCGCGTCGCCATCCGCGAGGACGTGCCGGTCTGGGAGGCCGAACAGGCGCTCGTCGTCAACTGGTAAGTTTTAGTTTGCGAAGGGGCGGAAGAGGAGAGGGCTCGGGACGTTTTTCAGTCCCGGCCCTCTTTCTCTGTCTCCCGACTCAACTCCTGGACGGCGAGCGCGCGCTCGCGCGCCGGGAGCAGTTTGAGGGACTGGACGAGTTCGGCCGCGCGGTTCTCGTCAACGTCGGCCTCGACCGCCGGCGACGGCGGCAGGAGGAAGAGCCCGCAGACGTAGAGCGCGAGCGCGAAGAAGGAGACGTAACCGGTCGAGGCGGCGTAGGCGGGGCCGCCGAGCGCGACGCCTTCGAGCACGGCCGCCGTCAGGCGCCGGAGCCAGCCGCCCTCGGGGTCTGCGAGCGAGGCGAGCAGGAGGTGCTTGACGACGAACGCCGTGCCGAAGAGGGCGGCGAGACTGCGGAGCAGCCGCCGCGCGTCGAACTGCGAGAACTGGTTCTGCCAGAGCGTCCAGAGGAAGAAGGAGGCGAGCACGAGCCGCGGCAGACCCGCGTCGGGCAGCACCGAGTTGAACGCCTGCGCCGACGCGAAGAAGAGCGCGCCGAGCGTGAGCGCGTGCGAGACGTTCTCCGCCGCCCCGAGGTCGGACGACAGCCAGTCGCCGACGTTAATCGCGCCGCCGCGCGCCGAGAGCACGAGCAGCATCGCCGCCAGAATCAACGTCACCAGCGGCGGCGGCAGAAACAGTAAGGCCCCGCCGCCCGCCTCGACGCGCACGCCCCCGAGCAGCGCCACCGTCAAAAAGATCGTCGGCAGCAGCACGTGACGCAGCAGCGCGCGGTTCGTCGCTCGGCTCATTTGCGCTCGCGGAAGACTTTCAGAGGGTTGAAGTCGTCTGACGTTCGCTCAAGGCCGCTCTCAAGCTCGGCCTTCAACTCGGCGGCCGTCTTAATTTTCAACTCCGTGTCTTCGACGTGGAGCGGCGCGTTACCTGAAAGGCTGATGGCGAGGCCCACGGCTTCGAGCCCCTGCCGGAAGCGCGCGTCGTCGTTGTAGACGCGCCCCCAGCCCTCGCGGTAGAAGGAGTATGCGACGTAGAACTGCGTGCGCGCGTCGCGCCGGGCGGGGTCGGCCCTCTCCCACTCGCCGCGCGCCGCCGCGTACTGCTCGCGCAGGAAGAGTTCGCGGCCGGCGTCGAAGCGCGCGCGGTCGATCTCGTAGGTGCCGGCGGCGACGCTGGCCTGCGTCGCCACCTCGGCCACGCTCCGCGGCGCGGCGGCGTAGAGCCACACGACGAGCGCGGCGTAAGTAATCGTCCAGGCGATGCCGACCCACTGGATGAGCCCGTGCCGCATTGCTATAATCCGAGCGCTCGGAATAAAAACCCCCGGCCAACTTGTCTCTCAAGCTTTGCCGCGAAAGGATAGCGCATTTCCGTGATGAAAACATTCTTCGCCGCCCTGCTCATCGCCTCCTGCACGCTCGGCGCCGCCGCGCAGGAGGCGCCGCACGGCCAACCACCGAAACAGGAGGCCACGACCGCGGAGTCCGGCCGCGTGCTGCGCGGCGAGGCCATCGCCGCCGACACGCAGCGCGTCTCCTTCGCCGACGCCCTGAAGGAGCCGCAGAAGTACGCGGACAAGCCGGTCGTCATCGAGGGGCTCGTCACGCGCGTCTGCCAGGCCGAAGGCTGCTGGGTCGAGATCGGCCCGAAGCCGAAGGCCGACGGCAGTATCCGCGTCACCTTCGACCACAAGTTCGTCGTGCCGAAGGACGCCTCCACGATGAACTTCCGCGCCGAGGGCCGGCTCAAGGTCAAGACCCTGAGCAAGGAGACGGTCGAGCACCTCGTCAAGGACGACGGCGCGAAGATCAAGACCAACCCCGACGGCACCGCCAACGAGGTCACCTTCCTCGCGACGGGCGTCGAGCTGTGGAAGTAGGGAAATAGGTTTTGGGTGTTGGGTGCCGGGTGTTGGGGGGAAGGCGGTTCTTACCAACACCCGGCACCCAACACCCAACACCCTGTACTTATGAAGCCCTTCAAGATTAGAGACATTGAGATTAGCCCGCCGCTCGTGCTGTCGCCGATGGCGGGGGTGACGGACGTGCCGTTCCGGGCGCTGCTGAAGCGGCGCGGCGGCATCGGGCTGACGGTGTCGGAGTTCATCTCGGTCGAGGGGTTGACGCGCAACAACCCGAAGTCGAGGCGGCAGATGCGCTTCCACGGGTACGAGCGCCCCTTCGCCGTGCAAATCTTCGGCGGGCAGCCCGGGCGCATGCGCATGGCCGCCGAGATGGCCGAGGAGGTCGGCGCCGACATCCTCGACGTGAACTGCGGCTGCCCCGCGCCGAAGGTCGTCAAGCACGGCGGCGGCTCGGGGCTGCTCAAGGATTTGCCGCGGCTCGAAACGATCCTCACGGAGATTAAGCAGGCCATCTCCATCCCGCTCACCGTCAAGATTCGCGCGGGCTTCTACGACAGCCACCGCAACGCGGTCGAGGTCGCGAAGCTGGCCGAAGGCTGCGGCGCGGAGCACATCGCGCTCCACGGACGGACGAAGGAGCAGGCTTACAAGGGCTTCGCCGACTGGGATTTGGTGCGGCAGGTGAAGGAGGCCGTGAAGGTTCCCGTCTCGGGGAGCGGCGACGTGGTCAACATCGAGGGCGCGTTCAAGCGCTGGCGCGAGACGCATTGCGACGGCATCCTCATCGGCCGCGGCGCGATGGCGAACCCGTGGATATTCCGGCAGATCGAGGACACGCTCGCGGGGCGCGCACCCTTCGAGCCGACGCTCGACGACAAGCGCGAAGTGCTCATCGAGTACTTCGACCTGCTGCGCGCGGACATGCCCGAGTTCGCCGCCGTCGGGCGCATGAAGCAGTTGGCCGGCCAGTTCACCAAGGGGCTGCACGGCGGCGCGCGCTTCCGCCAGGTCATCTACCACTCGCACACCGTCACGGAGGTCTTGGACCGCATCTCCGAATACTTCGAGACGGTCGCGGCGGGGCGCACCTACCTCGGCGAGGGCGGCCCCGAGCCCGAAGAGGAGGCGCCCGCGCTCGACTCCTGCGAAGCCGCGACCATCTGAAACACGTCCGGGACGTGCGCCGAAGTCCCTCCCACGTACACGCAGCCCGCCGCCGGGCACGTCGCAGTTACTAAAATTTAACTTTAAGCGGCCGCGGGGTACTCCAGAGTAACTGAGGAGTACCCCGCGGCTACTGCGGAGTATCCTGAAGTAGCCGCGGGGTACTCCGAAACGGCCGAGAGGTACGCAAAGATGGCCGAGAGGTACGCAAAAATAGCTAAGGAGTACCCCGAAGCTGCCGCGGGGTACTCCAAAGTAGCCGCCGGGTACTCCCCGGCTCCTTCGGAGTATCCCGAAATAGTCGGGAGGTGCCAGGAAGTAAACGCGAGGTACGTCCGAGTCGCCGAGACGAAGCCCGAAATAACCTACACGTCGAGGTTAATAATCTCGGCGTTCACATCCTCTCCGTTCATCTTGAGGCGCGCGACGGTGACGGGGAGTTTGAAGCGGCGGGGGCCGGCGCTGCCGGGGTTGAGGTAGAGGACGCCGCGGCGTTCTTCGACGAGCGGCTTGTGCGAGTGGCCGCTGACGACGACGCGGAAGCCCGCGGCCGCGGGCGCGATGTCCAGCTCTTTGAGGTCGTGCAGCACGTAGACGAAGGCTCGGTTCACTTCGAACGCCTCGTACTCGGCCAGCGCCCCGGCCCACGCGCCGCGGTCGTTGTTGCCCCGCACGGCCACGACCGGCGCCACGCGCCCCAGCTCTTCGAGCACCTCGGGGCCGCCCACGTCGCCCGCGTGGATAATCAGCCCCGAGCCCTTCAACGCCTCGACGGCCTCCGGCCGCACCAGCCCGTGCGTGTCCGAGATGACGCCGACGAACCCTCCCGGCTTAAACGCGTAGACACTCACGCTCACCCCTTGATGATGTCGCCCTGAAGCCCGAGCGGGCGCGGCGACTTGCCGCCGAAGAACCAGGCGGCGCCGACGCGGAGGCGGTGGTGCCAGGTCGGCAGCCGCGAGGTGTAGAGGGCGAAGCGCGCCTGGCGCGCGATCTCGCCGGTGACGACGCGCCCCGCCGTCAAGACCGCGGCGTCGTCCGTGCCGAGGCTGACGGCCTCGCCGAGTTCTTCGAAGTGGCCGGCCGCGGGGACGCCGCCGTCTATCAACTCCTGCACGTTGCGCGCGGCGAGCTTCGCCTGCTGGAAGGCGAGCTGCGCCGTGCCCGCGAGGCTCGGGACGATGTGCGGGTAGTAGGCGATGTCGCCGAGCGCGAAGACCTCCGGGCGGTTGCGCAACTGGAGCGTGCGCTCGACGACGACGAGACCCTTCTGGTTCTTCTCCACGTCGAGCCGCTCCACCAGCGGGTTGACGCGCACGCCCGCCGTCCAGACGACGCCCGACGCCTGGATCGTCTCGCGCTCGCCCGCGTGCTCAAGCTCCACGCCGCCCCGGAGCACGCGCACGACGCGCGTCTCGGAGAAGACCTCGACGCGCTTCTCTTCGAGCACGCCCAGGACGGCCGCGCGGATGCCCTCGTCCATGCCGGGGACGACCTGCCGGGCCATCTCGACGACGACGACGCGGGGCTCGCCGCGCAGGCCGCGCCGTTTGAAGGCGTCGCGCAGCAGGTCCGACATCTTCGTCGCCAGCTCGACGCCCGAGGCGCCGCCGCCCACGACGACGAAGGTCGCGGCGCGGCGCGCGTCCTGCGGCGCGGCGTCGGGCGGGATGTGGTCGAGCGCGTCGATCATCCGCGCGCGCAGGTCGTCGGCGTGGCGGAGCTTGCGGAAGGGGAGCGCGTAACTTTCCGCGCCCTCGATGCCCCAGAAGTTCGTGACGCCGCCGACGCCGAGGACGAGGTAGTCGTAAGCGAGCCGGCGGACGCGCCCGGCGACGAAGACCTCCTTGCGGTCGAAGTCGATGTCGGTGACGGCGCCGTGGATGAAGTGCACTTTGTCGTCGCCGATCAGCTCCGTGTAGCGCGGCGCGATGTGCCACGCCTCGACCTCGCCGCTCAGGTACTCGTAGAGGAGCGGCGTGTGCAGGAAGTGGTCTTCGCCGGCGACGAGCGTCACGTCGCCCGCCCCCGCGAGGCCGAGCGCCGTGAACAGCCCCCCGAAGCCGCCGCCCACGACCAGAATGCGCGCCCTCTCGTCGCCCCTCTCTTCGCTCGCGTCCATGAAATGTCCCCCGTCCAGTCGCACGTTGAAAACGTGCCGCATGGTAGCAGACAAGTCGCCCCGACACAC
Source organism: Pyrinomonadaceae bacterium (assembly GCA_036794905.1). GTDB lineage: Bacteria > Acidobacteriota > Blastocatellia > Pyrinomonadales > Pyrinomonadaceae > QHXN01. The sequence continues at coordinate 22,109 of DAIRFV010000025.1, read as the reverse complement.
CCCTTTTGCGTCAGCCGCGCCCCGGACCCTCACAAGCCGTCCCGCGTGATGAAGTCAGGGGCGCGGTTCTGTTATGTTATGCGCATGCCTGTAACGGGACGCGACTTCCCGGCGTATGCGGCGTGGGTCATCGCCCTGCTGGCGACCGTGGGCAGCCTCTTCTTCAGCGAGGTGATGGGGCTGCCGCCGTGCGCGCTGTGCTGGTATCAGCGCATCGCGATGTACCCGCTGGTCTTGATGATCGCGACGGGGATCGTCGCGCGCGACCGGAGGATGCGCGCCTACGCGCTGCCGCTCTGCCTCGCGGGCCTCGCCGTCTCGGTCTACCACAACCTGCTTTATTACGGCGTCGTCCCGGCGACGCTCACCCCCTGCTCGGAGGGCGCCTCGTGCACCGAGAAGCAGATCGAGTGGTTCGGTTTCGTCACGATCCCGCTCATGGGGCTGGCGTCGTTCGCCGCGGTGGCGCTGGGCCTGTACTTCTACAGGCCGGAAACGGAGAAGGAGTAAGCATGCGGAAAGAGGTCAAGGTTCTGGCCCTCATTGCGATCGTGGTGGTCGTCGCCGCCGTCCTCGGGGCGGGGTATTACCGCGACTCCGTGCAGGGCGTTCGCCGCCCCGCCGCGGGGGCGGACAACACGCTGGTGCGCCCCGACAGCCCCACGCTCGGGCCCGCGGACGCCCCCGTCACCGTGGTCGAATTCCTCGACCCGGAGTGCGAGTCCTGCGGCGCGTTCCACCCGACGATGAAGAGGATTCTGAGCGACTATCAGGGCAAGGTCCGGCTGGTCGTCAGGTACATGCCCTTCCACCCGAACTCGGTGCTGGCGGCGAACGTGACCGAGGCGGCGGGCGAGCAGGGGAAGTACTGGGAGATGCAGGAACTGCTCTTCCGCCGCCAGCCCGAGTGGGGCGAGATACACGGGCACGGCGGGCACGCCGCGCCCCAGGTGCGGCGCGAGCCCGCGGGCGTCCTCTTCGAGCGCTACGCCGCCGAACTCGGGCTCGACGTGGAGCGCGTGCGCGCCGCGGTCGCCGCGAACCGCTACGCCGCGAAGGTCGAGCGCGACCGGCGCGACGGCCAGACGCTCGGCGTCACGAGGACGCCCACCTTCTTCGTCAACGGCCGGCAACTGGCGCGCTTCAGCCAGTACGACCTGCGCGCCCTCATCGAGGACGAGCTGAAGAAGTGAGGACTGGCGAGGGGGATGTTTTCAGGGGGGTGGGCTCGCTGGACACCCCGCGGGCGGGCGTGTTAAATTCCCTGGGTTAGTAAATTAACTCTAGCGGTTGCCTGGGGATAGGGGTCAGGCTTACTGCGGTCTGGGAGGATCATCTAGAACAGTCATGGCATTAGCGACAGAGGTCAAGGTAAGTATCATCGACACGTACAAGACGCACGAGGGCGACACCGGCTCGCCGCAGGTGCAGGTCGCCCTGCTCACGCAGCGCATCAACGAGCTGACCGAGCATTTCAAGACTCACAAGAAGGACAACCACTCGCGGCGGGGGCTGCTCAAGATGGTCTCGCAGCGCAGGAGCCTGCTCGACTACCTCAAGCGTAGAGACATCGAGGGGTACCACGAACTCATCGGCAAGCTCGGCCTGCGCCGCTAACCGGTAGCGGCCAGGCGCCGGCCCCTTTGGGTTCGCTGTCAGTCGAGTGAACGAGGACGAAAGCCTCTTTAACAAAGCCCCGCGTCCAGTGACAAACGGGCGGGAGTGGCCGAACGTGACGGCGAAGACTTCCGCGCGCGGACATCGGGGAGCGGCCTTTAGCGGACAAGCAGAAGGCGGCACCGGCTTCACGGTTGGAGCGGGTGCCGCTTTTTCTTTTCAGGAGCACGGGCACGCCACCGCCTCACGTAGCGGGGGCGACGGTCCCGACCCGATACACGAACATTTCCGGGCGTCGGCGCGGCGGATGAGACGCCGCGCCAATCCAACAGCCGCCCCGGCCGGGCGGGCGGCGCGCCCGAAGGAGACGAGGTAAAGATGGCAGCCAAGAAATTACTGAGAGAGAAGATCAAACTGGGCGACCGCGAGCTGTCGGTCGAGACGGGGCGCGTCGCCAAGCAGGCGCACGGCTCGGTCATCGTCCGCTACGGCGACACGATGGTGCTGGTCGCGGCCGTCGGCGCGGGCAGCCCCCGCGAGGGCATCGACTTCTTCCCGCTCACGGTCGAGTACCGCGAGCACAACTACGCGGCGGGGCGCATCCCCGGCAACTACTTCCGGCGCGAGGGGCGCCCGGGCGAGAAGGAAGTCCTGACCGCGCGCATGATCGACCGCCCCTGCCGCCCGCTCTTTACGGAAGGCTACCGCAACGAGACGCAGGTCATCGCCTCGGTCATCTCGGCCGACGACGAGAACGACCCGGACGTGCTCGCCATCACGGGCGCGTCGCTGGCGCTCTACCTCTCGGACATCCCGTTCCCGCAGCCCATCGCGGGCGTGCGCGTCGGCCTGGTCGACGGCCGCTACGTCATCAACCCGACCTACGACGAGGTGCGCGAGTCGCGCCTGAACCTCGTCGTCGCCGGCACCGAGGAGGCCATCGTCATGGTCGAGGCCGGTGCCAAGGAGGTGTCGGAGGAGATCATGGTCGAGGCCCTCATGCTCGCGCACAAGGAGATCAACCGCCTGTGCCGCTGGCAGAAGGAGCTCTACAAGGCGCTCGACGTTCAGAAGCGCCCCGTCGAGACGCCGGTGCTGAACGAGGAGATGCTGGGCGAGGTCGAGCGCAACTACTCCGAACGCCTCCGCCAGTCGCTCAACACCGAGGCGCTGGGCAAGATCGACTCATACGCCGCCGTCGACGCCTTGAAGAAAGAGGTCGTCGAGTCTTACCCCGAAGACCAGCCCGAGAAGCGCCAGCAGGCGAAGAAGATTTTCGACCACCTCAAGGAGAAAATCTTCCGCGAAGACATCCTCGGCAAACGCCGCCGCCCGGACAACCGCAAGTTCAGCGAAATCCGCCCCATCGACGTGGAGGTCAACTGGCTCCCGCGCGTCCACGGCTCGGCGCTCTTTACGCGCGGCGAGACGCAGGCCATCGTCACCTCGACTTTGGGGACGAAGGAAGACGAGCAGTTCATGGACGACCTGGAGTCGGGCGAGATCAAGCGCCGCTTCCTGCTCCACTACAACTTCCCGCACTACTCGGTCGGCGAGGTCGGCCGCTTCGGCTCCACCTCGCGCCGCGAGATCGGCCACGGGGCGCTGGCGCGCCGCGCGCTCGAACCCGTGCTGCCGAGCGAGGAGGATTTCCCGTACTCGCTCCGCATCGTCTCGGACATCACGGAGTCGAACGGGTCTTCCTCGATGGCCACGGTCTGCGGCGGCTCGCTCTCGATGATGGACGCGGGCGTCCCCATCAAGTCGGCGGTCGCGGGCGTCGCGATGGGGCTCGTGATGGAGGGCAACCGCTACGCGATTCTCTCCGACATCGCGGGCGCCGAAGACCACTACGGCGACATGGACTTCAAGGTGGCGGGGACGCGCGAAGGCATCACCGCGCTCCAGATGGATATCAAGATCGCGGGCATCAACGCCCAGATCATGGCCGAGGCGCTGGAGCAGGCCAAGAAGGGGCGGATGCACATCCTCTCCATCATGGAGCAGGCCATCCCCGAGGCGCGCGAGGAGCTTTCGCCGTATGCTCCGCGCATCATCACCATCAAGATCAACCCCGACCGCATCCGCGACGTGATCGGGCCGGGCGGCAAGATGATCCGCTCCATCGTCGAGGAGACCGGCGCCAAGATCGACGTGGAGGACGACGGCACCATCTTCATCGCCACCGCGGACGGCGACGCCGCGCAGGCGGCCATCGCCCGCATCCGCGGACTCACGGCCGAGGCCGAGATCGGCGAGCAGTACCTCGGCACGGTCTCGCGCATCGTCGATTTCGGGGCGTTCGTCGAGATTTTCCCCGGCACCGACGGCCTGCTGCACATCTCCGAAATCGCCGAGCACCGCGTCCGCGACGTGCGCGACGAGCTGAAGGAGGGGCAGCAGATTCTCGTCAAGTGCATCGGCAAGGAGGGCAACAAAATCAAGCTCTCCCGCAAGGCCGTGCTCCGCGACGAGAAGCAGAAGACCGGCGGGGGCGAGCGCGCCGAGGCGGCCGGCCAGAGCGACGGCGACTGACGGGGAGTCCCCGCGTTAAATTTTTGAGAGAAAAAGGGTTCGCCCGCCGGGGCGGGCCCTTTTTTTATCTTGACAGGGTGGCGCGGGGGCGGTTTAAATGAGCTACCGAAACTGGAACTTAAAGGCCATTCGGAGTCTCTTCCCATTGCGGTAAACAGGAAGACCTTTCGCCGCAAGTCTTTCAGAAAATGGGCAGATACAGGCACAGGCGAGGCCGAGGCGACGCCGCCGAAGGCCGTTTTGCCGTCTCTGCCGCCGATTAACGGCCGCGCCCGTTCAGTAGATTCGACCGAATGGCCCCGAAGTCATTCGATTCCCGACACGGTTCTAAGGGGAATGGGTTCAAGGAGGACGACCCCGCGATGAAGCATCAAGCATTCCGCACCATCGCTCTGATGCTCGGCGTCATGCTCGCAGCCGCGCCCGCGGCGCAGGCCGGCACCATCACCTACGGTGAGCTGGTGCGCGCGTCCGGCGCCTCCGGCCAGTTGCGCCCGGCCACCGACGTGCGCCTGCGCCTCGGCGCGCAGAGCCTCGCAACGGCGCAGGTCGGTTCGACGCAGAGCGGCGCAGCCTCCTCCCAAGAGCAGCAGGCGGCCGGCCAGCAGACGGCGGCGCCCGACGGCTCCACGAACGTCTCCGCCTCGGCCGACCCGACCATCTCGCAGAGCGGCGGCCAGATTCAGACCGTCGACCTCGGCGACGTGACCGGCACGGTCTGCGACTGCGGCGAGATTCCGCCGAACCCGCTCCCGAAGGCCGGCGCCTTCCCGTGGTGGGCGCTCGCCGGCATCCCGCTCATCTGCGTGAGCGGCATCTGCGCCGGCGGCGACGACGACGAAGTAGTGCCGCCCACGACCCCGAACCCCAACCCGACGCCCACGACGCCCATCAACACGCCCGTGCCCGAGCCGCTCTCGCTGTTCCTCTTCGGCTCCGGCCTGTTGGCGGTCGGGGCGCGCGCCCGCCGCCGCCGCTCGCGCAAGCAGCTCGAAGGCGAACTCTTCGGCGCCACGACGGAGGAGGTCTAAGAAGATGCTGCGAACGAGAGCCGCGAACGAACCTCGCCGCGCCCCGCGCCTGCGCGCGGCCTTCGCCGCCTGCGTGGCGCTCGCCGCCTGCGCCGCGCTCCTCCTGGCGACCGGCGCCGAGGCCAAGAAGAAGCAGAATAAGAAGAACCGGCAGCCGACGACGGGTCGCATCGAGGTCTCGACGCAGCCCGGCGGCTACCCCCTCACCATCGACGGCCAGCCCGCGGGCGAGACGACCGACTACGTCCGCACCATCGACCTCGAACCGGGCACGCACACCGTCGAGATTCTCTTCCCGAACAACACGCGCTGGGCGCAGACCTTCAACATCATCGCCGGGCGCAAGAACTGCATCGCGCTCAACTACCGGCCGCGCACCATCGAGATTCCGCCCATCGCCGTCTCGCCCTGCCCGTACCCCGTCAACGTCACCGCGCCCGCGCAGGTCAACGACGGCGACATCGTCACGTTCACGGCGGACGTGGCTTACCAGGGGCCCTCGGCGCTCAACTACACCTGGACGGTGAGCCCGCCCGCGGCGCGCATCCTTTCGGGCGTGGGCACGCCGACGATCACGGTCGATTCGACGGGCCTGGGTGACAAGCGCGTGACCGCGATCCTCGTCGTGGACGACGGGTCGGGCGACCGGGCGTGCCGGCAGACGGCGCAGGCCGCGACGGGCGTCTCGGCGCTGCCCAACATCACGCCGGCCAGGCGCTTCGACGAGTTCCCGTCCGTGGCGTTCGACGACGACAAGGCGCGGCTCGACAACCTCGCCATCGAGTTGCAGAACAACCCGGGCGCGACCGGCTACATCATCGCCTACGCCGGCCGCAACAGCCGCGCGGGCCAGGCCGACCGCATGACCAGACGCTCGGCCAACTACCTGACGACGACGCGCGGCATCAGCAGCGACCGCATCGTCGTCATCAACGGCGGCTACCGCGAGACCGACAGCTTCGAGTTGTGGCTCGTCCCGCAGGGCGCCGAGGCGCCGCGCCCGACGCCGAGCATCAGCCCCGACCAGATACGTCCGCGCCGCGACTGAGGCGCCCGACGAACTCGACACGCACGAGCGCCGTGCTCCCGCTTCGAGGGGCACGGCGCTTCTGCTTTGCAAAAGTAGGCAAGAGGCAGTAGGCAGTAGGCAGTAAAAATCCTTTCTGCTGCGAACTTCGAGTTAACTCTTCGACCGCCTTAACGCGGAGCGACTGCCTACTGCCTACTCTCCCCTGTGGCACGGCCTTTTCTTTAACCCGGTATGCGCGCTCGGTTCCGTACGGTAATCAAACGTGCGAGGGCGCTCCATACCATTTCGTTGTGTAGTTTCAGAACTTTTAACCTCGCTTGGTGCCCTTGAGGGGCGTCATTAACAAGAACGGATTTCGAGGAGGATTCAAAGACAATGGCCGAAGGTGAAGGCTCAAGCAATACTGGTGTGGTCGCCATCGTGGTGATCTTTCTGATCGTCGTCATCGCCGCGTTCTTCGCGTGGCGCGGCGGCATGTTCGGCGGAGGGACGAAGAAGACGGAGATCGACGTCAACGTCACCGCGCCCGCGACGAAGTAGCCGGAGACCGCAGTTAAAAATCGTTGGGGAGGGGAGGCGCCCTTACGCGGCGTCGCCCCTCCCTTCTTTTCAACTGCGCCGCGCGGCTGCTAACATGCCGTAAACCGTCAACCGTCAACCGTGACCAGAAATGCCGAGTATTATCTCGTCACGGTTTACGGTTCACCGTTCACGGCCTTTAGGAGCAGAACATTGGCAGCACCGAACATCGACACGGTCGTGTCGCTCTCGAAGCGGCGCGGGTTCGTCTTCCCCTCTTCGGATATTTACGGCGGATTGGGGAGCGCGTGGGACTACGGCCCGCTCGGCGTCGAGCTGGCGAACAACGTCAAGCGCTCGTGGTGGCGCTGGCTCGTCTACGAGCGCGACGACATCGAGGGCATCGACTCCTCCATCATCCTCAACCGCCTCGTCTGGAAGTACTCCGAGCACGAGGCGACCTTCAACGACCCGCTCGTGGACTGCCGCAAGTGCAATTCGCGCTTCCGCGCCGACAAGCTGGTCGAGGAGTTCGGCTCGGGCGAGGGCACGGATTTGGCCGGCGTCGCCTGCCCGAAGTGCGGCGCGCACGACTGGACGGAGCCGCGCCCCTTCAACATGATGTTGCAGACGCGCCTCGGCGCCGTCGCCGAGGAGGAAGACCCGGCCGCGCTCGCGTACCTGCGGCCCGAGACGGCGCAGGGCATCTTCATCAACTTCCTGAACGTGCAGACGACGACGCGGCGCAAGCTCCCGTTCGGCGTCGCGCAGGTCGGCAAGTCGTTCCGCAACGAGGTGACGCCCGGCAACTTCATCCTCCGCACGCGCGAGTTCGAGCAGATGGAGATGGAGTACTTCGTCCGCCCCGACGCCGAGCACTTCCAACTCGTGGACTACTGGGTCGAGCAGTACCTCGGCTGGTACACGGGGCTGGGGCTGGCGCGCGCGAACCTCTTCCTCTACGAGGTGCCGCAGGAGAAGCTGGCGCACTACTCGCGCCGCACCGTGGACATCATGTACCGCTACTTCCCCGAGCGCCCCGAGGAGGCGCGGCAGTGGGAGGAGCTGATGGGCATCGCCTACCGCACGGACTTCGACCTGAAGCAGCACTCGAACAAGCCCGAGGACGACGAGGGGAGGCGGCGCAACGCGGACTCGACCGCAGACCTCTCCTACTTCGACGAGGCGGCCAAGGAGCGCTTCTACCCGCACGTCATCGAGCCGGCGTCGGGCGTCAACCGCTCGCTCCTCGCGTTCCTGATGGACGCCTACACCGAGCGCACGACCGACAAGGGCGAGACGCGCGTCGTCCTGAAATTGCACCCGGAGCTGGCGCCCATCAAGGTCGCCGTGCTCCCGCTCGCGAAGAACAAGCCCGAGATCGTCTCGATGGCGAAGCAGGTCAAGGCCGAATTGCAGCCCTCGATGCGCGCCGTCTACGACGACACGGGCGGCATCGGCAAGCTCTACGCGCGCCAGGACGAGGTCGGCACGCCCTTCTGCGTCACGGTAGACCACCAGTCGCTCGAAGACGAGGCCGTCACCGTCCGCGACCGCGACACCTGGAGCCAGGAGCGCGTCAAGGCCGCCGAGCTGGCGGACTATTTGAGGAGGAGGATGGGGATTAGGTGTTAGGCTTTGGGTTTTAGGTGTTGGGTAAGAGCCGCCTCTTGTACCCGACACCCGGAACCCAACACCCAACACCCCTTACATATGCCGGTTGTCAAAAAGAGGAATCAGCAGACCGAGTCGCGCCTGCTGCTCGAATCGGACGAGCCCGTCGAGCTGCCGCCCGCGGAGGTGGACGAGTCGGCCGTCGTCTTGCAGTTCGAGCAGTTCCGCCAGTACGTGCCCGAGCTGCTGGAAGAGCTGCGCGAAGGGACGGAGGCCACGCCCGTCCCCGTGATGATGGACGGCTCGACCTTCGTCGTCCACGGCGCGACGCGCAGCTTCTGGGTCAAGCTCTGGCACTCCGCGCCCGAGATGACGCGCGTCGAGCGCGTGCAGATCATCAGCTGTCTTCCCTCAACCCGCGGCGTGCAGATTCTCGTGGACGACCCCGAGGGCTACGACGACGAAGAGGAGGACGACGACTTCGACGACGACGAGGACGAGGTTGACGGCGGCGAGGACTACGACGACGACGAAGAGGACGACGAGGACGAAGACGAGGACGACGAGGACGACGCCCCCGCCGCGCCGCGCGCATAGAGAACCCGACGTTGACCGCCGAGACACGGAGACACGGCTTCCAGTCTGATGGCTGTGTCTCCGTGTCTCGGCGGTGAAGTTCCGATGACTTCTCCGATCCCCGAAAAGATTCTGAGGCTGGCGCGCGCCGTGGGGGAGGCGGGCGGGCGGGCGCTGCTCGTCGGCGGGTGCGTGCGCGACCGCCTGTTGGGGCGCGCGGTGAAGGACTGGGACGTGGAGGTCTACGGCGTCGAGCCCGCGGCCTTGCGCGAACTGCTCGGGCGCTTCGGCCGCGTCAACCTCGTCGGCGAATCCTTCACCGTCTACAAGCTCGGGCATGACCTGGACGTGTCGCTCCCGCGGCGCGAGCGCAAGACCGGCCGCGGCCACCGCGGCTTCTACATCGAGGGCGACCCCTCGATGTCCTTCGAGGCGGCCGCGCGCCGCCGCGACTTCACCGTCAACGCCATCCTCGAAGACCCCCTCTTCGACAAACTCGACGGTAAAATCATCGACCCCTTTGGCGGGCGCGCCGACTTGGAGGCAAAGCTCCTGCGCGCCGTCTCGCCCGACACTTTCGTCGAAGATTCGTTGCGCGTCCTGCGCGCCGCGCAGTTCGCCGCGCGCTTCGGGTTCGAAGTCGAAGAGAAGACCATCGAACTCTGCCGCTCCATCGACCTGACAGACCTCCCCGCCGAGCGCGTCTGGGGCGAGCTGGAGAAGATACTCCTCGCCGCCGAGCGGCCCTCGGTCGGACTCGAGTGGCTCGACCGCCTCAACGTCACGCCGCAGCTCTTCCCCGAAATCCACGCGCTGAAGGGCGTGCCGCAGGAGCCGGAGTGGCACCCCGAGGGCGACGTGTTCGTCCACACCCTCCTCGTCTGCGACCGCGCGCGCGAGGCGATAGACGATCTGGACTACCCGCGGCGGTTGGCGGTGATGCTGGCCGCGCTGTGCCACGACTTCGGGAAGCCCGCGACGACCGAGTTCGTCGCGGGGCGCACGCGCTCGCGCGGGCACGACGAAGCGGGCGTCGGGCCGACGCTCGGGCTGCTCGAACGCCTGAAGCTCTTCTCGCTCGACGGCTACGACGTGCGCGGGCAGACGGTCGCGCTCGTGCGCGAGCACCTCAAGCCCGGCGAGTTCTACTGCAAGCGCGAAGAGGTGACGGACGGCGCCTTCCGCCGCCTCGCGCGCCGCTGCGAGCTGGAACTGCTCTACCGCGTGGCGAAGGCCGACTCGCTCGGGCGCAACGCGCCGTGGGTGCCGAAAGAGAAGTGGTTCGGCTCGGACGCGCAGGAGTGGTTCATCGCGCGCGCGCGCGAACTGTCGGTGGATAAGAGCCCGCCGGCCCCGATACTGCTGGGGCGCCACATCCTGGAGATGGGGTTCGAGCCTTCGCCGCTCGTCGGGGAGATCCAGCGCGCCGTCTACGAGTTGCAGCTCGACAACCGCGTCCGCACGCTCGAAGAGGCGAGGGACGCGGCGCGGAGGTTATTGGAGCATGAAGCGCGACCTTAACCTTCTCACGTCCCCGGGCTTCGCCGCGGGCCTGCTGCTGCTGCTCGCGAACGACTTCCTGCTCAAGCCCTTCTTCCACAACGCGGCCACGGGCAAGCTCTCCGACTTCGCGGGCCTCTTCGTCTTCCCGCTCTTCTGGTCGGCGCTCGCGCCGCGTCTGAGGCGCGAGATTTACGCGCTCACGGCGCTCGGCTTCGTCTGCTGGAAGTCCGTTTACGCGCAGCCGCTCATCGACGGGTGGAACTCGCTCGGCGTGCTGCGCGTGGGCCGGGTCGTCGATTCGACAGACCTCGCGGCGCTCGTCGCCCTGCTCGCGTCGTTCGCGTACCTGCGCCGGCGCGTCGCGGCGGAGCGCCGCCCGTGGCCGGTCGCGCCGCGACGCGCGGCGGCCTGCGCCGTCCTGCTCCTCTCGGTCTTCGCCTTCGCCGCCACGTCGAGGGCGGGCGACCACATGATCTCCGAAGACCGCGAGTACGAGTTCGGCGTGTCGAGGGAGGAACTAATCGAGCGGCTCCATCGTGACGCCGACGCGGAGTACGTCTACGCCGCGAGGGACGAGGGCAACGACTTTAGCCTCCGCACGCGCACGAAGGTCTGCGACGAAGGGGTCTACGCCGCGTTCACGCTCCACGGGCGGGGCGAGGGGTCGTTGCTGAAAGTCTCGTACCTCATCTACCACTGCGTGGACGCGCCGCCCGCAGGGAAGGCTCAACTGGAGGCGGCAGCGTGGCGCGCCTTCGAGCGCGACGTGGTCGAGAAGCTGCGCGCGCCGGCCGGGGGCGGGCCGTGAGCGGCCGCTGTGACTTTCGCGCGCCGTCTGTTGTAAGATGGCGCTTAACTTTCTGACCCGGCTTTACGAACCGACAGACCACGGAAGACGGCCGCCCGCCTCTAACCTCGCGCGGGTCTTGGCCCACGCCGAACCAAATCCATTTGAGGAAGAGACAGCCATGATAGATTTCGATTTGAACGAAGAGCACCGGGCGCTCGTCCAGACCGTGCGCGAGTTCGCGCAGGGCGAGGTGGCGCCCCACATCAAGGAGTGGGACGAGAAGCAGCAGTTCAACCGCGCGGCGCTCGACAAGATGGCCGAGCTGGGGCTGCTCGGCGTCTGCATCCCCGAGGAGTACGGCGGCGCTGGCTTCGACTACGTCTCGCTCGGCCTCGTCTGCGAAGAGCTGGAGGCGGTGGACACGTTCCTGCGCGTCATCATGTCCGTGCACACGGGGCTCAACTCGATGTCGCTCTACGCCTGGGGCACCGAGGAGCAGAAGCGCAAGTACCTCGTGCCGCAGGCGAAGGGCGAGAAGATCGCCACGTACGGCCTGACCGAGCCGGGCGCAGGCTCGGACGTGGTCGGCGCGCGCTCGAACGCGCGGCGCGACGGAGACGAGTGGGTCTTGAACGGCGAGAAGATGTGGATTTCGCTCGCCGACGTGGCCGACAACTTCCTCTTCTTCTGCTGGACGGACGAGGAGAAGCGCCGTAAGCGCGACCACTCGGGGATGTCCTGCTTCATCGTCGAACGCTCAATGCCCGGCTTCACCTCGGGGACGATTCACGGCAAGCTCGGCATCCGCGCGGGCAACACCGGCTACTTCTCTCTCCAGGACGTGCGCGTCCCCCGGGAGAACATGCTGGGCGAGGAGGGCGAGGGCTTCAAGATCGCGATGTTCGCGCTGGAGCAGGGGCGCTACACGGTGGCGGCCGGCGCGACCGGCATCATCCGCGCCTCGCGCGACGCGTCCGTCGCTTACGCCCTGGAGCGCGAGACGTTCGGGACGAAGATCGCCAACCACCAGCTCGTCAAGCAGAAGATCGCCGAGATGGAGGCCGACTACCAGATGGCGCACCTGCTCTGGCTCAAGGCCGGCTGGCTCAAGAACGAGGGGCGGCCGAACGGGCGCGCGACTTCTTTAGCCAAGTGGCAGGCGACCATCCGCAGCGAGAAGGCCGCCTCGATGGCGATTGAGGTGCACGGCGCGAACGGCTACTCGAACGACTACCCGGTCGAGCGCTACCTGCGCAACTGCAAGGCCGCCGTCATCTACGAGGGCACGCGCGACATCCACACCCTCATGCAGGCCGACTGGGCGCTCGGCCTCAAGGGCGAGAAGCCCGCGCGCAAACAACTGCCGCCCTACAAGCCCTCCGAGTCGCGCGACGCCGTCGCGGCGGACTAGGAGCATAGGCAGATGGCAGATGGCCGTAGGCAGTTGAAAGGCAAGCAGTCTTTCTTGAGGCATCCGCTCTAAAGACGCTGCGCCTGCCATAAATAATCGGAGGCGGCGAGTTGTGACTCGCCGCCTCCGATTATTTTGGGTCGCCTTACTTCTCTGAACTGCCTACTGCCGTCTGCTTGCTGCCTGCTATCCGAAAATGCTTTCGGGGCGGCGGCACTGGAAGGGGTGGTGCCGCCGCCCCGCGCTGAAGCTCAAGTTGGGCGGTGATTGAGCTTCAAGGTGGGACTGAAGGGGAAGGGGAGACGCCCCCTTTCAGTCCCGAAAGTGTTCAGCGCGCCGCGACGGTCACGACCTCCATCCCGGCGTCGCCGCCGCGCGCCGCGCTCATCTCCCTGCGGAGGTTGCGCTCGCGCTTCGACTCGCTGAGCGTGCGCCCGTTGCTGTCCCCGCCCCAGACGGCGGCGAGGAAGTACTGGTCGCCGTACTTGTGGAAGACGAGGCGCGGGCGTCCCTCGCCGTTGCCCTTGTCGCGGCCGGAGTTGGTCGTCGTGGTCGCTATCTCTTTGCCGTTGCTGATGCGCAGCACCAGCTCGTCGTCGGTCAGCGACTTGACGGTGTAGGAGCCCGCGCGGATGAGGCGGTCGCCGACGTGGAAGTCGAACGGAACCTGCGCCCTCATGCCGTCCACCGACTTGGCGGCCGCCGGCAGCGCCGCCAGCGAAACCAGGAAGCTCAGCGCCAACGCGCTCACGCACATACGATTTCTCATGACTCTTTCCTCCTGTGGCTTTAATCTTCGGGGCGATCTCGCTTGCCGCAGTCACTCACGAACCACATCGGCGTCGCCTTCGCGTTCAGACTCATGACAAGCGCCGTGCCGCGCGCCGCCGCGGCGAGACTTCCGGGGCGGCGGGCGAGTCGAAACGTTTGAGAGCCGCGGACTTAGGCGAGGGGGGCGGGCCGCGCCGGTGGAGGCGCCCGCCGCCGCGCGGGGCGTGCGCGGGCTATCCGAAAAGATAGGCGACTATCCGACGGGTTAGTCCGCGCGGCGCGCGGAAGGGTCGTGACTTTTGACCTGCGAAGTGATATTTGTCGCTCCGAGTCATGAACCCGAGAGTCGTCTTCATCGCGGGGCCTTTGAAGGGCTCGGCCTTCGAGCTGGGCGAGGAGGCGCTGTCCGTCGGGCGCGACTCCTCGAACCGCGTGCGGCTCGCGGACTCTCTGCTCTCGCGCCGCCACTGCACGGTCGGGCGCGCGGGCGAGCGCCTCGTGCTCTCCGACCTCGACAGCCTCAACGGCACCTTCGTCAACGGGCGCCCGGTGCGCGAGCACACGCTCGCGGACGGCGACCGCGTGACGGTCGGCGAGTCCTGCTTCATCTTCCTCTCCGGCGGGGGCGAGTCGCCCGACGCGCCCTCGAACCCCGTCACGCTGAGCGACCGCCGGATGGAGGCGCACTCGACCGTGCGCCTCAAGGCCGAAGAGGCGCGCTACCTGCGCCCGCCGGAGGCGGGACGCGTCGAAGCCTCGCCCGCGGAGGAGTCGCTGGCGGGCATCGTGCGTGATCTCGCGCTCCTCGTGCGCGTCAGCACCTCGGTCAACTCCGTACGCGAGACCGCGGAGCTACAGCGCGAGCTGCTCCGCCTGGTCTTCGAGGCCGTGCCCGCCGAGCGCGGCGCCATCCTGCTCGTCGGCGAGGACGGCCGCGTCGTCTCCGAGTTCGGCCTCGAACGCGCCGAGGGCGGCACGCGCCCGATAGAGGTGAGCCGCACGATCCTGCGGCAAGTCCTGGAGGAGGGGACGGCCGTCCTCGCGGGCGACCTCGTCGAGGGCGGATTCGACGCGGTGGAGAGCCTGAGGGCCGCGCGGCTCAGCTCGCTTTTGTGCGCGCCGCTCATGCTCTACGGCCGCGCGCTCGGCGCCGTCTACCTGACGACGGCCGACCTCTCGACGCACTTCGACGAGGGGCACCTGCAACTGCTGACGACCATCTGCCGGATAGCCGCCGTCGCGCTCAACAACACGCGCCACGTCGAGCGGCTGGAGAGCGAGCGCGACCTGCTGCGCGCCGAGGCGACGGTCGAGCACGGGATGGTCGGCGAGAGCGCGGCCGTCAAGCGCGTCTACCAGTTCATCGCGCGCGTCGCGCCGGCCGACACCACGGTGCTCGTGCGCGGCGAGTCGGGCACGGGCAAGGAGCTGGCCGCGCGCGCCCTGCACCAGAACAGCCCGCGCCGCGAGCGACCCTTCGTCGCCATCAACTGCGCGGCGCTGACGGAGACGCTGCTGGAGTCGGAGCTGTTCGGCCACGAGCGCGGCGCCTTCACCGGCGCGCTCGCGCAGAAGAAGGGCAAGCTCGAAGTGGCCGACGGCGGCACGCTCTTCCTCGACGAGGTCGGCGAGATGCCGGCGACCATGCAGGCGAAGCTGCTGCGCGTCCTGCAAGAGCGCGAGTTCGAGCGCGTCGGCGGCACGCGCACCATCCGCGTTGACGTGCGCGTCGTCGCGGCGACGAACAGGGACCTGGAGGAGGCCGTCAAGGCCGGGGCCTTTCGTCAGGACTTGTACTACCGCCTCAACGTCGTCTCCTTCGAGCTGCCCCCCCTGCGCGAGCGGCGCGAAGACATCCCGCTGCTCGCCAGCTACTTCGTCTCGAAATACGCCGCGAAGTTCAAGCGCCGCGTGACGGGGCTCTCTCCGGAGGCGCGCGCGTGCCTCGTCGCGTACGACTGGCCGGGCAACGTCCGCGAGCTGGAGAACGCCGTCGAGCGCTCCGTCGTCCTCGGCTCGACCGAGCGCGTCCTGCCCGAAGACCTGCCCGAGACCGTCCTCGACGCCGCGCCCGGCGCGGACGCGCCCGGCCGA
Source organism: Pyrinomonadaceae bacterium (assembly GCA_036794905.1). Taxonomy (GTDB): domain Bacteria; phylum Acidobacteriota; class Blastocatellia; order Pyrinomonadales; family Pyrinomonadaceae; genus QHXN01. The sequence goes on along the minus strand of DAIRFV010000025.1, from coordinate 6,618 downwards.
GACGCCGCGCCGCCCCCCGCCCGTTACCACGACGCGCTCCGCGAGGCCAAGCGCCAACTCATCCTCCGCGCCCTCGAACAGTCCTCCGGCAGCTTCACCGAAGCCGCACACCTCCTCGGCGTCCACCCGAACTACCTCCACCGCCTGATCCGGAATTTAAATTTGCGTCCCGAGATTAAGAAGTAAGCAGGAGGCAGGCAGCCCCGGAGGGGCGGGATCTTTATCGCTCAAGGTTGATGATTAACCTGACAAGCTCCGGAGGAGCGGCATGACGCATGTCGCCGCTGACGGGGCTCTTGATTGGCTGAAACGTCGAAACTATAAACATCCCGCCCCTCCGGGGCTTTCAACTGCCAACTGCCAACCGCCAACTGCCTACTTCTTTCCCCTATTATTTCCCCGCGCTCTCTGGTAGTATTCAGGTGCCTTT
>DAIRFV010000025.1:0-6088 GCA_036794905.1 Pyrinomonadaceae bacterium | reverse complement strand
CTACTTCTTTCCCCTATTATTTCCCCGCGCTCTCTGGTAGTATTCAGGTGCCTTTCCAAGCGCCAAGCGTTCATTTCACGGCGGTTTAAACCTTTTCGTTTCGGGAGTTTCGCGTTCATGCCGCAGGAGCTAAACAGCGTCAACCTATCCCTGGATTTCCTGAGCGTGTGCGAGGCGGCGGCCATCGCGTCGGCGCGGACGATGGGGCAGGGCGACCGCAAGTTCTCCGACCACGTCGCCGTCGAGGCGATGCGCGAGAAGATGGACTCCGTGCCCATGCGCGGCCGCATCGTCATCGGCGAGGGCGAGCGCGACGAGGCGCCGATGCTCTTCATCGGCGAGGAGGTCGGCGAGGGCTACCACAAGGACGTGGACGCCGAGGACTACCCGGAAGTCGACATCGCGGTCGATCCGCTCGAAGGCACGAACCTCTGCGCGCTGGGCGCCAACAACGCCATCGCGGTGCTGGCCGCCTCCGAGCGCGGGGGGCTTTTGAACGCGCCCGACATCTACATGGACAAGATCGTCGTCGGCCCCTCGTGCCGCGGCGCCATCGACATCGACGCGGCGGTCAAGGACAACCTCAAGGCCATCGCGCGCAAACTCAGCCGCGACATCGAAGACCTGACCGTGATGGTGCTCGACCGCTCGCGCCACAAGAAGCTCATCGCGGACGTGCGCGCCGCGGGCGCGCGCATCCGGCTCATCGGCGACGGCGACCTCTCGGCCGGCATCTCGGCGGCGGTCGCGGGCACGAACATCCACGCGCTGATGGGCATCGGCGGCGCGCCCGAGGGCGTGCTGACGGCCGCGGCGATGAAGTGCCTCAACGGCGAGATACAGGCGCGCCTCGTCTTCGACCCCGAGCGCCTGGACGTGGACAAGTCGAAGGTGCCGCCCGCCGAGGTGGTGCTCTCGCGCCTGCGCGAGATGGGCATCAACGACCCGAACAAGGTCTACGACACGGGCGACCTCGCGCCGGGCAAGAAGATCATCTTCGTCGCGACCGGCGTCACCGACGGCTCGCTCCTGCGCGGCGTCCGCTTCTTCGGCTCCGGCCGCCGCACGCACTCGCTCGTCATGACGACCGAGTCGCGCCACATACGCTTCGTTGACACCGTCCACGTCGAGGGCGGCCCCGACACGGTGATTAGATTTTAGAGGGGCGGTTTTTGATTTGAAACCGCCGGCATTCGTCCCACGTTCTTCTAATCGCAAAGCAAAAATCTGAAATCAAACATCCCCTATGCCAGCAGCCGTCTCCGAGTACATCCCGCAGTTGGCGCGCGACGCGGAGTCGGCGCGGCGGGCGGGGCGCGCGCGCGGGGCGTGGGTCGCGGCCGCGGCCGGCGCGGCGGGGCTGTTGGCATTGATCGCGGCGGCGCCGCTGCTCAAGGCGGGCGGGATGCAGGCGGCGGCCGAGGCCGTCTACGGCGCGTTCGCGTTCGTGTGTCACCAGGAGGGCGGGCGTTCGTTCCACGTCGCGGGCTTCAAGTTGGCCGTGTGCGCGCGCTGCCTCGGGCTCTACGCGGGGTCGCTCCTGGGCATGTTGCTGTACCCGCTCGCGCGGCCGCTCGCGCGCAGGGACTTGCCGGCGCGCGCTTGGCTCATCGCCGCGGCCGTGCCGACCTCGATTGACTTCGCGCTCGGGTTCTCGGGGCTGTGGGAGAACACGCACGCGTCGCGCTTCCTGACGGCGTCGCTGCTCGGCGTCGTCCTGGCCTTCTACTTCGTGCCGGGCGTGGTCGATGTGGCGCTCACGCCCCGGGGACGCCTCTTCGGCCGCAACCGAAACTCCGAAACGAAGCTTTCCAAACTTCTCCCAACTGAAGGTGTAGACGGACATGAACGACAAACTTAAGCCGGCACTAATCGGCGGCGTCATTCTGGGCATCCTGTCGGCGATCCCCTTCGTCAACTGGGTCAACTTCTGCTGTTGCGCGTGGGCGATTGCCGGCGGGGTCATCGCGGCGAACATGTACATCAAGAGTTCGCCGACACCCGTCAAGCCGGCCGACGGCGCCATCCTCGGCGCCATCGCGGGCGCCATCGGCGGGGCCATCTACCTCATCATCGGGGTGCCGCTCAACTTCGCCGTGGGCGGGGTGGTGGCCTCGGTGATGTCCGGCTTCCTCTCCTCGATGAACCCGGATCAGGCCGACGCCATCCGCATGCAGATGGCCGCGCAGGGCGGCAGTTTCATCGGCGCGCTGTTCAAAGGCTTCCTCGGCGCGATAGTGATCGCGCTCTTCTCGACCATCGGCGGCCTGATCGGCGTCGCCATCTTCGAGAAGCGCAAGGGCGGCCCCGCCGTGCCCCCGCCCCCGCCGCCCCAGGCCGGCGGCCCCGGCGGCTACGGCAACCCGGGCGGCGGCGGTTACGGCACGCCGGGTGGCGGCGGCTACGGCCAGCCCGGCGGCGGCAGCTACGGCCAGAATCCATAGCAGGCAGGAGGCGGATGGCAGTAGGCAGTCGCCCCGCGTCGAGGCAGTTGAGGAGTTAAGCTCCAGCCCTCGACCCCGGCGCTTTTAACTGCCTACTGCCCGCTGCCTACTGCCTACTATCCTTCCGGCCTACCTTCGGCTACAATTCGTGCATCCAAGCGGGCGGCGCGGCTGGTTCGGGCGCGCCGTTCGTCGTTTGCGCGGCCCTCCGGAGGGCCGCGCCGAGTCGGCACGAGATGAGAGAAGATGACATTCGCCGCCCTGAGCACGTCCCCGCCCGCCTACGACATTCTCTTCCGCAAGTACATCGAGGAGGCCGTCGCCCGGACGGCCGAGAACGTCAGCCCGCTCTACCGCCTCGACGCCTTCGACTGGACGGTGCTCACCGTCTACTTCGCCGTGCTCCTGCTGCTCTCGCTCTACGGCGCCTACCGCATCAAGCAGGTCGTGGACTTCTGGCGCTACCGTCGGGTGGAGCCGGAGCCGAAGTCGCTCTTCGCCGAATCGGAGTTGCCGCACATCACCGTGCAGCTCCCGCTCTTCAACGAGGTCTACGTCGTCGAGCGCCTGCTCGCCGCCGTGACGGCGATTGACTACCCGCGCGAACGCCTTGAGATTCAGGTGCTCGACGACTCGACCGACGAGACGCGCGAGCGCGCGGCGCGCGAGGTCTCACGCTACCGCGCCGAAGGCTTCCGCATCTCTCACATCCACCGCGAGGACCGCACGGGCTTCAAGGCCGGCGCGCTCGAAAACGGCTTGAAGACGGCGAAGGGCGAGCTGGCCGCCATCTTCGACGCCGACTTCGTGCCGCGCCCCGACTGCCTGCGCAAGCTCGTGCACTTCTTCAGCGACCCGCTCGTCGGCTGCGCGCAGATGCGCTGGTCGCACATCAACGGCTCTTACAATCTGCTGACGCGCCTTCAGACGATTCTGCTCGACGGGCACTTCGTCGTCGAGCAGACGGTGCGGAACCGCACGGGCGGCTTCTTCAACTTCAACGGCACGGCGGGCTTGTGGCGCAGGCGTGCGATCGAGCTGTCGGGCGGGTGGCAGCACGACACGCTGACGGAGGACACCGACCTCTCGTTCCGCGCGCAGTTGATGGGGTGGCGTTTCGTCTACCTGCTGGACGAGGACGCCCCGTCGGAGGTGCCCGTCGAGATCAACGCCTTCAAGGCGCAGCAGCGCCGGTGGGCGAAGGGCGTCACCGAGGTCGCGCTCAAACTCTACCCGCGGATACTTCGCTCGCGGCTCCCTTTCCGCGTGAAGCTCGAAATGTTCTTCCGCCTGACGGGGAACGTCAGCTACCCCTTAATGATTCTGACGAGCCTGTTGCAGTTCCCGCTGCTGCTCGTCCGCTACAACCAGGGCTTCCAGCACCTGATGCTGCTCGACCTGCCGCTGCTCTTCTTCTCGACCGCGTCGGTCGTGCTCTTCTACGGCACGGCCATCTGGTACCTGGACGGGTCGAAAGCAAGGAAGAGGCTGCTGCACCTGCCGCTCGTGATGGGGCTCGGCATCGGGCTCGCCTTCTCGAACGCGCGCGCGGTGCTGGAAGCGCTCCTGCGCATCAAGACCGAGTTCGTGCGCACGCCGAAGTACAAGGTCGAGGGCGGCGGCGACGCCACCTGGAAGCGCAAGAAGTACCGGCGCGGGCGCGGGTGGCTCCCGGCCTTCGAGCTTGCGTTCGCCGTCTACTTCCTGCTCGCCATCTGGTACGCCGCGCACATGGGGATGTGGGGCACCATCCCGTTCCTCTCGCTCTTCTGCTTCGGCTACGGCTACATGGGCGTGATGAGCCTCTTGCAGACCTCGGGTCTGCGCCGCCTCTTCGACGCCTGCGGCCCGCGCCCGCGGCTCACAGGTTGAAGAGCGCCCACACCACGAAGAGCGGGAGGCCCGACATGAGCGCCAGACGGTAGCGCACCGCCCGGTGCGCGAGGTTGAGCGTGTAGCCGACGCCCGTCAGCTTCTCGACGACGAGCGCGGGGTCTTCGGGGTTGTAGTAGGTGAGCCCGCCGTGCCGCCAGTGCTCCTCCTCCGTGGGCCTCTGGACGTACCCGTCCCCCATCGACTCGTCCAACTCGCGGTTGACGGCTATCATGCGCCAGAGGAAGTAGCCCATGCCGATGACCATCACGCCGGCCGTCCCCAGGACTGCGGCCTGCGCCGCCGCCCCGTAGCGCTCGAACTCGGGGATGGAGGTGACGACCGTCAGCAGCGCGACGGCCACGAAGAGCGCCGCGATCAGTGCGCGCGCGAGGTCGATCAGGCGCATGTTCGCCGTCAAAAATCTCTGCTTGCCGCGCAGGTACTCTTCCGTGTTCGTCGCCGGCAGAGTCATCTTCGCCTGGACGAGGTCGCGCTTGAGCACGAAGAAGAAGACTTGCAGGTAGAGGCCGAGCGCGGGCAGGAAGAAGACCGTCGAGAGCGTCTTGCGCGACCAGTCGTCCGCCTCGCCCGCCGCGTTCCAGTGCGTGGGCAGCATACCGGGCAGCCGCGGGTAGAAGTGCGCGAGCACGGCGAACGAGGCGAGCGTGAGCAGTACGACCGAAGCCTCGACCCACGCGAGCGTGAAGTCGCCCAGGCGCCGCGTCCGCACCGAAGAGGCGAAGCGCGTCCCGCCGCCTGCGACCGCGAACGGGCGCACCTGCCGCGCGTAGAGGCCGTAGACGAGGAACGCCGCCGCGGTCGTCCCCAGCGTCGCCAGCGCGGAGAAGACCGGCCTCCCCAAACTCGCCGACGCGTAGTAGCCGAGCGCGCCCGCCAGCACGAAGACGCCGACGAGCGTCTGCCGGTAGCGGTGCAGAGCCCGCCGCCCCTCGCCGCGGTACGTCGCCTCGTCCACGCGCACGCCGAAGAAGGCGCGCTCGCCCCTCATCACCGGCAGCCACACGAAGACCGCCAGCACCAACGCCTCCGCCACGATCAGCCCGATTGAGGCAGCCCTGTCTTCGCCCATTTCACTTCGCTCCTTTCAGCAGAGCGCGCAGCTCGCTCTGCACCAGGTTCATGATCTCCACGCGCGGGAGCCCGGCCAGCACCAGCCCCGTCAGCGCGGCGCGCAAAGGTCTGCGCAACTCCTCCTCGCTCCTGTCCCGCGCGGTGCGCGACGACGCGACCACGGCGCCCGCCCCGTGGCGGATGGAGAGCAGCCCCTCGCCCTGCAACTCGCGGTAGGCGGTCGCCACCGTGTTGAGGTTGACGCCGAGGTCGGCGGCCAACTGGCGCACGGGCGGGAGCGGCGCCCCCTCGGCCAGCTCGCCGCGCGCGATGAGCGCCTTGATCTCCTCGGCCACCTGCACGTAGATGGGCCGCGGGTCAGCTTCGTCGATGGTCACAAACATGGCCGTCAGTCACCGCCCTTCAAATTGTACGTTGTTACTATACACTATACAATTTTACCGTCAACACTTTTTTCCCCGGGCGGGCCGACGCCGGCAACCTTGACCGCCCCGGCGCGCCCGCATACTATCTCGACTTCACGAACGCGGGTCGGCTCGCATCCGGAATCAAACGAACATCCAGAGAGAGGTCAACCATGTCGAAGAGAATCCCCCCTGTTCTCGCGCGGCTCGCCGTGCTCTGCCTGTGCCTCGCCTTCGCCACCCCCGGCGCCCGCGCGCAGTCGCAGGCGACGA
>DAIRFV010000471.1:0-2949 GCA_036794905.1 Pyrinomonadaceae bacterium | reverse complement strand
ACCTCGGCGTGACGCTGGCGCTGATGGGCAGGTTCAAAGAGGGGGCGGAGGCGTTACGGCAGGCCGTCACCCTCAACCCGAAGGACGCCGAGGGGCGCTACAACCTCGGCGTCATCTCGCTCGAAGCCCTAAAAGACCGCGAGGGCGCCGAGCGGCAGTACGAAGCGCTGCGAGACCTCTCGCCGGCGCTGGCCGGGAAGCTGCGCGCGCTGATGAGGTAGGGGACGCCGTCCTACCTCTCGGATTGAACGACATGACGAAACTTCTGACACTGATCCTGGCAGTGCTCTGCGCACTTGTCGTCCCACTCTTTGGCCGGACCCAGACGACCGGCAAACCGACGACCCCGGAGCAAGAGTTGAAGGGGCTCGACCTCTCGTGGCACCAGGCGTTGGCGGCCCACGACGCCGGAGCACTCGGACGCCTACTCGCCGAGGACTATCGGCTCACTCTCGACACCTCGAAGGCCCTCACCAAAGCGCAAGAGGTCGAGGCCGTCAGGGGATCAGACCCGTTATTCGACTTCGGTCGATTCAAGCTCGACGAGGTCACGGCGAGGGTCGAGGGCGCGCGCGCCACCGTCTCGGGCATCCTCACGGCGAGGCCGAACGGAGGGGACAAGAAGGCGAGGCGGCGCTACTTCTACACGCGCACCTTGGTCAACCAGGGCGGCCGCTGGCTGATTCTCGACGCCAGACTGGTGACCATGTGGAACGAGGAGCGCTAACGCCCACATAGTGATGCTGGAAATGCTATACGTCCGAGAGGGGACCGAAGCCGGCCCAAGGCGCTAACCGTCACTCCTCCTGCACCTCACCAATGTCCAAGAGTTGCTCTTCACAGAAGAGTTGCGCCGTTATAGATGAGGGGTGCCGCTGCTCTGTATGGACCGCTCAGTAGGCACAATCGGTCAATGTTCGAGGTGGTAAGGCACGCTGACGACGACGACCCCCTTCCTGAAGAGCAGCGCACCTTTCAGCAACAGTGAACTCTGGTTGTGGAGGAGTTGCTGCCACCACCTGGCCGGGATAAACTCAGGCAGCACCACAGTGACGAAGCCTTCACGCCCCTTACGCCTCAGTCGATCCACGTAACGCAGGAGCGGGCGCGTCAACTCCCGGTAGGGTGAAGGGATCACCACCAGCTCGACGCCTGACCCCCACCGTTCCCACTTCTCGCGCAGCCGGGCCGTCGCCTCCTCGTCGAAGTCCACGTACACGGCCGTGACGGCGCCCGGCGAGATCGACCTGGCGTATTGCAACGCGTTGATGACCCCGCGGTGGATCCCGGAGACGGGGACGACGACCGTGTTCCCGATCGCGTCGAGCCGCCCCAGGCCGTTGGTGGAGAGTTGCCGGGCCACGCCGAGGTAATGCGCGTGGATCGAGCGGAACATCAGCACGAGCACCGGGATCACGACGACCACGATCCACGCGCCGTGGACGAACTTCGTGGCGACGAAGACGCAGAGGACGACGAAGGTGGCGGCCGCGCCGACGCCGTTGATGACGAGCGACTTCTTCCGGTTCGGGGGCGCGCTCACCTCGTCGCTGACGAAGTAGGAGCGGTGAATCTCTTCCCCCTCCGACTCCACGTCGGGTGCCGGCCGTGCGGCGGCGCCCCCATCCTCCGCGCAGAACATCACCTGTCCCCGCTGCCCGTCGGTGCGCCCCCCTCCCCTGGCGCGAAGCCCGGCGCGCTCCTTGAGCCAGTGGCGCACCATCCCCGCCTGCGAGAGCGTGAACGAGAGGAAAACGCCGACGGCGTAAAGCGGGATGAGCCGCGAGGTGTCACCGCCGAAGGCGACCACCAGAAGGCCGGAGAAGACGGCCAGGATGATGATGCCGTTCGAGAAGACCAACTTGTCGCCGCGGTTGGCTAACTGGCGCGGCAGAAACCGGTCGCGCGCGAGCAGCGAGGCGAGGCGCGGGAAGTCGGCGAAGGCGGTGTTGGCCGCGAGTACGAGGATGGCGGCGGTCGCCCCCTGCACGACGAAGTAGAACCAGCCCATCCCGCCCGTGAACATGATGCGCGCGAACTGCGAGATGACGGTCTCATTCTCCTTCGGGTGGACGTGGTAGAGGTAGGCCAGCACGCTCGTCCCCAAAAACATCGTCGTCAGAAGCACGGCCATCCAGACGAGCGTCCGCGCGGCGTTGCGCGACTCCGGCTTCTCGAACGCCTGCACGCCGTTTGAGATGGCCTCGATGCCGGTCAGCGCCGCGCAGCCGTTCGAGAAGGCGCCGAGCAGGAGGAAGAGCGTCAGCGGCTGGAGGCTGTAGCCCTCGGCCGTCTTCAGTTCCCCCCCAGGGTGTGGGGCCGCCCCGCCGTAGGCCGCGTAGTGGAAGAGACCGAAGCCGATCATGAAGAGGAAGGTGAAGAGGAAGAGGTAGGTTGGGGTGGCGAAGAGCGCGCCCGACTCGCGCACGCCGCGCAGGTTGGCGAGCGCGATGAAGGCGATGAAGACGAGGCAGAGCGCCACCTTGTGGTCGTCGAGCCACGCGAGCCGCGTCCCCTGAGCCGCCGAGGTGATGGCCGCCACGCCCGCAGCGACGGAGACCGAGACGGTCAGTACGTAGTCCACGAGCAGTGATGCGCCGGCGACGAGCCCCGGCGTCGTGCCGAGGTTCTCCTTCGCCACGATGTAGGCGCCGCCGCCCGACGGGTAGGCGTGGATGGTCTGCCGGTAGCTAGTGGCGACGACGGCGAGCAGCGCCGCAATGCCGGCCGAAATCGGCACCACGTACCTGAAGGACATCCCGGCCGTGGCCGCGGCGGCCACCGCGAGCACGAGCAGTATCTCCTCGGTCGCGTAGGCCGTCGAGGAGAGTGCGTCGGAGGAAAAGACCGCCAGCGCGGTCTTCTTCGAGAGGCGCTCGTGCGCCGCCTGCTCCGTCTTCAGTGCCCTCCCCACCACCAGTCTTTTAAGTGCCGTCGCCATGATCCTTC
>DAIRFV010000199.1:0-11176 GCA_036794905.1 Pyrinomonadaceae bacterium | reverse complement strand
TCAGCAAGCCGTGCCTTTGTGTCCGCGGCGGTTAATCTCTTACGCTCAGTTCACCAGCTCGAAGTCTATCCACTGCGTGGCGACGGCGTTCGATTTGCCGGCGAGGGCGTCGGTGACGACGACCTGGAGGACGTACTCGCCGGGTTCGAGCGCGGCGCCGAGCTGGAGGCGACCCGCGGCCTCGATGCGTTCGAGCCCCGACTGCTGCGCGGGGTCGAAGGGCTGCGGCTGGCCGGCGTAGACCGGCTGCCCCTCGCGGAAGAGGCGCGCCTGTATCGTCAGCCGCGGGCGCGCCGTCGCGCGGTCGGGCTTCGCGTGGTAGATGACGAAGCCGTAGTCGAGCAGCGCCCCGCGGCGGAAGCGGCGCGTCGCCGGGTCGGCCGGCTGTTCCGTGCGTCCCGCCGTCACGACCTGCGCCGCCGACGGCGGCGCGGGCGAGGCGACGATGAGGCCGGAGAGCGCCAGCCGCCTCTTCGACAGGTCGGGCACCTCGACGAACTGGCCGGCCGAGCCCGTCCGCTCGGTCGCCGAGTCGCGCACGGCGATGCGGAGCTGGTAGGCGCCCGGCCTACGCACGGGGACGTTGAGGTCGTAGACCATGCCCTCCTTCCTGAAGCGTTCGAGCGCGTCGGCGGGGACGCGGATGGTCTCGATGCGGTTGATCTGGTCTACGACGCGGCCGTCCTCCCCGAAGGTGACGGCGACGATGTCGAGCTTCGTCTGGTGCTGCCCGTCGGGCAGGCGCTCGAAGGTGAGCGTGCGCGGGTCGATGAGCAGCATCGAGCGCACGGCCGTCGCGCCGTCCGGCGCGTCGATGAAGAAGGAGGTGAGGCGCAGGTTGACGCCGGCCGCGCCGAAGGGCGAGACGAGCGCGGCCATCAACTGCTCGGCGCGCGTGCGCGTGCGCGGCTGCGTCTCGGCCTCCGGCGTCCCCACGTAGCCGCTGCGCGTGCGCACCTTGAGGTCGGAGCGGTTCTTCACCTTGACCTTGAGGCTGTTGAAGCGCACGCGCCCCGTCCCGGGGTCGAAGGCCGAGTCGTCCGGCCGATAGCCGATGAGGTAGTAGCCGCTCATGTCGTCGAGCGCGCGGCGGATGCCGCGGTTGAGGTCGTTGCGGTTGATGAGCGCGGTGCCGCCGGTCGCGTTGGCGAGCAGGGAGAGGCCGGCCTGCGTCGCGAAGAGCTGGGCGTTGCGCGGGCCGAGGAGGCGCTGGCCGATCTGGTGCGTCGGGATGCCCGGGGGGCCGCCCGAGCCCGCGGGGCTCCCCGAAGTGTTGTCGGCCGCCGACCACCCGCCGGCCTGGAGCCCGCGCGAGTCCACCGCGTAGAAGACGACGGAGGCGCGGTTGGCCTGGTCGATCAGCCGCTCAAGGCTGCGCGTGTAGCGCGTGGCGTCGCCCTTCGAGTCGCGCAGCGAGAAGCCGTCGGAGAAGAGGATGACGGCCTTGCGGCCGGGCATCTCGCGCAGGCCGCGCACGACGAAGTTGAGCGCGCCCATCGTGCCGACCGTGAAAATCTCCTGCCGGAACTCGTCGTAGTCTTTGTCCTGCGAGCGGACGCCGTCCACGGAGTCGGGCAGCCCGCCGATGACGCCCGCGTCGAGTGTCGTTTCGAGCGGGGTTGCCTTGCCGCCGCGCCGCGGCGACCAGCGCACGCGCTCGATGGCGCGGTAGAGCGCCTGCCGGTCGTTGGTGAACTGCTGGAGCGCGCCGACGCCGGCGCCGGTGCGGATGATGGCGACGAGGTCGCCGGGCTGTATCTGCTCGTCCACGTACTTGCGCAGCGCGCCGCGCGCCATCTGGATGCTCTCGGCCGACATCGACAGGTCGTCCACGACGAGCGCGAAGGTGCGCCGCACCTGCCCGGGGGACAGGCGCGCGGGCGGCACGGGCGGGCCGGCGGCCGCGCGTTCGTTCCTGCGCGTCCGCCCGGGCTCGGGCGCCGTCGTGGGCTGCGCGACGCGGACGTAGGAGAAGTTGGTCACCTCGCGGGGACGCCCGTTCTCAAGAATCTCGAAGTCCTCGGCCGCGAGGTTCGTCACCTGCCTGCCGTCGCGGTCGGTGACGACGGCGTCCACCTGCACGAGGTTGGTCGTGATGCGCACGACCTCCTCGTCATCGTCCTCCTGCGGCGTCTGCCCCGGCTGTTGCGGCGGCGCGGGCGTCTGTTGGGCCGGCGTATTCGACGCCGGCTGCTGCGCGCGCGCGAAGGCGCTCACGGCGAGCAGCGCGGCGAGCAGGACGGACAGGGGGGAAGAGGTTCGTTTAAGCATCGGAGGTTCCTTTCGTCGGCGCGGGGGCGGGGCGTGTTCGGGAGAATTCGGAACACGGCGGCGAGATTAACACGGGCGCCCAAAAAAGGTGAGCCTATGAGGCCTCAACCGCCGCCGCCACGGGGGCACAGCCTGTTGACCCATGTCTTCAAAGCTGTGCCCCCGTGGCGGCGGCGGTTGATGATTTTGAGTCGCCGCCAGCGACAGTAAGGTCGAACGTTCGGTCAGCGCGCCGGCGCCTGCGCGCGCGGGCGGACGGGGAGGAAGAGGCTGTCGCCGCCGCGGTTGACGAGCAGGAGCGCGGGGCGCGTGCCCGCGCCCTTGAGCGCCGCCTGCAACTCCGCGACCGTGCCGACGGGCCGGCGGTTAACTTCTTCGATCACGTCGCCCGGCTGAAGTCCGGCCTCGGCGCCGGCGCCGGCCTGCGCCACGTCGGTGACGACGAGACCGGCGCCCGCGTCCTTCAGATTAAACCTCTGCGCGAGCGCGGGGCTGACGGGCTGGAGCCTGAGCCCGAGCCCGCCGGAGTCTTCGCGCTCGCCCGTTGACTCCTCGCGCCCGCCGCGCGCCGAGCCGGTGGGCAGCTCGCCGAGCGTGACGCGGAGCTGCTGCTCGCGGCTGTCGCGCGTGACGGTGACGGTGGCGGTGCTGCCGGGCTGCGTGCGCGCGACGGCGTTGCGCAGAGAGTTGTTGTCGTTGACGGGCGTGCCGTTGAAGGCCGTGATGATGTCGCCGCGCTTGAGGCCGGCGCGGTCGGCCGGGCCGCCCGCCTGCACGCCGCTCACGATGGCGCCGCGCGCTGGGCCCAGCCCGAGGCTCGCGGCGAGGTCGGCCGTCACGTTCTGGATGTTGACGCCGAGCATGCCGCGGCGCACCTGGCCCGTCTTAATCAACTGCCCCATCACGTCCTTCGCCATGTTCGAAGGGATGGCGAAGCCGATGCCGATGTTGCCGCCCGTCGGCGAGAAGATTTGCGAGTTGATGCCGATCAGCTCGCCCGCGGTGTTGACGAGCGCGCCGCCCGAGTTGCCGCGGTTGATGGCCGCGTCGGTCTGGATGAAGTCCTCGAAGCTGCCGTCGGAGAGCCCCGTCGTGCGCCCCTTGGCGGAGACGATGCCTGAGGTCACCGTCTGCCCGATGCCGAGGGGGTTCCCGACCGCGAGCGCCACGTCGCCGACGCGCGCCTTGTCCGAGTCGCCTAAGGGGAGGACGGGCAGCCCCGCCGCCTCGACCTTGAGCACGGCGAGGTCGGAGGGCGCGTCGGACCCGACCACCTTGGCGGCGAGCGCCCGGCCGTCGTTCAGCTCGACGCGGATATCCTCGGCGCCGTCCACGACGTGGTGGTTCGTCAAAATGTAGCCGTCGGCGCTGACGATGACGCCGGAGCCGAGGCCGCGCTCGACGCGCCCCTCACCGCGCGGCTGCTGCTGGCGGAAGCGCTCGCCGAAGAGTTCGCGCAGCGCCGGGTCGTCCATGAAAGGGAACTGCTGGGCCTCGCGCGTGCGGCGAGAGGCGCGGACGGTGACGACCGCGGGCGTGACGCGCGCCAGCACGTCGGCGTAAGAGCCCTGCGCGGCGCTCGCGGCCGCGGCAACCGCCGGGGCCGGCTCGGCGGCGGCGGCCGCCGCCACGCCGCCGAAGGCCGCGACGCCGAACGCCAGCGCGGTCGAGAGCAGGAGCCGCCCGGCGCGGCCGTTCGTTAATCTGTCTCGGATGATGGAATCTCGAAAACTCATGAAAAAAGAGCCTCCTCACGTCGGAATTAGACTCTAAATTTGATGAGCGAGCGGACGGGCGCGTTTACCCGCGCGGCCCCGCAAAACAGGTCAGTACCGCCTGCGGTAGCGGGTAGGCGTGACGCATGCCGGGTGATTGCTGACAGTGAGGCTGTCAGCAATCGACAAGCCGTCAACGGTAAACCCACCCGCCACCGAGGGCGGTACTGACCCGTCTGTATGTGGGAGTGCTCTAAAAAGGGGAGCCCAGCCGGGGCGCTTCATCAGGTCAGTGTGCCGGTTGCCGGTGTTAGGTCGGTCAGCAACAGTTGGTGGCGGGATGGCCGCCGGCTCACTAGCGCCCCCGGCTGGGATATCAATCCGGAGGACTGAAAGGTAACACCCGACCCCCTCCGTGTCATGGGAATGAAGTTGGGGCCTCTTCTCCAACTTTAGTTGGAGCCGCGCGGCGCGTCCGGGAGGCGCACGAGGCCGCGGCGGATGGCCGTCGTGGCGGCCTGCGTGCGGTCGGCGACGCCGAGCTTGCTGAGGATGTTGTTGACGTGGCTCTTGACGGTGGCCTCGCTGATGCCGAGCGCGTCGGCGATCTCCTTGTTGCTGTGGCCGAAGACGATCTGCTCGAGGACTTCCAGCTCGCGACCCGTCAGGTCAGACCCGCCGACGCGCCCGGCGAGGCGCTCGGCCACGACGCCGGGGATGCGGCGCCCGCCCGCGTGGACGGTGCGGATGGCGTCCTCCAACTCCTCGAAGAACATGTCCTTGAGCAGGTACCCCATCGCGCCGGCCTGGAGCGAGCGGTAGATGTCCTCGTCGCCGTCGAAGGTCGTCAAGACGATGAGGCGCGCCGAGGGGAACTCGCGCCGGATGGCGGCGATGGCCTCGACGCCGGTCATGACCGGCATCCGCAGGTCGGTCAGCAGCACGTCGGGCCTGAGCTTGCGGTACAGCTCGACGGCCTGCCGGCCGTCCGTGCCCTCGGCGATGACCTCCATGTCCGCGACGGTGTTGATGAGTGAGACGAAGCCCTGCCGCACCACCGCCTGGTCGTCCACCACGACTATGCGAATCTTCTCGTTGCTCATCGTGTGTACCTTACCTGACCTAAGCCTCAATCGGCACGCTGACCGTCACCGCCGTCCCGCGGCCGGGCGCGGACGCGACCGAGGCGGTGCCGCCCATCTGCTCGGCGCGCTCGCGCATGCCGACGAGGCCGAAGTGCCCGCCCGCGCCGCCGTTGTAGTTCCCCGAGTCGAAGCCGCGGCCGTCGTCCTTCACTTCCAGCCGCACCTCGCGCGCGCCGAACTCCAGGCTCACGGTGATGACGCGCGCGCGCGCGTGGCGCACGGCGTTGTTGACGGCCTCCTGCCCGATGCGCAGGAGGTTGTTCTCGACCTGCGGCGCGAGCGGGCGGAACGTGCCGCCGACGGAGAACTGCGTCTGCACGCCGCTCTCGGCCGTCAGCCTCCGCGTCATCTCGGCGAGCGCCGCCGGCAGGTCGCGCTCGTCTAAGGACTGAGACCTTAAATCCCAAACATACCTGCGCGCCTCGGCGACGCTTGAGCGGACGAGCGCGCGCGCGCGGTCGAGGTGCTTGCGCGCCGCGTCGGGCGCCGAGGCCATCGTGCGCGCGACGATCTCCAACTGCACGGAGATGCCGAGTATCTCCTGCGCGAGGTTGTCGTGTATCTCGCGCGCGATGCGGTTGCGCTCGGCGAGCACCGCGCCGTAGCGCGCGCGCACCTGCCGCAGCCGGAGCGCGTAGAGCTGCCACGCGACCAGCCCGGCGCCGACGAGCACGAGCGCGTAGAACCAGTAGGTGCGATAGAAGTGCGGCTCCAGCCGGAAACGGAACGCGGCCGGCGCGCTCGACCAGACCCCGTCGTTGTTGCAGGCCACGACCAGGAAGCGGTACTCGCCCGGCCCCAGGTTCGTGTAATAGGCCACGCGCCGGTCGCCGCCGTCAACCCAGTCGGAATCGAACCCTTCGAGCTTGTAGCGGTAGCGCACCTTCTCCGGCGCGACGAAGCTCAGTCCCGCGTAGTGGAAGTCGAAGCGGCTCTTGCCCGGCGGAAGTTTTAAATCGGGCAACGCCGCGACGGCCTCGCCGTCCACGCGCACCTGCTCGACGACCGCGGGCGGCGGCTGTGAGTTCAAAGAAAGGCGTTCGGGATCGACGGTCGCGACGCCCTTGATGGTCGAGAACCAGAGGCGGCCGTCTGAGCCGCGCCACGCGGAGGGGTGGCCGCCGCCGCTGCACTCGCGCGTGCGCATGCCGTCGGCCGTCCCGTAGACGACCGGGTTGAGCCTGCGCGTGCGACCCGCCGCGAAGTCTTCCAGCTCGGACTTGTCCAGACGAAAGACGCCCTTGTTGCAGCTCATCCAGAGGCGCCCGCGCCCGTCTTCGAGCACGCGGTAGACCGTGTCGTTGGGCAGGCCGTCGCGCGTGGTGAACGGAGTGAAGCGGCCGTTTTTGAACAGGTTCAGCCCGCCGCCGTTCGTGCCGATCCAGAGGCGCCCCTCGGCGTCGCCGTGGATGGAGATGACGACGTTGTCCGAGAGCCCTTCGCGCGTCGTGTAGGTCTGGAAGCGGCCGTCCTCGAAGCGGCTCAGGCCGCCGAGCGTGCCGACCCAGAGGACTCCGCGCGCGTCCTCGTAGATGGTGCCGACGAAGTCGTCGGGCAGCCCCTCGCCCGTCGTGTACGTCTCGAACTCCTCGCCCACAAGGCGCGCGAGCCCGCCGCGCGTGCCGACCCAGAGCGCGCCCGCGCGGTCGGCGTAGATCGAGCGGACGAAGTCGTGCGGCAGCCCTTCGGCCGAGGTGTAGGTCTTGAACTCCCCGTCGCGCAGGCGCGAGAGTCCGTCGGGCGTCCCGACCCACAGCGCGCCGTCCGCGCCCCCGGCGAGCGAGAGCACGATGTTGCTCGCCAGGCCCTGCTCGGTCGTGTACGTCCTGACCGTGCCGTCCTTCAACAGGCTCAGGCCGCCGCCGTAGGTGCCGACCCAGAGACGGCCCTCGCGGTCTTCGTAGATGGACTTGACGAGGTCGCTCGCCAACCCCTCGCGCGTCGTGTAGGTGGTGAACTTCCTGTCCTTCAGTTGCGTCAGTCCCTCGGACTCCGTCCCGACCCACACGCTCCCCTCGGCGTCCTCGAAGAGCGCGAGGATGATGCCGCCGGAGAGGCCGTCGCCCTCTTCGCCCTTGAACGTCTCGAAGCGGCCGCCGCGCAGGCGCGCGAGTCCCGCGGCCGTGCCGACCCAGAGGCCGCCGCCGCGCTCGGCGCGCAGCGCGGTGATGCGGTCGTTGGGCAGCCCGTCGCGCGTGGTGAAGGTCTGGAGCCGGCCCTCGTGCAGGCACGAGAGCCCGTTCGGCGTGCCGAACCAGAGGCGCCCGTCGTCGCCGCGCGCGATGGTCCCGACGGCGCGCGCCGAGCCCTCGCCGGTCGTCTCGGTCGTGAACGCGCCCTCGCGGAAGCGGCTCAAGCCCTCGCCCGTGCCGACCCAGAGGTTGCCTTCCGAGTCCTCCGCGAGCGCGAGGACGCCGCCGCCCTCCAGGCCGTCCTTCGCCGTGAAGTTCGTGAACTTGTCGCCGACGTAGCGGCTCAGCCCCGCGGAGGTCGCGAACCAGACGGCGCCCCCGCGGTCTTCGTAAGCCGCGGCCACGTCGTCGCTCGCCAGCCCGTCGGCGGTCGTGAACGTCCGCCACTCGCCGCCGGAGAGGCGCGCGACGCCCGCGGCCGTGCAGACCCAGAGGTCCCCCGGCTTGTCCGCCACGAGCAGCGCGCGGATGTCGTTGCTCTTGAGCGCGGGCGTGTTGAGGCGGTCGAAGATTTGGAAGCCGAAGCCGTCGAAGCGCGCGAGCCCCTCCTCGGTCGCGACCCAGACGTAGCCGTCCTGCGTCTGCGCGACCGCGTGGACGGTGTTCTGCGGCAGGCCGCTGTCGGTCTGCCACGCGCGGCGCGCGAAGTCGCCGGACGAGCGCTCGGGGTCGAGCCCGCCCGCGCCCCCCGCGCACAGCAGCAGCACGGGGATGAGCAACTTGAGTGGGAGTGCGCTACACTTGCCGCGGCGGGACTTTGCTTGCATCGTTGACGAAGGGCCCGGACTTTTCGGCCGCGCTCGTGGACTAGAGCGCCGGATTATAACGGAAGACGCCGCGCGACGCCCGCCGCCTTCAGCACGCAAGACAAACCCCTGGGCATTCGTCGGAGGAGTCGGATGAGGAGAGCGAAACTCTGCGCCGCCGTCGCGGCGTTAACCCTCGCGGCCGCCGCCGCGCTGTCGGCCGCGCCCGCGCGCTGGCGCACCGCCACGGCGGACGAACTGCGCCGCGTCATCCCCGCGCGCGCGCCCGTCGTCAAGGAGAACATCGAGACCGAGTTCCGCACCGCGTCGGGCGTGACCGACGGGCGCGGGCGCTTCATCGCGGGCGTGGTGATGATCACGGCCGGCTACTCGGCCGAGGGCAAGTACTCGCACTTCTTCCTCACGCAGGCGCCTCTGCGCGTGGGCGAACTCGACCTGCCGGCGGGGCCGTACGTCTTCGGCTACGCGCGCGCGGGCGACGACGCCATTCGCGTCAGCTTCTACCGCGCCGCGACCGGCGAGGCCATCGGCGACGTGGAGGCGCGCCGCAGCCGCAAGCCCGTCGGCGTCCGCTCGCTCCTCATCAACCCGCCCGCCGGAGGCCGCGCCAACATCCAGATCGGCCGCTTCCTGCTTGAGTACCGCGTGAACGATTAGATGGCGGTTCTGACCGCCACCCTCTCAAACTAAAGTCGGGTGTGCGTCTCCAACTTTGCGCCCATGACAGCGCCTCGGAGTTGTGTGGTAATACGCCGTCACGCTCTACCGCTCGCACATAGACCCGAGAACAGGCGAAACCCCATGGAAAAGAAGATTCGGCAGGCGGCCGCGGCGCTCGCGGTCTGCGCGACGCTGCTGCTCTCCGTGCAGCCGGCCGCGGCGCGGCAGCAGTCGGCGACCGCGTCGCTGCGCGGCGTCGTCGTAGACCCGAACGGCGCGCTCATCCCCGGCGTGACCGTCAGGGCGACCAACGTCGCCACCGGCGCGGCGCGCGCGACGCAGACGAACGACGAGGGCGCGTACGCGCTGACGAGCCTCCCGCCCGGCGACTACCAGGTGCGGTTCGAGGCGTCGGGCTTCGCGCCCAAGGTCTCGAAGGAGCCGGCGTCGCTGCAAGTCGGGCAGGACGTGAAGCTCGACGTGACGATGGAGCCGGGGCTGCAAGAGGTCGTTGACCTCGTCGGGTACGCGCCGCTCGTGGACACCTCCACGTCGAAGGTGGACACGGTGATTGACCAGCGGGAGATCGAGAACCTGCCCCTGAACGGGCGCAACTTTCTCGAACTCGCGCTGCTCACGCCGGGCAACGCGCCCGCGCCGAACTTCGACCCGACGAAGACCAACACGATTGTTATCTCTTCGGCCGGGCAGTTCGGCCGCGGCGGCAGCGTCACCGTGGACGGCGCCGACACGAACGACGACGTGGTCGGCGGGGCGGTGCAGAACGTCTCGCAGGACGCCGTGCGGGAGTTCCAGGTCGCCACCAACCGCTTCGACGCGCGCCTCGGCCGCACGGGCTCGGGTGTCGTCAACATCGTGACCCGAGCGGGGACGAACGAGCTGCACGGCTCGGCCGCGGCCTACTTCCGCGGGAGCATGTTTCAGGGGCTGCCCGCCACCTTCGACCGCACGTTCTCGGACGAGCCGCCCTTCGACCGCGAGCAGTATTCGTTCACGCTCGGCGGGCCCGTCAAGAGGGACAGGGCCTTCTTCTTCGGCTCGCTCGAATACCGCAACCAGGACGGCGCGGTGCTCGTCGGGACGCGCGACCCGGCGCGGCGCGCCATCACGCGCTCGTTCGCCGACGCGCCGCTCGACGACCTGCTCTCGACCGAGCGCTTCGACTGGTCGGTGACCGACCGCGACAAACTGACCTTGCGCTACTCCGCCCAGCGCGACGAGGCCGTCTCGCAGAGCACGCTCATCCGCTCCATCGGCTCGGCCTCGCAGCGGCAGTCGAGCCGCAACCGCACGCACTCGCTCCTCGCCAACTACACGCGCGTGCTCTCGCCCACCAGCGTCAACGAGTTCAACTTCAGCTACAGCACCTTCTCGAACGTGACCGTGCCGCTGACGGCGGGGCCGCAGCTCACCTTCCCGTCCATCCAGGACGGCGTCTCGTTCCGCGTGCCGCAGGCGACCAGGCAGAAGCGCTTGCAGTTCGCCGACAACTTCACGAACATCCGCGGCAACCACACCCTCCACTTCGGCGGCGAGGCGCAGCGCGTGCTCTCCGACTTCGACCTCGGCGTCTTTCAGGACGGCCGCGTCGAGCTGATCGAAGACTTCGCCTCCTTCGACCGCAACGGCGACGGGCGCGCCGACGACGACGACCTGCTCTTCGCCGTCACGCTCCGCAGCGCCTTCCCCGACCGCGCGCTCGTCATCCCCGACGCCGACAACACGCACCTCGCCGCCTACGCGCAGGACGACTGGCGCGTGACGCCGAACCTCACGCTCAACCTCGGCCTCCGGTACGAGCTGGACACGGACGTGAAGAACGTCAGCCGCTTCCCCGGCGGCATCAACCCGATTGTGGCGCCGTTCCTGCGCGGCCCCGAGCGGCACGCCGACCGCAACAACTTCGCCCCGCGCTTCGGCTTCAACTGGTCGCCCGACGGCGGCGACACCTCCGTCCACGGCGGCTACGGCATCTACTACGACCGGGTGACGCTCCAGATACAGTCTCTGGAGCGAGGGCTCGACGGCCGCGCGCTGCCCATCGAGGTGAGGGCCGGCAACGTCTTCTTCATCGACCCGCCGTGCCTCTTCAACCCCGCGTGCGGGCAGTTCCCGCCGCCCGCCCCGCGGCTCGCCAACCCCTTCACCGGCTTCGTCCTGCCCGGCGCGGGCGCGGGCGGCATCAACATCATCGATAACGACTTGCAGAACCCGATGGTGCAGCAGTTCAACGTCGGGGTGCAGCGCGAGTTCGCGGGCGACTACGTCGTGCGCGCCGACTACCTGCACAACTTCGGCACGCACTTCATCATCGGCCGCACCACGGGGCAGGTCTTCAACCCCGTCGTCGGCGGCCCCGACCTCGTCAAGAATCTGGAGTCGAGCGTCAAGACGAAGTACGACGG